>NZ_CP007014.1:307500-615000 GCF_000452705.1 Pseudomonas syringae CC1557
GGTGGAAATCGGCCCCATCATCGCGTCGACGCCTTCGGGCAATTGGTCCTTGGCGATCTGCAGGCGCTCGTTTACCAGTTGGCGGGCGAAGAACAGGTCAGTGCCGTCTTCGAAAATTACCGTGACCTGGGACAGGCCCGAGCGTGACAGCGAGCGCGTTTGTTGCAGACCGGGCAGGCCCGCCATGTTGGTTTCGATGGCGAAGGTAATCCGCTGCTCGGTCTCCAGCGGCGAGAAGCCGGGCGCAGATGTATTGATCTGCACCTGTACGTTGGTAATGTCGGGTACCGCATCGATGGGCAGTTTCTGATAGCTGGCGATGCCCAGCCCTGCCATGAGCAGCACAGCAAGCATCACGACGATGCGCTGTTCAATCGCGAATTGAATCAACCGTTCAAACATGGAGGTGTACTCGTGTGACGCAGATCAATGGGCGTGCTCGGCGGAGCCTTTGCCCAGCTCCGACTTGAGGATGAAGCTGCCAGCGGTGGCCACTTGCGTACCGGCGGCCAGGCCTTTGACGATTTCCACATGACCGCCGTCGCGGCGGCCAAGCGTGACGGGCGTCAGCTGAAAACCTTCTTCGTTGCGCACGAAGACCGACGGCTTGTCTTCAATCGACTGGACTGCGGACTCGGGCAGGCTGACCGCTACACCGGTCTGTTCGGCGGCGACCTCCACCGATACGAACAGGCCTGGACGCCACGCGCCCTGAGGGTTGGCGAGCGTCACGCGCACAGCGGCGGCACGGGTCTGCTCGCCCAGCAGGCTGCCGACATAACCGATCCTGCCTTCGACGCTCGCGTTCAGATCAGGCGCACTGACCGTCACCGGACGCCCGACGACCACCTTGTCCAGGTCCCTTGGCGATACGCCAAACGTGGCCCAGACACGGGACAGATCCGACAGGGTGAACGCGTTGCTCGCTTCGTTGACCAGCTCGCCGATGCCCAGGTGTTTTTCCACAACCATGGCGTCGAAGGGTGCGATCAGTTCGTAGCGATTGCCTGCGGAATGGCTGAGACTGGCACCGATGGCGCTGATCTTCTGCCGGGCGTTGGCGAGGTTGATGTCGGCTTCCTGAAAATCCTGGCGCGCTTGCAGGTAGTCCTGCTCGGCAGAAATCTTGTCTTCCCACAGCTTCTTCTCGCGTTGCAGGGTCAGGCGTGCCAGTTCCTGACGGCGCTGGGCGGCGCTCAGTTCGCTGCGTTGATCAGAGATCTGCTGGCTGGCAATCACCGCCAGCACCTGGCCTTTTTTCACCGCCTGACCCAGATCGACCTTGACCGATTCGACCACGCCGCTGACCCGAGGCACGACATGCGCGGTGCGGTCCTCGTCGAAGCGTATTTCACCGGGGAAGGTCACGGTCGTGCTCATCTGCCGAGGCTCGGCGGTTGCCAGCTCGATGCCTGCCGCCTTGATCTGCTCGGCAGTCAGCTCGATGTGTCCCTCTTCTTCTTCATGGGCAGGCTCTGCGGCTGCGGCTCCGGGTTTTTTCGGCTCACCGTCATGGCTGTCTTCGCCATGAGCCTCTTTCGGCTCATGGGCGTGCTCTTGGTCGGAGTGCTCACCGTCCGATGAGCCGGTTTCAGCGGCGAAGGGCCGCATCTGCTGGTTCACTGTCAGACTGCCCAGACCAATGATGACCACCACCGCCAGCGCGATGGCAATGCTTCGTTTGTTATTCATGAAAGCTCCCGGCGATCAGGTACGTGCAGCACCTCTCGATACGCTCGATATAGGCGGAAAAAGACAGTCAGGGGTTGAAGCTGAACCGGTTGAGATCACCGTGGATTCGTTCGATGGCGACTCTCGCTTCGGTCGCTGTCGCCAGTGATTCCAGGTATTGGCTGCGGGCGGAAATCAGCGTTCGTTGTGCATCCAGAACTTCGAGGAAGCCGAACTTGCCCATTTCGAAACCACGGGTCGCCGTATCGACGGCACTTTGCGCGGCGGGCAGAATGACGTTATTGAACGACTCGACTTCCTGCGCAGCGGTGCTCCACTGATCAAGGGCGGACTGCGTCTGGGTGCGCAGTTTCAGCTCGACGGCATTGCGCAGGTCGCGGGACTGGTCTGCCCGCCGTGAGGCGGCGAGCACGTTGCCCTGATTTCGGTCAAACAACGGGAGCGGCATCGACAGGCCCACCACGTTGACGCGTTCGCGCTCTTCGCGGCTGTACTGGCTGCCGACGCTGACGGTCAGGTCCGGAATGCGCTTGGCGCGCTCCGAGCCCAATGCGGCTTCGCGCTGTTCGATCTGGGTCTGGGCGAGGCGCAGCTCGGCGGATTGGTTGAGGGCAGTCAGCATCTTCGCGGTCGACGGTGATTTGCCGGGAGACAGATCGGAGTAATCCAGGCGTTCGAAAGACGCTCTCGGCGAGCCGGTGGCGCGCGCCAGTTCACGGTTGCTGTTGATTTTCAGGGTTTCGGCGCGGCGCACCAGCAAGTCGGTTTCTGCCAGTTGCACCTGCGCGCGGGTGGCCTCGACTGGTGAGACCTTGCCTGCGCGCACACGCCCTTCGGCGACTTTCAGGCCGCGCTCGGCAAGCGCCCTGGATTGGCGGGCCAGCTCCAGACCGGCCTGCGCACGCGCTGCGGCATAAAATGCCTGAACCACGTCGGCGCGCAATTCATTGCCGCGCCGTTCAAGCTCCAGTCGAGCCGCGTCCTGCCCCTTGCCGGCCGCTTCGATACGCGCTCCGCGTTTGCCACCCAGCTCTAGCGCCTGGCTGAGCATTACCGTGGTGGTGCTGGTATTGCGTCGTGTGTCCTCGACTTCCCACGACACTACCGGGTTGGGGATCAGCCCCGCCTGCTGGCGATCCCCTTCGGCAACGCCGATCTCCCATTGCGCTGCGGCAAGCTCCGGATTGTGGGCAAAGGCGGCTTCCAGTGCCTGGGGCAGGCTGATGCCTTGGGCCGTTGCGACGCCCGGGACAACAAACGGCAGCAACAAAAAACACAGTGCGCCGACTCTCATGCCAGACACCCTGCAAATTCATCTGTACGCCGAATGCGTACGTTGTTCTCCAGTCCCATGAAATCACCCCATCAAAGCAAAAATACAAACAGGCACCGAGGCGCTGAAGTTGGCTGGGGTGACTTTATGCAATGGGAGTTATCACAGGGATTGCCGGGAAATTACGATTCTGTTATCCAGCGAGATAAGCGTTTCTTTTCAGTACACTGCACGGCATCGTCATCCTCCGCTCATCAAACAGGAAGCCAGGTTATGCGAATCCTTGTCGTAGAGGACGAGCCGAAAACGGCCGAGTACATGCATCAAGGTCTGACCGAAAGTGGCTATGTCGTCGATATCGCCGCCACCGGGCTTGATGGTCTTTACCTCGCGCAGCATCAGGCTTACGACGTGGTGATTCTGGATGTGAACCTGCCGGAGATGGATGGCTGGGAAGTGTTGAGCCGTCTCAGAAAAACCGTCAACACGCGCATCATGATGGTCACGGCGCGGGGGCGGCTTGAGGAAAAAGTCAAAGGTCTGGAAATGGGCGCTGATGACTATCTGGTCAAGCCGTTCGAGTTTCCGGAACTGCTGGCCAGGGTCCGCACCCTGATGCGTCGCAGTGAGCAGACCACCACTGCCAAGGTGTTGCAGGTCGGCGACCTGGAACTCGATCAAGGCCGACACCGGGCATTTCGCGGTAAGCAGCGCATCGACCTGACCACCAAGGAGTTCGCGCTTCTGCACCTGTTGATGCGCCACAGTGGTGAGGTCATGTCGCGTACCCAGATCATTTCGCTGGTCTGGGACATGAATTTCGACTGCGACACCAACGTGGTGGAAGTGTCGATCCGTCGCCTTCGAGCGAAGATCGATGACCCGTTCGAGACCAAGCTGATTCACACTCTGCGTGGCGTAGGTTATGTACTGGAAGTGCGTGAATGACGCCGACACGCCTTTCGACGCGTCTCGGGTTGACGGTCGTTGCTCTGATTGCGTGTCTGGTGCTGGTGATGGAAATGCTCGCCTACGCGGTCATTTCCCGGCAGCTTGATAGACGCGCCGAAGACAGCCTGAACGAGAAGTTTGCGCAGGTCGAACACAGCTTGAGTGAGGGTTTTCTCGCGGTAGAGGACATCGTTCAATACCCACACACTCTGCGTGACCAAATTGTCGGCCACGATAGCTACACGCTGACGGTGCTCGATTCGGGCAATCCACGGCAACAATTGATGATGGTCGGCAACGAGGAAGGGCGGAATCTGCCGATCCCTGAAGCAGATCGCATACCCCAGGGTTTTCAGGAGTTGCAGTCGATACACGGCCACAAGATTCTTATCGGATACCGGGAAATACGCCTCAAGACAGGACAGGACATTCTGGTCAGGCTGTCGATGGACCGCGAAAGCGACAGCACGCTGCTGCACGCTTATTTGAAATCGACCTTCCTGGTACTGCCGGTGATTCTGCTGCTGGTCGGCTTTGGCGTCTGGTGGGTGGTGCGTCGTGGCCTAAGGCCGTTGAGGGCATTCCGCAAAGTGACTGCGCTGATCTCGGCTCGAGATCTCTCTCACCGCATGAAAGTGAATGGCCTGCCTGACGAATTGCGCGATCTCGCGCATGCGGTGAATTTCATGCTGCACCGCCTGGATGGCGACGTTCAGCAACTGGCGCAATTTTCCGACGACCTGGCGCATGAGTTGCGCTCGCCCATGAACAACCTGATGGGCAAAGCACAGGTCACGCTCTCCAGGCCGCGTCCGCCGGAAGAGTACAAGCAGGCACTGGAGTCCTGCACCGAAGAGCTGGAGCGCATGTCGCGCATGATCAGCCAGATGCTGTTTCTGGCCAGCGTCAGCCAGCCCGCTGCGCCGTTGCCGGCTGACATTGTCGATCTGCGGGAAGAGGCAGAAAAAGTCGCCGAGCTGTTTTCAGCTTCGGCCGAGGATCGCGACATCACGCTACAGGTCAATGGCACTGCGAAAGTATCGGGCGACAAGCTGATGATCCAGCGAGCGATTTCAAATCTGCTGTCCAACGCTATTCGCCACGGCCTGTCCGGCAGTCTCATTACCATCACCCTTGCCACGCAGGGTGATGAAGTATCGCTGGCAGTGCGCAATGCGGGTGACGGTATCGACGCCGAGCACCTGCCGCGACTGTTCGACCGTTTCTACCGGGTCCACGTCAGCCGCGCTCGGCAGCAGGGTGGTACGGGGCTGGGGCTGGCGATTGTGCGTTCCATCATGAGCCTGCATGAAGGGCAGGTGACGGTTCAGAGTGCGCCCGGACATTTCACAACGTTTAGCCTGATCTTTCCTAAACTGGCGTAATGCGTCAGGTTGGTGATCGTTCTTCAAGAACCTTTCGCTGACCTCCGGCTCATAGCTTGTGAGCGGGTAATGCCCGGATGCTTCCGATGAAGCTGAACCTATAAGGATGGATGTATGACAGTTGCTTTCTGGTGCGTGCTGGTCGCGATATTGCTGCCGATTTTCTGTGCTGGCATCGCCAAGTTCGGCAGTGGCAAATTTGGCAGCGGACACAACCATGACCCGCGTGCCTTTCTCGACAAGCTTGAAGGTTTTCCACGACGTGCCCACGCGGCACAGCTCAACAGCTTTGAAGTGACGCCCGCGTTTGCGGCGGCGGTGATCATTGCGCACATTGCCGGCAATGCGCAGTTGGTGACCATCGATGTACTTGCAGTGCTGTTTATCACCAGCCGCCTGCTGTACATCATTTTCTATCTGGCCGACATGGCCGCACTGCGCTCAGTGGTTTGGCTGGTCGGCATGGGGCTGATCATTGCGCTGTTCGGCGTCTCGGCCTTTCCGGCTGCTGCCTGATAGCGACTTGTGACGCTGCCTTGTTATGGGCAGCGTCGCAACCTCCGATACCTATCAATCGTCCGGCTGGACTTTCTCGAGTTCAGTCTGCGCGTCCTGTAACTCCTTGCGCGACTCGGCAAGCTTGTCTTTGCGCTTGTTGATCCGCTCCGGATCACCCTTGTCCATGGCTTTGTTCAGATCGGTCTGACGACGACTGACCTCGCGCTTGGCGTCCAGCACCTTTTGCTCGCGCTGCTTAAGCAAGGAAGTCTCTGTGCAATTGGCGTTGACCTCGGCAAGGGCCTTTTCCAGGCCGGTCTGCTCGGCCTTGTTGCCTTCGGTCTTGGCGTCCTGAATCTTGCTGCTGATCTGCTGGCTTTTGATCAGGCACTCGGAAGGCGGTGGTGCCTGCTCGGAGGCCAGTAAGGTGGTCGCCAGCAGAGTGCAACCGGTGAAAAGGATCAATGGTGATAAAAACCGCATATGAACTCCGCTTGAAGATGACAATACCCGGACAGAAAAATGAACGTCCGCTACTTAGAAACCTGAAATACCGTGTGTCTGCAATTGCTGGCTTATCGCCTGCACTTGAGGGTCTCGAAAAAAAGCGCTGAGTTTCGCTGCCCGTCCCGGACCTATGCCCGGCTCCGCCTGCCATTGTTCGGCAGTTCGTGCCGCGAGTTCGTGCCAGCTATCAGGCAGTTTCGCGTCACCTGAGGGCGGCAGGCCGATGGCCTTGAGCCACGTCTGAAACGGCCGTTCGCGGGCGGTTTGCAGGCTCGTCAGCAGTTTAGCGCTGCTGCGTTCGGCGAAGCCGGGGATGTTAGCAAGCCCAGCGTGATTCAGGGTCATCCAATCGACTAAGCCTTCGATCTGGCCGTTTTCAATCAGCTTGTCCCAAGTGCCTGGACCGACTCCGGGCAACGCGAGACCTTTCTTGCCACTGAGCCAGACCAGCCGGGCACGAAACTGGCTTTCACAGCCTGGCGTGGCTTGCCAGCAACTCAATTCATGAAAATCACTGGCGTGCGGAACGCTCATTTCCGCTCGCTCGGTTGCGCGAGAAACCACGCTGTCGAGTCGTGGAATCGTCAGCCCGGCCAGGCTCACTGCCACTTGATCGCCGGGTCGGATGTCCAGCGCCTGCCAGCGTTGCAGCGAGCCTGTGCTGATACGGGTGACGGTCCGGTCGTCGAGGCGCACCGGTATCAGCTCCAGCACCGGGGTGATTCTGCCGCTGCGTCCTATATTGAAGTTGACCTTGCGCACCTCGGCCAGTGCTTGGGCGTAAGGGTGTTTCCACGCAGCGATCCAGTAAGGCGCACTGGCTTGCCAGCGCTGTGCGGGTGGCCGCTGACCCTGGCGCATGATCACGCCGTCTGTGGCGAACGGCAGGGGATTGCGATACCAGTGTTCACGCCATTTCGCGGCCTGAGCGTGGTTTTCCAGCCGGTGTGTGTAAGCCATGCTGTCTTCAAAACCCATGCTTTGCAGGCTTTCGAGCCGCTGAGTCATATCCGCTGGCCCGTTTGGCCAGTCCCAGACGAACAGGGCGATGGCGTCGGCCTGTTGCGAGCTGATCGTCTGTCGCGCCAACAGGCCTGCCACCTTGCTGCGAGCGTTGACGCTGCCGGCCGTCGCCTGAATATGATCGTCGAGCCGCCAATAAAGCTCGCCTTGCAGGACCACGGATTCGGCTCGGGGGATCTGCTGAGGGACCGCCTTGATCAGTCGGGCTTGGGAGGTCCAGTCCTGACCTTTTATCCCGTCGCCCCGACTGATTGCCTGCACCAGTTGGCCCTGTTCGTAAACCAGCGTCACCGCTACGCCATCGACCTTGGGTTGAACCCACAGGTCGGTCCTGCCCTTGAGCCAGGCCTTGACGCTGCCTTCGTCCGCCAGCTTGTTAACGCCGGTGTGCGGGACAGGATGTGCCATTGGGCCGGCTGAGGTTTTCAGCGGGTTGGCTTCAGGTGTAGGCACTGCAAAACATGCACGCCATACGGTCAGCTTGTGTCGCGCCTGATCGTAAAGCTCGTCAGGAATTTGCGAGATGCCGCGTCGGTGATAGCTGTCGTCCCACTCGGCAACCTGCTTTTGCAGTGCCGTTATTTCGTTGTTTGCCTTGGCGGCAGACCAGTCAGGGCACTGGCCGGCATGGACGAGGCCAGGGAGAAGAAAGACCAGAACGCACGTCATCAGGCGGAGGGTGGGCAACATCGAAGCATCCTTGCTTTAGGGATAGGCCCATGAGGGTAGTAGCCGATCCGCTTTGCAGACGAGAGGCTTGGTTACGGGGTTTTTCCATTGCACTGCGCCGCACGCTCAAGATCGGACGCGCAGCGTCCAGAACGGCATTCCCACCCTGGAGCGTGCGGAACGAGCCTGTGTCCTCTCGTGCCAATGCGCCGCGCTGGCATGCCTTTCTTGACGCCCCGCGTCACAAATCTGCGCCTCGCTGCGCGCTTATGCCAATGCCGGGCCTTAATCGTCCCTCAGCACAGTCAGGTCAAATATCATCATGCAACTGTGTCTTGATCCTTCACTGAATGAAGTCAGACTAAACAGCCGACCAAACCAAGGAATGGGTGCCCATGGACGTCTCTACTCTTGCTGTATTCATCCCCGCTTGTTTCGCGCTGAACATGGCGCCCGGGCCGAATAACCTGCTGTCGATCAGCAACGCCACGCGCTATGGTTTTGCCAGGTCCTGCCTGGGAGGCATGGGCCGCCTGCTGGCATTCGTCATCATGATTACGTTGGCGGCGGCAGGGCTCACGGCGGTGCTGCACACCTCTGAATGGCTCTTTCATGTGATCAAGCTCATCGGCGTGGCCTACCTGTTTTATCTCGCGGTGCAGCTGTGGCGTGCCAGCCCACATGCACCTGATAAAGCGGCAGTGAGCTCTGGCAGTCTGGCGCGTCAGGAGTTTCTGGTGGCTATTGGCAATCCGAAAGCGATCTTGCTGTTTACGGCTTTCCTGCCGCAATTTGTTGATCGCGAAGGTGATGTGTCGGGTCAGTTCGCGGTTTTGGGCGGTCTGTTTCTGGTACTGGAGTGCGTAGCGATTGCGTTGTACGCCGCGATGGGTATCCATGCTCGCCGTCTGCTGGCCAAGCCCAGTGGCAAGCGGTTGTTCAACAGGCTATGCGCAGGGCTGTTGGCGGGCGCTGCCTCTGTATTGCTGGTGTCGCGGCGGGCTTAGAGCGTAGCTGCTGAAGAGCTGTCCATGCAGACGAAAAAAAGCCCCGAACGACCAGGTCGTCCGGGGCTTTTTCGGGGCGGGTTTTACAGGCCGGCAGCTGCGCGCAGGGCGTCGGCGCGGTCGGTTTTTTCCCAGGTGAAGGCGGTGAAGGTGTCATCGCCAACGGTCATTTCGACCGGGGTACGACCGAAGTGACCATAGGCTGCAGTGGCCTGGTACATCGGGTGCAGCAGGTCGAGCATGGTGGTGATTGCGTAGGGACGCAGGTCGAAGTTGTCGCGGACCAGCTTGATGATCTTGTCATCTGACAGCTTGCCGGTGCCGAAAGTGTTCAACGAGATCGAGGTCGGCTGAGCGACGCCGATGGCGTAGGACACCTGGATTTCGCAACGTTCGGCCAGGCCAGCAGCCACGATGTTCTTGGCGACGTAACGGCCAGCGTAAGCTGCCGAACGGTCAACCTTCGATGGGTCCTTGCCGGAGAACGCGCCACCACCGTGACGGGCCATGCCGCCGTAGGTGTCGACGATGATCTTGCGGCCGGTCAGACCGCAGTCGCCTACCGGGCCACCGATGATGAAGTTGCCGGTCGGGTTGATGTGGAACTGGGTATCTTTGTGCAGCAAGTGCGCAGGGATGACGTGCTTGACGATCAGCTCCATCACGCCTTCGCGCAGGTCTTTGTAAGACACGTCCGGGTTGTGCTGGGTCGACAGCACGATGGCGTCGACGCCGACCACTTTGCCATTTTCGTAACGGCAGGTGACCTGGGATTTGGCGTCCGGGCGCAACCACGGCAGCAGGCCGGATTTGCGGGCTTCGGCCTGACG
Source organism: Pseudomonas syringae CC1557 (assembly GCF_000452705.1). Lineage (NCBI taxonomy): Bacteria > Pseudomonadati > Pseudomonadota > Gammaproteobacteria > Pseudomonadales > Pseudomonadaceae > Pseudomonas > Pseudomonas syringae. Next base: position 317,336 of record NZ_CP007014.1, read on the forward strand.
CTGTACCAGCTGGTGCGAGAAGGTGATCGGCGCAGGCATCAGCACGTCGGTTTCGTTGCTGGCATAGCCGAACATCAGGCCCTGGTCGCCAGCGCCCTGATCTTCGGGCTTGCTGCGGTCAACGCCTTGGGCGATGTCCACCGACTGCTTGCCGATGATGTTCATCACGCCGCAGGTCGCGCCGTCGAAGCCGACGTCGGAGCTGTTGTAGCCGATGTCGAGGATGACGTTACGCACGATGTCTTCCAGATCGACCCAGGCCGATGTCGACACTTCGCCAGCGATGATTGCCACGCCGGTCTTGACCAGTGTTTCGCACGCTACACGGGCGTATTTGTCTTCAGCGATGATAGCGTCCAGAACCGCGTCGGAAATCTGGTCGGCGATCTTGTCCGGATGCCCTTCGGACACGGACTCGGAGGTGAAAAGTGAGTATTCGCTCATCTCTACGGGTTTCCTTCATTTTACCGATGGTGAGTGTCGCCAGCCGGTCGCTGAAAATGGCGAACCTGGATCTGGAAACCATTACGTAAGCCTACATAGAGGCTTTCCCCGGGAACTAGCCCCGCAGCGATGGCCCAACGGGCCAGGTCTTCCTGCTCGAAACCTAACCAGAGATCGCCACAGGCCTCCCTGGCCCAACTCTGGTCATGACTACACAATTCTGTTACCAGCAAGCTACCGCCGGGTTTTACGTGCTCGGCCAGTTGCCTGAGCGCTTCGGCCGGTGCCGCAAAATGATGCAGCACCATGTTGAGGACGACGCAATCGGCGCTGACTTTACTGTCGTTCAGTGCATCGGCCAGCCTTAGCTCAACGTTAGCCAGTGCCTTGCGTTCGCAGACGCCGCGCGCCAGTTCCAGCATAGCCGGGCTGTTGTCCATGGCGACGACCTGCCGGAAACGCCTTGCCAGTTCTGGCAGGAAGCCGCCGTCGCCGGGGCCTACTTCCAGAGCCGTGGCCTGCGCGCCGAAGCTCAGTTTGTCGAGCAGGGTCAGCAGGCTCTCGCTGTATTGCGCCAGACCGGCGATCAGGTCCTGCTGAGCGCGAAACTTTTCTGCAGTACGGGCAAAGAAATCCTGGCTGGCCATTGCCCGCTGCCGATGCACCAGGCCGATGCGGCCCTGAACATCGTCCGGCAAGGCCAGCGTATCGACCTCATCCAGCAACGCCGCGTGTAGCCTGCCGCCCGGCAAGGCGGTGTGGGGCAGGGCGCGGCGGTAGAAAATCGCGTTGCCTTCACGGCGAGTCGCCACCAGGTCGGCCTGTGCCAGAACCTTCAGGTGATGGCTCATGCCCGACTGACCAATGGCGAAAATCTGCGCCAGTTCAAGCACGCCGAACGAATCGTTGGTCAGTGCGCGCAATACATTCAGCCGTAGAGGATCGCCGCCGGCCTTGCACAATGCAGAAAGGTCGTCGCATGCGTCATGGCGAATTGCAGGCACGCGCAGGTTCATAAGCTCCGCAGTCTAGAGAGCGATCCATGAGGCTGCAAGGGCAATATCAAAAAGTTTTGATATTGCCCTTGGGCAGCTGCCGATCAGGCGCTGTGAACTTGTCGCGCTGCCGTGTGTTCCAGTCTTCACAGGCTAAATAATGTCCGTAACGCAGGAAAAGAGCCTAAGGTCGACATCTGTCATTGCCCCCGGCCGGTCCGTGAGGGAAAATGACTGTCTTTTTTCCGCCCCTAATTTTTTCAACCCCAGGAGATCAGCGATGCCAAGCCGTCGTGAGCGTGCCAATGCTATTCGTGCCCTAAGCATGGATGCCGTGCAAAAAGCCAACAGCGGCCATCCGGGTGCCCCGATGGGCATGGCGGATATCGCCGAGGTTCTGTGGCGTGATTATCTGAAACACAGCCCGAAAAACCCTTCGTTTGCCGACCGTGACCGTTTCATCATGTCCAACGGCCATGGCTCGATGCTGGTTTATTCGCTGCTGCACCTGACCGGTTACGACCTGTCCATCGACGATCTGAAAAACTTCCGACAATTGCACAGCCGCACGCCAGGTCACCCTGAATTCGGTTACACCCCGGGCGTCGAGACCACAACCGGCCCGTTGGGTCAGGGTTTTGCCAACGCTGTCGGTTTTGCCGCTGCCGAGAAGACGCTCGCAGCACAGTTCAACCGTCCAGGCCATACCATCGTTGACCACAACACCTACGTGTTCATGGGCGATGGTTGCATGATGGAAGGTATTTCCCACGAAGTTGCCTCACTGGCCGGTACGCTGCAACTCGGCAAGCTGATCGCGTTCTACGACGACAACGGTATTTCCATCGATGGCGAAGTCGAAGGCTGGTTCACCGACGACACACCGAAGCGTTTCGAGGCCTACGGCTGGCTGGTCATCCGCAATGTCGACGGCCATGACGCCGAAGAGATCAAGATTGCCATCGACACTGCCCGCAAAAGCGCTCAGCCAACACTGATCTGCTGCAAGACCACCATCGGTTTCGGTTCGCCGAACAAGCAGGGCAAGGAAGAGTCCCACGGCGCGCCGCTGGGTGCTGACGAAATCGCCCTGACCCGTGCTGCGCTGAAGTGGAACTACGGCCCCTTCGAAATTCCGGCTGATATCTACGCCGAATGGGATGCCAAGGAAAAAGGCCTGGCGGTAGAAGCCGAGTGGGACCAGCGTTTTGCCGCCTACTCCGCCGCATTCCCAGAGCTGGCCAACGACTTCATCCGTCGCATGAGCGGAGAGTTGCCTGCCGACTTTGCCGAGAAATCCGCAGCGTACGTGGCTGAAGTCAACGCCAAGGGCGAAACCATTGCCAGCCGCAAGGCCAGCCAGAATGCGCTGAGCGCACTTGGCCCATTGTTGCCTGAAATCCTCGGCGGTTCGGCCGACCTGGCAGGTTCCAACCTGACCATCTGGAAAGGCTGCAAGAGCATCACTGGCGAAGATCCTAACGGCAACTACCTGCATTACGGCGTTCGCGAGTTCGGCATGGCCGCCATGATGAATGGTATTGCCTTGCACGGCGGCTTCGTGCCTTACGGCGCAACCTTCCTGATCTTCATGGAATACGCCCGCAACGCCGTGCGCATGGCGTCGCTGATGAAGAAGCGTGTGATCTACGTGTTCACTCACGACTCCATCGGTCTGGGCGAAGACGGCCCGACTCACCAGCCCATCGAGCAGTTGACCAGCCTGCGTACCACGCCGAATCTGGACACCTGGCGTCCGGCCGATGCCGTTGAATCGGCAGTGGCCTGGAAGCACGCCATCGAGCGTAACGACGGTCCGTCGGCATTGATCTTCTCGCGTCAGAACCTGACTCACCAGGCGCGTGACGAGGCCCAGTTGGCCAACATCGCGCGTGGTGGCTATGTGCTGCGCGACTGCGCTGGCGAACCTGAACTGATTCTGATCGCGACCGGCTCGGAAGTGGGTCTGGCCGTTGAGGCATACGACAAACTGACCGCCCAGGGCCGCAAGGCTCGCGTTGTTTCCATGCCGTGCACCAGCATCTTTGAAACTCAGGATGCGCTGTACAAGCAGGAAGTCCTGCCACTGCAGGTCAGTGCGCGTATCGCTATCGAAGCCGCGCACGCGGACTACTGGTACAAATACGTCGGTCTCGAAGGCCGCGTGATCGGCATGACCACCTTCGGCGAGTCGGCCCCTGCGCCAGCGCTGTTCGAAGAGTTCGGCTTCACGCTGGAAAACGTCCTGAGCATTGCTGAAGAGCTGCTGGAAGACTGATCTGTTGGAGCGGACTTGTCCGCGAATGACTCAACCCGGTGAATCATTACGCCGGGTTGAGGCCGTCGCGAGCAATGCGGATCGCCGCCCCGGTCGCTCCCACCTATTAGGGCTCTACGCAACCTGATCCATCCCCTGGCGAAAACTCCATGTCTCAGCCCCGCCCTTATAAAGTTGCTCTGAACGGCTACGGCCGTATCGGTCGTTGTGTCGTTCGCGCGCTGTGCGAGCGGGGGCGAAGGCCGGGTTTGAAGTGGTTGCCATCAACGATCTGGCCGATATGGCCAGCCTCGAATACCTCACGCGCTTTGATTCGACACATGGCCGGTTCCCCGGCGAAGTGCGGGTCGAAGGGCAATACCTGCATATCAATGATCACCGGATCAAGGTCCTGCGCAGCCCGACGCCGGAAGGCATTGACTGGGCCGGGCTGGAAGTCGATCTGGTGCTTGAGTGCTCGGGTGTCTACAACACCCGCGAAGACGGGCAGCGTTTTCTGGATGCCGGTGCGCCCCGTGTCTTGTTTTCCCAGCCTATGGCCAGCGAGCGGGATGTCGACGCCACTGTAGTGTTCGGCATCAATCAGCAAAGGCTGACCGGACGTGAATTGCTGGTGTCGGCCGCGTCCTGTACCACCAACTGCAGCGTTCCGCTCCTGCGTTTGCTGGATCAGGCCATTGGTCTGGAATACATCACCATCACCACCATTCACTCGGCGATGAATGATCAGCCGGTGATCGACGCCTATCACCACGAGGATTTGCGTCGTACCCGCTCGGCTTTCCAGTCGATCATTCCGGTGTCCACCGGTCTGGCGCGAGGAATCGAGCGGCTGCTTCCGGAACTTGCCGGTCGAATTCAGGCCAAAGCTGTTCGTGTACCAACTGTCAATGTGTCTTGTCTGGACATTACGCTACAGATGTCGCGAGACACCGATGCAGTGGAGATCAACCGCATCCTGCGTGAGGCCGCCACCCGTGGCCCGCTCAAGGGGCTGCTGGCCTACACTGAATTGCCGCATGCCAGTTGCGATTTCAACCATGACCCGCATTCGGCCATTGTCGATGCGAGTCAGACCCGCGTTTCCGGACCCCGGCTGGTCAATTTGCTGGCCTGGTTCGATAACGAGTGGGGTTTTGCAAACCGAATGCTCGACGTCGCTGATCACTTTCTGCGCGTCGCTGACCAATAACAGTAAAAAAACAGGAATGCTCATGACCGTGTTGAAGATGACCGACCTCGATCTGCAAGGCAAACGTGTACTGATCCGCGAAGACCTCAACGTCCCGGTCAAGGACGGTGTTGTCAGCAGTGACGCGCGTATCCTTGCTTCGCTGCCGACCATCAGACTGGCGCTGGAAAAAGGCGCGGCCGTCATGATCTGCTCGCACTTGGGTCGCCCGACCGAAGGTGAGTTTTCTGCCGAGAACAGCTTGAAGCCGGTTGCCGAGTACCTGAGCAAAGCGCTGGGCCGCGAGGTTCCGCTGGTCGCTGACTATCTGGACGGTGTCGACGTGAAGGCAGGCGATGTCGTCCTGTTCGAGAACGTTCGCTTCAACAAAGGCGAGAAAAAGAACGCCGACGAACTGGCGCAGAAGTATGCGGCACTGTGCGACGTATTCGTAATGGACGCTTTTGGAACCGCTCACCGCGCAGAGGGCTCGACCCACGGCGTGGCGAAGTTCGCCAAAGTCGCAGCTGCGGGCCCGTTGCTGGCTGCCGAGCTGGAGGCGCTGGGCAAGGCCCTGGGTGCTCCGGCCCAGCCAATGACCGCTATCGTTGCCGGTTCCAAGGTGTCCACCAAGCTGGACGTACTCAACAGCCTGAGCGGCATCTGCAATCAGTTGATCGTCGGCGGCGGCATCGCCAATACCTTTCTGGCCGCAGCCGGTCACAAGGTCGGCAAGTCCCTGTATGAACCTGATCTGCTCGACACCGCTCGCGCCATTGCTGCGAAAGTCAGCGTGCCGTTGCCGACCGACGTGGTAGTTGCCAAGGCGTTTTCCGAGAGCGCCACCGCCACTGTCAAATTGATCGCCGATGTAGCCGATGACGACATGATTCTGGACATCGGTCCGCAAACTGCTGCGCATTTCGCCGAATTGTTGAAATCTTCCGGGACTATCCTGTGGAACGGTCCGGTCGGCGTGTTTGAATTCGATCAGTTTGGCGAGGGCACCAAAACGCTGGCCAAGGCCATCGCCGAAAGCAGTGCATTCTCCATCGCTGGCGGCGGCGATACGCTGGCAGCGATCGACAAGTACGGCGTAGCAAAACAGATTTCCTACATCTCCACCGGCGGCGGTGCGTTCCTCGAATTCGTGGAAGGCAAGGTTCTGCCTGCGGTTGAAGTGCTCGAACAACGTGCCAAGGCCTGAATAAAGGCGTTGGACAAGGAGTAGGCAATGGTCAGGGCGTTACCGTGGGTGCTCATCGCAGGTTTACTGGCCGGTTGCGCGAGCAAGCCCGAGGCTGAAGAAGTGGAGGGCGACGCGCCGAACCAGCCGCTCCAGTTGAGCTGCTATCAGGCGGGCTGGCAGGCCGAGACGGTGCCGGTGATCTACAAGCGTGGTGGTCAGGAAGTGTGGGATCGGTACGAGTTCATGCCGAGCAAGGTAGGTGGTGTGGGTTGCCTGTAGTTCAGGTTTGAAACCAGTCTGGCAACATTGACGGGCTTCAGCGGTCTTTATTGAGTGGATATTTTTTCCGAGGAAGGAGTTTCGTCATGAAGATCGCTGCCCTGGCTCTGCTGAGCTGTATTGCACTGGCTGGCTGTACCGGTTCTGGCTCGCACGCCAGAACGTGTCAAGTATTCAGCCCGGCCCCGGTGAATGTGCCAACGACCGAAAATACTCAACGGGTCGAGGCGCACGTCACGGGTGAACCGGCCGACGACAGTAAACAGGAACAGAACTGCCCCTGATACACCGGTTTGGCAGGGCAGGCAGGAGAAATGATGAAAGGCTTGTTGGCCCTTGTGGCTTTGGCGGCGCTTGGCGGTTGTTCGAGCATGAGCAGTCCGCAGCAGAACGACCCTTGGAATCGCTGGGTCTGCGACAGCAACGCCGAGGTTCACTGGCGTTACATTGACTCGGCCCAAAAGGAAGTTGATGTGCGTCTGAATCAGAGCGATCAGGTGTTCAGGCTCAAGGCTGAACCCGGCGCTGCCAGTGGCACGCTGTACAGTAACAATGTGTTGGCGTTCGTCAACAAGGGTAGCGAAGGCCTGATCTACTGGGATGCTACCAACGATCTGATTGGTCGAGGCTGCAAGGCCCGATAAACCGGACCCATGGCACACACGCTTGGCCCTTGCGGCCAATGCTTATAACTTGAATAGCGGCCGCCACTACGGCAGGCTGCACGATCAACGACCCTACCGGGAGAGAGACAGACAATGGCACTTATCAGCATGCGCCAGATGTTGGACCACGCAGCCGAATTCGGCTATGGCGTTCCAGCTTTCAACGTAAACAACCTGGAACAGATGCGCGCCATTATGGAAGCGGCCGACAAGACCGACTCCCCGGTGATCGTTCAGGCTTCGGCTGGTGCCCGCAAATACGCCGGTGCTCCGTTCCTGCGTCACCTGATCCTCGCGGCCATCGAAGAGTTCCCGCACATCCCGGTGGTCATGCACCAGGATCACGGCACCAGCCCTGACATCTGCCAGCGCTCGATCCAGCTGGGCTTCAGCTCGGTCATGATGGACGGCTCGCTGCGTGAAGACGGCAAGTCCCCGGCCGATTATGACTACAACGTCGACGTCACCCGTCGTGTGGTGTCCTTCGCTCACGCCTGCGGCGTTTCTGTGGAAGGCGAGCTGGGCGTGCTGGGTTCGCTGGAAACCGGTATGGCCGGTGAAGAAGACGGCGTTGGCGCGGAAGGCGTTTTGGATCACAGCCAGATGCTGACCGACCCTGAAGAAGCCGCTGACTTCGTCAAGCGCACTCAGGTCGATGCCCTGGCCATCGCCATCGGCACCAGCCACGGCGCTTACAAGTTCACCAAGCCGCCTACCGGCGACATTCTGGCGATCGAGCGAATCAAAGAGATTCACAAGCGTATCCCGAACACTCACCTAGTGATGCACGGCTCTTCGTCGGTTCCTCAGGAATGGTTGAAGATCATTAACGAGTTCGGCGGCGACATCAAAGAAACCTACGGCGTGCCGGTCGAAGAAATCGTTGAAGGCATCAAGCACGGCGTGCGCAAGGTCAACATCGACACCGACCTGCGCCTGGCGTCTACCGGTGCCATCCGCGAGTTCATGGCCAAACACCCGAGCGAGTTTGACCCGCGCAAATACCTGGCCAAGACCGTCGTGGCCATGCGTGATGTGTGTATCGCCCGTTACGAAGCCTTCGGCACCGCTGGCAACGCCTCGAAGATCAAACCGATCTCCCTGGACGCCATGTTCGAACGCTACGCGCGTGGCGAGCTGGATGCCAAGGTCAACTGAGTTGACTGAGCACTGAGAAAACCCGCAGAAATGCGGGTTTTTTTATGTCGGTTTAAAAGTAGCTGTGCTGCGAATGGATGTGACGCGGAGCGTCACGAACTGCATTCCTACGCGGAGCGTAGGGACGATCATCGTAGCCGTGCGCTGGGTCCGGTTTTAATGCGCTCAAACGCTCTTCATCAACCCGGCACACGCTGCCTTGTAGGCTTCGTGTTGGTACTTGTTCAGCGTGCCTGGCAGGGCGAAGTTGTGTTTCTTGTTCTGCGCATTGACGGTCTGCGGCGAGATCAGGAGTACTTCGCAATCTGACATCAACTGGAAGATGGTTTCGATCTTGAACGTGGTGGGGCCGCCAGCGAATTCGCCTTTTTTGCTGCGTTTCTTGATGACCACATGGCTGATGCCGTTTTCACGCACGAAACCGGCAAGTTGCGTGGCGAAGGCTTTGACGTTGACGGCCTCGTCATCGTCCTCCAGCGCCAGTTTCTTCGTGGCGAGCGGCAGGTGCTCGATGTCGCCGTTACGTCGAGTGGCGAGAGCGAAGATGGCTTCACTGCCTTTGATTTCTACACCGCAAATAATCATGAGAAAACCTGATGAGCTCGTTCATATAAAGAAGCAGGTTATCCCATCGTAGACGTTATTCCTGTGCAATCGACTCCAGGTACTCGGATCGCTCGTCACTCATGCGCGCAATGCAGTCGTTTTCGCTGATGGTGAAGGCCTTGCTGCCTGCTGCAGAAGGGAACACTTCTACTGCGCAATCGGCGTCACGCAGCTTCTCCCACGCTTGCTGGGCGGTTTTGAGTTTGCTAGTAAAATCGTTGAACTGCGTCTTGTTGGCAACGAACTGGGATTGAACGCGCTTGAGCAGGTTGTCGAAATTTTCCTTGAGCAATTGTTCAGCGGTCGTCCGGCTGTAAACCGAGCACTCCAGCGTCTGCTTGTCGTCATCGACACCGTCGCACGGCGTGGCGTCCGGGTTCTGTGCAGCCTGTACGCTTGTCACAGCCGTTGCCATCAGGGCCAGGGTCAGCAAAAACGTTTTCATCGAGTCGCTCCGATCCATTGATACGGCTGATTCTGTCTCAAGCGCGAGACAATGAACAGGTTTACGACACCGCCCGGCGAAGTGCTGTCGCCCTTTGTCGCATCTTGACGCTTTCGGCAAACCCCCTGTCGTTTTTGCACCCGGCTCGCCGGACCCTCCGGCATATGCTGACCTCATTAGCGCCGACAGCCGATTCGGTGCGCCGCAATCAAAAAGGGGACAGCCTGATGAGCCCAGCCGAACTGCACGCCGACAGCATCGTTATTGACGGGCTGATCATCGCCAAGTGGAACCGCGAGCTGTTTGAAGACATGCGCAAGGGCGGCCTGACAATGGCCAATTGCACCGTGTCGGTGTGGGAAGGCTTCCAGGCCACTATCAACAGCATCTGCACCAGCCAGAAGCTGATGCGCGAAAACAGCGATCTGGTTATGCCTGTGCATACCACCGCCGACATCCGCAAGGCCAAGGAGCTGGGCAAGACCGGCATCCTGTTCGGCTTCCAGAATGCGCATGCCTACGAAGACCAGATTGGCTATGTCGAGATCTTCAAGAAGCTCGGCGTTGGCATCGTTCAACTGTGCTACAACACCCAAAATCTGGTCGGCACCGGCTGCTACGAGCGCGACGGCGGGCTGTCGGGTTTCGGTCGTGAAATCGTCACCGAAATGAACCGCGTCGGCGTCATGTGCGACCTGTCCCACGTCGGCTCGAAAACTTCTGAAGAAGTCATTCTCGAATCGAAGAAACCGGTCTGCTACTCCCATTGCCTGCCGTCCGGCCTCAAAGAGCATCCACGCAACAAGTCCGACGCTGAACTGAAGTTCATTGCCGACCACGGCGGCTTTGTCGGCGTGACCATGTTCGCGCCGTTTCTGGCCAAGGGCATCGAGTCGACCATCGACGATTACGCCGAAGCCATCGAATACGTAATGAACATCGTGGGCGAGGACGCCATCGGTATCGGCACCGATTTCACTCAGGGCCACGGTCAGGACTTTTTCGAATACCTGACCCACGATAAAGGCTATGCCCGCCGCCTGACCAGCTTCGGCAAGATCATCAACCCGCTGGGCATTCGTACCGTCGGCGAGTTTCCCAATCTGACTGAAACCCTGCTCAAGCGCGGCCATTCCGAGCGAGTAGTGCGCAAGATCATGGGCGAGAACTGGGTCAACGTGCTGACCGACGTCTGGGGCGAGTAACCCGCCAAGCCATACCTAATCGAATTGAACCCCCACGGCCCTGGTGGCGGTGGGTGTAACCCGAATTATCTGGAGTTTGATCCCATGGCTAAAATCGCCCCGCAACTGCCCATCGAAGTCGACAGCGAAACCGGCGTCTGGACCTCCGATGCGTTGCCGATGCTGTACGTGCCACGGCACTTTTTCGTCAACAACCACATGGGCATCGAAGAGGTACTGGGCGCCGATGCCTACGCCGACATTCTCTACAAGGCGGGTTACAAATCCGCCTGGCACTGGTGTGAAAAAGAAGCCGAGTGCCATGGTCTGGAAGGCGTTGCGGTATTCGAGCACTACATGAAGCGCCTGTCGCAACGCGGCTGGGGGCTGTTCAGCATTCAGGACATCGACATCGAGAAAGGCACCGCCAGCGTGAAGCTTGAGCACTCCTGCTTCGTGTACGTCTACGGCAAGGTCGGGCGCAAGGTCGATTACATGTTCACCGGCTGGTTCGCCGGAGCGATGGACCAGATTCTCGCTGCCAGCGGCAGCTCGATTCGTACCGTTGCCGAGCAGGTTTACGGGGGTTCTGAAGAAGGCCACGACGACGGACTGTTTATCGTCAAGCCGCTGTAAATCGAGGATCGGGTTATGGCTTTTGAAGCGATGTTCCAGCCGATCCAGATCGGCAAACTGACGATCCGCAATCGCGTGCTGAGTACCGCGCACGCCGAGGTCTACGCCACTGACGGCGGTATGACCACTGACCGTTATGTGAAGTACTACGAAGAGAAGGCCAAGGGCGGTATCGGTCTGGCCATCTGCGGCGGCTCTTCAAGCGTCGCCATTGACAGCCCGCAAGGCTGGTGGAAGTCGGTCAACCTGGCGACTGACAGGATCATCCCGCACTTCCAGAATCTCGCCGATGCCATGCACAAGCACGGCGCCAAGATCATGATCCAGATTACCCACATGGGCCGTCGTTCACGCTGGGATGGCGATCACTGGCCGACCCTGCTGTCGCCGTCGGGCATTCGTGAGCCGGTGCACCGCGCAACCTGCAAAACCATCGAGCCGGAAGAGATCTGGCGCGTGATCGGCAACTACGCCAGTGCAGCCGCTCGCGCCAAAGCCGGCGGGCTGGACGGCGTCGAGCTGTCGGCCGTGCATCAACACATGATCGACCAGTTCTGGAGCCCGCGGGTCAACAAACGCACCGATGAGTGGGGCGGCAGCTTCGAGAATCGCATGCGCTTCGGCCTCGAAGTCATCAAGGCGGTACGCAAGGAAGTTGGCCCTGATTTCTGCGTCGGTCTGCGTATCTGCGGCGACGAGTTTCACCCCGATGGCCTGAGCCACGAGGACATGAAGCAGATCGCCAAATATTACGACGACACCGGCATGATCGACTTCCTCGGCGTGGTGGGTTCGGGTTGCGACACCCACAACACCCTGGCCAACGTCATCCCGAACATGAGTTATCCACCGGAGCCGTTCCTGCACCTGGCGGCCGGCATCAAGGCAGTGGTCAAGGCGCCGGTGCTGCACGCGCAGAACATCAAGGACCCGAATCAGGCGACGCGGATTCTCGAAGGCGGCTACGTCGACATGGTCGGCATGACCCGCGCGCACATCGCTGATCCGCACCTGATCGCGAAGATCAAGATGGGGCAGATCGACCAGATCAAACAGTGCGTCGGCGCCAACTACTGCATCGACCGTCAATATCAGGGGCTGGATGTGCTGTGCATCCAGAACGCCGCCACGTCCCGCGAATACATGGGCGTGCCGCACATTATCGAAAAATCTGCCGGGCCGAAGCGCAAGGTCGTGGTGGTCGGTGCCGGGCCTGCCGGTATGGAAGCAGCGCGGGTCTCTGCCGAGCGCGGCCACGATGTGACGCTGTTCGAAAAGAAGGACTTTATTGGCGGGCAGATCACTACCGCTTCGAAGGCGCCACAGCGCGACCAGATTGCCGGCATCACGCGCTGGTTCCAGCTGGAACTGGCGCGTCTGAAGGTCGACCTGCGGCTCGGAACTGCTGCCGATGCCGCGACCATTCTCGACTTGCGCCCGGATATCGTGGTGCTGGCCGTGGGCGGTCATCCGTTTCTGGAGCAGAACGAGCACTGGGGCGCAGCAGAAGGGCTGGTGGTCAGCAGTTGGGACGTGCTGGACGGCAAGGTTGCGCCGGGCAAGAACGTGCTGGTCTACGACACCATCTGCGAGTTCACCGGCATGTCGGTGGCTGACTTTCTGGCCGATAAGGGCTGCCAGGTCGAAATCGTTACCGATGACATCAAACCGGGTGTCGCGATTGGCGGCACCTCGTTCCCGACCTACTACCGCAGCATGTACCCCAAGGAAGTGATCATGACCGGCGACATGATGCTGGAAAAGGTCTACCGCGAGGGCGACAAGCTGGTGGCTGTACTGGAGAACGAATACACCGGGGCCAAGGAAGAGCGAGTCGTCGATCAGGTGGTGGTGGAAAACGGTGTGCGTCCAGACGAAGCGATTTATTACGCGCTCAAGGAAGGCTCGCGCAACAAGGGCCAGATCGATATCGACGCGCTGTTCGCCATTCAGCCGCAGCCTTCATTGAGCCAGCCGGGTGATGGTTACCTGCTGTTTCGTATCGGCGACTGCGTGGCACAACGCAACACTCATGCAGCGATCTACGACGGCTTGCGGTTGTGCAAGGATTTCTGACGGCAGCTACAAGTTTTTAGCTTCAAGCGGCAAGTAAAAAGCGTTCGCTCAGAGCTTTTTCTTGCCGCTTGATGCTCGAAGCTTGCAGCTCGCGTCTTGAGGGCAACGTGATGCTAGACACTCTTCTTCCCATCCTGCTGTTCAGCGCGTTGGCCCTTGCGGCACTGGGTGCTTTGCGGCGGGTGAGCATGTGGCGCGCTGGTCGGCCTTCCAAGGTCGATTTGCTCGGTGGGCTGTTGGCCATGCCCAAGCGCTATATGGTCGATCTGCACCACGTAGTAGCCCGTGACAAATACATCGCCAACACCCACGTGGCGACGGCAGGCGGCGCGGTGGCGTCTATCGTGCTGGCGATTCTGGTACATGGGTTTGGCGTGCATAACCGCGTGCTGGGCTACGCGCTGCTGTTGATGACTGCTGTGATGTTCGTCGGCGCGGTGTTTGTCTATCGGCGTCGCCTCAATCCGCCTGCGCGCCTGTCAAAAGGCCCGTGGATGCGGCTGCCGAAAAGCCTGATGGCGTTTTCCGCGAGCTTCTTTCTGGTCACGCTGCCGGTGGCAGGGATTCTCCCCGAGCACTTTGGTGGCTGGGTGCTGGTCGTCATTCTCGGGTTGGGCGTGTTGTGGGGCGTGAGCGAGCTGTTTTTCGGCATGACGTGGGGCGGGCCGATGAAGCACGCTTTTGCCGGTGCCCTGCATCTGGCCTGGCACCGGCGTGCCGAGCGTTTTGGTGGCGGACGTTCCACCGGCCTGAAACCGCTTGATCTGAACGATCGGACTGCACCGCTGGGTGTCGAGAAACCTGAAGACTTCACCTGGAACCAGCTTCTGGGTTTCGACGCCTGCGTACAGTGCGGCAAATGTGAAGCCGCGTGCCCCGCCTTTGCTGCAGGCCAGCCACTGAATCCCAAGAAGCTGATTCAGGACATGGTCGTCGGTCTGGCGGGCGGCACCGATGCGAAGTTCGCCGGCAGTCCTTACCCGTCGCTGGATGGGAAAGGAAAGCCACTGGGCGAACATGGCGGCAATCCGCATCAGCCCATCGTCAACGGTCTGGTGGACGCCGAAACGCTGTGGTCTTGCACCACCTGCCGGGCCTGTGTCGAAGAGTGCCCGATGATGATCGAGCACGTTGACGCCATCGTCGACATGCGCCGTTACCTGACTCTGGAGAAAGGCGCAACGCCGAACAAAGGCGCGGAAGTGCTGGATAACCTGATCGCCACCGACAACCCCGGCGGTTTTGCACCGGGCGGGCGGATGAACTGGGCGGCCGATCTGAACCTGGATCTGCTCAGCGTCAGGAAAAGCGTTGATGTGCTGTTCTGGGTCGGCGATGGCGCATTCGACATGCGCAATCAACGCACCCTGCGCGCCTTCGTCAAAGTCCTCAAAGCGGCCAGGGTCGATTTCGCCGTGCTGGGGCTGGAAGAACGAGACAGTGGCGATGTAGCGCGGCGTCTGGGTGATGAGGCGACGTTTCAGATGCTTGCCCGACGCAATATCCAGACCCTGACCAACTACCGTTTCAACCGTATCGTCACCTGCGACCCGCACAGTTTCCATGTGCTGAAGAACGAATACGGTGCGTTTGGTGGCAACTATCAGGTGCAGCACCACAGCACATTCATGGCGGAACTGGTCAAGCGCGGCGCCTTGAACCTGGGGCAGCACAAAGGCGCCAGCGTGACCTATCACGACCCGTGTTACCTGGGCCGTTACAACGGCGAATACGAGGCACCGCGTGAAGTGCTGCGTGCGCTGGGGATCGAGGTCCGGGAAATGCAGCGCTCGGGCTTCCGTTCCCGCTGCTGCGGTGGCGGTGGTGGCGCACCGATCACCGACATTCCCGGCAAACAGCGGATTCCCGACATGCGCATGGACGACATCCGCGAAACCGCAGCCGAAGTGGTGGCAGTGGGTTGTCCACAATGCACAGCGATGCTCGAAGGTGTGGTCGAACCGCGGCCGCTGATCAAGGACATTGCCGAACTGGTGGCCGACGCGCTGGTGGAAGAAGTTATCCCCAGCCCATCCGCTTCCGCCAAACGCGAACCTGCGGAGGTGCACTGATGAGCGACGTTATCCGCCGCGATCCGCGTGCCGAATGGATCGCCCGTAATCGGTTACATCCGCTGCATGCGGCCATGCAGCCTGCGCAGAGCAGCTGGATGGGACCGAACGGTCTGATACGCAAGAACGTGCATGGCCTCGGTTTTATCGGCCCCAACGGCATCAAGCGTATTGATCGCAGTGGCGCGCAGCAGGGCGGTACGACCAGGCGCTCGGCGGCGTCCGAGGTTCAGCTGCCGCTGCATGTGGTTGCCGCGCCAGCGTTTTACATCAATGTCGTGCCCGACATGGTCGGCGGGCGACTTAGCAGCCATGACCGCGATCTGTTGGGCCTGGCGCGGCAATTGGCGGGTAGCGAAGGGGCAGTGCTTGCCGTGGTTTTCGGCGAGCATAAGGAGACTGCCTTCGCCACGGCGGGCGTGGACCGTATCTTGCTGCTCGACGGTACTGAATTCAGCGGTTACTCGCCTGAACAGCGCGTGCAGGGACTTCGTGCTGTGGATAACCAGCTCAGCCCTCGTCACTGGCTGCTACCGGACAGCCGTACGGGCGGTGGCGAGTTGGGAAGGCGCTTCGCGGCCAGCCTCGGCGAGCGTCCTGCGACGCGAGTCTGGCAGGTCAAGGATGAACAGTGCATAAGCCGAGCAGGTGCAGGCCTTGAGGATCTGGCTCGCCCATTGGCGCGTTTGATTCTGGCCGCTGTCGAGTGCGCTGAACCCGTCAGTGAAACCCGTCATGCAGTATTGCCTGTCGAGTTATCCACAGATGTGGCGCGCAGCCTGTCACGCATTGAGGACCTTGGCGCGGTTGCTGTCGATCCTGCCGTTATCCCTATGGCTGAAGCAGAATTCATTTTGTCGGGTGGCAATGGTGTCAAGGACTGGGACCTCTTCCACCGCGCCGCCTCAGCTCTCGGCGCAACCGAAGGCGCGTCTCGGGTGGCGGTGGACGATGGTTTCATGGGGCGTGAGCGGCAGGTGGGTGCCAGTGGCACCTGGGTCACTGCTCGGGTCTACATGGCAGTCGGTATCTCCGGGGCTATTCAGCACCTGCAAGGTATCGGTGCCTGCGACAAGGTCATTGCAATCAATCTGGATGCGGGCTGCGACATGATCAAACGCGCAGATTTATCCGTGATTGGCGAAAGCTCGGACATTCTCAGGGCGCTCATTACTGCGGTTGAAGCCCGGTTGGGTGGGGAGAGACGGGATGCAGCCTGACTCATCTGTTGATAAGTATGCGGTGCAGATCATCAGCCTGGTGTCCATTGGCGCGCACCCGACTTCAGGGCGTGCGCGCCGTGCCGAGCAGGATGCCCGTGCAGTGGAGTTGGGCTTGCAACTGGCTGGGGATAACTTGCAGGTGCTGCATGCTGGCGACGCTCGCGAGGCTGCGTTGCGCGCTTATCTGGGAATGGGCTTGAGCGAGCTGCACATTCTGGAGCAGCCACCAGGTGCCGATGTACTGGCGGCCTTGGGCGAGCACATTCGCGATTCGTCAGCGCAGATTGTACTGACCGGCAGCCAGGCTGAAACCGGCGAGGGCTCGGGCATGTTGCCGTTCCTGCTGGCCGAGACGCTTGGTTGGCCATTGGTGACCGGCCTGGCTGAAGTCGAGTCGCTGGAAAATGGCACTGCACTGGTGTTACAGGCGCTGCCTCGTGGCCAAAGGCGACGTCTCAAGGTTCGTCTGCCGTTTCTGGCCACTGTGGATAACGCTGCGCCGACAGCCCGACAGAGTGCATTCGGGCCTGCGCAACGCGGAGCGCTGACTGTCGATGAAGTTGAAGTGGTGGTCGATGATGTGTTGACAGTTTCTTCACTGCAACCCGCCAAACCTCGGCCCAAGCGCCTGAAAGTCATCAAGGCGAAGAGCGGCGCAGACCGCATGAAAGCAGCCACTGCCAAGGCCAGCGGCGGTGGCGGGCAGGTGCTCAAAGGGTTGAGTGCGGATGAGGCTGCTGCAGCGATATTGAAATTGCTGGTTGAGGAAGGCGTGGTCAGGTGATGTATTTTCTGGCTGACGCAGACTCATGAACGCGGTGCCATTGTTCGGCATGTAGTTACACACAATCCCTGTGCGTGTGCCTGTGGATAATGTGTTCGCGGATGGCTGAAGCGTACGTGAAACGTGGCTTGCAGAGGGTTGTTCGAAAATTGATCAACATAACCTTCGGTTTTCATTGAGAATTTTTCAGTGGATAACGGGCACGCTCACGGTTCTCGGTGACTGATTTGCTCACAATCTCTGTTGGCGCTTTTGTGGATAAGTTGTTCGTGATCGCCTAAAAGCCTTTGAAAACGGGGGCTTCAAGGTTTTGTATGAAAAGTGATCAATTGCGACACGCCGCGCACGAATGGTGTGCATATCCCATTTTGAAACCGTATTTTTGAAGTTTTCCACAGCAAGGTGCGCGACTTGGCAAAGTTGTACCCAAAGTCTGTTGGCGCTTCTGTGGATAAGATGTTTGCGATCTGCTGTAAGCGTTATGGTGTAAGGGTTCCAGGGTTTTGGTTAAAAAACATACAGTATTCAGGCAAGCGTATGAAAGGACTGTATTTTTTCAACAGAGGCACGGTAGTGCAGAGCGTATCGATTGCCAGATGACTGGCAGTCTCGCAAGCCAGCCCTCTCCCGAGAGGATTAAGCTGGCCGCGCGCTGAAGGGTTTGCCCGGAGAGGAACCCTCTTACTCGTGATTCACCGCCACGCCTTTCAGATACGGCGCAGGCTCTGCACCAAGGTTCTCCAGCATGCGCGCGCTGTACCAGTCGATGAAGTTGACCACGCCGAACTCATAGGTCTTCGAGTAAGGGCCTGGCTGGTAAGCGGTGGAGTTGATGCCGCGCTGGTTCTCTTCGGCCAGACGGCGGTCCTGGTCGTTGGTAGCGTCCCAGACCTGGCGCATACGTTCCACGTCATAGTCCACGCCCTCCACTGCGTCCTTGTGCACAATCCACTTGGTGCTGACCATGGTTTCCTGGGCGCTGATCGGCCACACGGTAAACACGATGATGTGATCGCCCATGCAGTGGTTCCAGGAGTGCGGCAGATGCAGGATGCGCATCGAGCCCAGTTCCGGGTTCTGGATGCGGCCCATCAGTTTCTTGCAGCCGACCTTGCCATCCATGGTCATCGAGACCGTACCTTTGAGCAGCGGCATGCGCACGATGCGGTTACGCAGGCCGAAGCTGGCATGGGCGTAAGGGATTTTCTCGGCGTCCCAGGCGGCGGCGGACGCAGCCACATGGTCCTTGAAGGCCTGATCGGCTCGCGGGTCGGTGACGTCGTCCCATTCGAGCAGGCTTTTGAGCAGCTCCGGGTGCGAGCCGCTGCAGTGGTAGCACTCGCGGTTGTTCTCCAACACCAGCTTCCAGTTGGCTTTTTCCATCAAGGTGGTCTGCACCGCCACCTTGGTGTTTTCCATATCGTAGGGCTCCATGTAGTGGCGGAGCGTCGACAGGAACTCGTCAATGGCCGGAGGGTTCTCCGCCAGACTGATGAAGATGTAGCCGCCCGCGGTCTTGACGTGTACCGGCTTGAGACCGAACTGCTTCATGTCGAAGTCTTCGCCCATTTCGGTACCGGCATACAGCAGGCGGCCGTCCAGTTCGTAGGTCCACTGGTGGTAGTGACAAACCAGCTTGGCGACCTTGCCTTTCTCTGCGGTGCACAGGCGTGAGCCGCGGTGGCGACACACGTTATGAAACGCATTGACCGCCCCGTCCGGGCCGCGCACTACGAGGATCGGGTTCTTGCCGATCTGCAGCGTCAGGTAGTTGCCCTTGGTCGGGATTTCGCAGGTCATCCCTGCAATCAGCCATTCTTTATGAAAGATTTCCTGCATGTCGATTTCAAACAGCCGTTCATCACTGTAGAAGGGCTGCGGCAGCGAATAAGTGCGCTCGCGGCTCTGCAGCATTTCTGCAGTGGCCTTGCGTGCAGGTTCCAGCGGATCGCCCAGGCTCAAGGTTGCGGTGACGTCCATCGTTAAAATCCCTCATGACCGCATCATGGGCGGCCTGCGAATGTGGCTGATACGGTTGTTGTCGCGTTGCACGCAAGACGATAGATCAGTCGTTCATGCTCGATTCCTTTGATGCCGAGTGTGGAGCCGAGCGCAGGGCGAACCTTGTCTATGGGCGACATGGCCGAATCCGTTCCCGACGCGAAAGGCCTTGTTCCCCGGGGCTGGTCGCGGTAAGTACGTGAATGTCGTTGATAGGTAAATGGTCGCCTCGCGTGTTACGCAGAATCCGCAACATGAGAGGCCGACAGTCGGCCGTGGAGATCGAGTATGTCCCAAAGTTTCCTGAGCCCGGTCACAACCCAGACATGGGCCAATGGGCGCCACCTGGTACGTGTCGTCAAAGTCATCCAGGAAACCTGGGATGTACGCACGTTCTGCTTCATGGCCGATCAGCCGATCATGTTCTTTTTCAAGCCAGGCCAGTTCGTCACCCTGGAGCTTGAGATCGACGGCCTGCCGATCATGCGTTCGTACACCATTTCCAGTTCGCCCTCGGTGCCTTACAGTTTTTCGATCACGGTCAAGCGCGTGCCGGGCGGCCGGGTTTCCAATTACCTGCATGACACCCTGACCGAAGGACAGGAGTTGGCGGTGCACGGGCCGGTCGGGCTGTTCAACGCGATTGATTTCCCGAACCCGAAAATTCTCTACCTCAGTGGCGGTGTGGGCATCACGCCGGTGATGTCGATGGCGCGCTGGTTCTACGACACCAACGCGAATGTCGACATGGTATTCGTGCACAGCGCCCGCTCGCCCAAGGACATCATCTACCACCGCGAGCTGGAGCACATGGCGTCGCGGATCGACAACTTCAACCTGCACCTGGTCTGTGAAAAACACGGGCTGGGTGAGCCGTGGGCGGGTTATCGCGGCTACCTGAACCAGAAGATGCTTGAACTGATGGCCCCGGACTTCATGGAGCGTGAGGTGTTCTGCTGCGGGCCGACGCCGTACATGACAGCGGTCAAGCGTCTGTTGCTGGAAAACGGCTTCAACATGGCGCAGTACCATGAAGAGTCATTCGGTGCGACACCTGCCGAAGCTCGCGCCGACGCCGTCGAACAGGCTGAAATCGCCGCCGATGCACCGGATGTCGATGCCGCCGACCTGCATCAGGTGGAGTTTACTGACACCGGCAAGAGCATCCGCGTGGCCCGAACGAAACCGTTCACGCCGCCGCCGCCAAACTCGGCCTGATGATCCCCAAAGCCTGCGGCATGGGCATCTGCGGAACGTGCAAGGTCATGAAGCTGAGTGGCGAAGTGGAAATGGAACACAACGGCGGAATCACCGACGAAGACGTGGCGGAGGGCTATATCCTGTCCTGCTGCAGCGTGCCGAGGGGCGATGTGCGGATTGAGTATTGAGGCGTAGGGCTCGTTCTTAACGAACTCGAAAGTTGTTGTCAGAAGACAGAAAGTTGAAACGAGAGGCTTTCTGGTACCCGTTTCTGGTTGGTGCGGGTCTTATAACGGCAGGTAGTGCCATCCTCAAGCTGTTGGCACCAAGCTGATCGCTCTGACCCTATATAGGTGAGCCCTTGAGTTTTACAGGGGAACGGTTCAAATTGTTTGCATGGTATTTGCAAAAGGTCTGCGCCCCATTTGCAGAGGACAAATTATGGATACCTTGACTCCGAAAGTAGATTCATCCGTCAGTGCTGAAATAGCTGATCTGGACGCACGCATGAGCGCTAAGGAATCGTTCGCTTCTCGCATAGGCCTTTTGCCGTTCGTGACTGTGGCTGCGGCGGCGCTTGTCGCATTGATCGCTATGCAGGTTGTCACTCGCCTGTCGTCCTGATTCAGTCATCCTGGCGTTTCGACAAGCAGGTCATGGTGCTCCGAGTGAAATTATCCGATCTTTCGATTCTGCTCTTCGCGGTCAGCGCAGAGCCTCCGAAGCTTCAGCCCCCCTTCAAGACGTAAGCGCGATGTGGTCAGGTCTGACTCTGCCGGTAAGCAGCCAGCGCTGGCAGCAGTTGCTGGTCGATGGCCTGGCGGACCGCCGGGAGGAGGGTGGCGCTGCCGGTGAGGAGCTTTTCCACCATGCGGCGCAAGGCTGTAGCGCGTTCTGCGTTAAGACCGCAAACAGCGTGTGCGCATGCCTGTTCGGCTGTTGAGCCTCCGGGGGGTTCGAATCCCAAGGCTCTGAGCTGGCCGAGCAGATCTTCCTGGTCAATCAAATCAGCGTGCATCATGACGTCTGTTCCTGTGATCGGTCTTTTTTCCGATTCTGGTGGGACAGCTGACTGCGGGCAACCCCGCATGTCGCGCATGGCTGGATTGGCTACGCGTACGTCGTTTTCAGTTCACTGCGCGCTCATTCGGTCCCGGATTTGTCTATCGCCCAGTCGAGTATCACTTTTGCCATCTCCATCAGGTGCATGATCGAGAGCGTCATGTCTCGTTGCGTGCCGGTCATGCTGTCGCTGAATTCAGCGGCGCTGGTCATGGCGCAACGCAGCAGTTCGCTGGCGTGCATGATTGCGTCTTCACTAATCCTCATCGCTGAATATGCGGCAACCGGCGCAGAGTAGAGATCGAAATCGGCAGACACAATAGGCCGGGGTTTCTCGGAAATTTCCTTCAAACGAAAGAGACGAGTCCTGCAAGTTCGTTACAAATTCTTGTTCACTGCTCAGGTTTGCTAAACTGCGCGGCTTGCCAGGAGCTGCCATGAATTACCGCCACGCCTACCATGCCGGCAACCACGCCGATGTGTTCAAACACCTGACGCTGACTCGCTTGATCGCCCTCATGGCGCGCAAGGAACAGCCGTTTGCCTATCTCGACACCCATGCCGGTCTCGGGCTGTATGATCTCAAAGGTGACCAGGCCACTCGCACGGGCGAATGGCTGGAAGGCATCGGCCGTCTGTGGAATACCGAAGACCTGCCTGCGCTGGCTGCCGATTACCTGCAAGTGCTGCACGACATGAACCCCGATGGCGAACTGCGCTATTACCCCGGTTCGCCTGAACTGGCCCGCCGCCTGACCCGCGAGCGCGAGCGTGTGTTGCTCAACGAGAAGCACCCGGAAGACGGGCGCCTGCTCAAGGAGAACATGAAGGGTGATCGTCGCGTGGCGGTCCATTTGGGGGAAGGCTGGCATGTGCCACGCGCCTTGCTGCCAGTCGCTGAAAAGCGCGCCGTCATGCTCATTGATCCGCCCTTCGAGCAGCTCGACGAAATGAAACGTTGTGCGGTTGCGTTGAAGGAAACCATCGGGCGCATGCGTCAGACAGTGGCTGCGATCTGGTACCCGATCAAGGACCCACGTCTGCTTAGACGTTTCTATCAGGACCTGGCAGAAACCGGAGCCCCCAAACTGTTACGCGTCGAACTGTACGTCCACCCGCTCGACACCCCAGCTAGCCTCAACGGCTCAGGCCTCGCCATCGCCAATCCGCCGTGGGGCCTGGAAGAAGAGCTGCGCGAGCTGATGCCGTATCTGGCCGAAAAACTGGGCCAGACTCAGGGCGGCTGGAAAATGGACTGGTTGATTGCCGAGTAAGCGTGCATGCCCCCTGGCCGTGTTGCGCGGCCCAGGGCGGACGCAGAGCGTCCAGACTGCATTCCCACACGGGAACTCAGCGTTATACATAAGCCCGCTTTTGATTCTGCCCGTAGGCCGTAGGAGCGCAACGGCGACGCTTCGCTCCTACGGCCTGCGGGCAGAAGCCTGAAAAACCCTGTTTTCGGGCCGCCAGGCGCGAATCAGGCTGGCAGACAAACCCCGGTGCCGCCCAAGCCACAATAGCCCTGCGGGTTCTTGGCCAGGTATTGCTGGTGATAGGCCTCAGCGAAGTAGACCGTCGGGGCTTCTTCTATTTCAGTCGTGATCGCATTCAAACCGGCCTTGCTCAATTCAGCCTGATACGCCTCGGCACTGGCCTTGGCGGCTGCGAGCTGTTCAGGTTGGGTGCAGTAGATTACCGAGCGGTATTGAGTGCCGATGTCATTGCCCTGACGCATGCCCTGAGTCGGGTTGTGCGCTTCCCAGAACACTTTGAGCAGTGCTTCGTAGCTGATCTTCTCAGGCTCGTAAACGACCAGCACCACTTCAGTGTGCCCGGTCAGGCCGGAGCAGACTTCCTCGTAGGTCGGGTTCGGGGTAAACCCGCCCGCGTAACCGGTGACGGTGCTCACGACACCTTCCTGTTGCCACAGGCGACGTTCTGCGCCCCAGAAGCAACCCATGCCGAAGATGGCGAATTCGACGTTATTCGAGAACGGGCCCAGCAGTGGGTTACCGTTGACGAAGTGAGTTTCCGGCAGCGCCATAGGTGTTTCACGACCCGGCAATGCTTGTTCGGCGGTAGGCAGTACATTTTTGTTCACTAGAATTTCCGAGCGCAGAGTCATGAACCGTATCCTCTCAATTAGAGACAGGCAGCAGGGCCAGGACGGATGAATAGAGTTACATAGGTCCCGTTACACGTGGAAACAAGTGCTGCCGTGTAAAAACAGACCAACAGTGTGCCCGAGTGAGCAGGGTGCAGGGAAGGTGGTCAGGCGGATGGCCGACGAGGGTACCGTTGCAGTTTTTCGATCAGCTCTTCACCGGGGATCGGCTTGTCGAACAGATACCCCTGACCCACATCGCACCGATGACGGCGCAGAAATGCCAGTTGGGCGGAGGTCTCGATACCTTCGGCAACCACTTTGAGCTTTAGATTGTGGGCCATGGCGATAACCGCAGAGGTGATTTCCATGTCGTCTTCATCATCCGGAATATCGCGGATGAAGCTGCGATCTATCTTGATCACATCGATGGGGAATTTCTTCAGATAACTGAACGACGAGTAACCGGTGCCGAAGTCATCCATGGCCAGCGATAGGCCAAGTTTTTTCAGCGAGTCGAGTTGCTGGCGAGTGTCTTCGGTAGCTTCCAGCAGCAAGCCTTCGGTCAGCTCCAGCTCCAGCAGCGAGGGGTCAAGCGCTTCCTCTTTGAGGATCGAGGCAATCGAAGACACCAGCTCCGGGTCGGAGAACTGCTTGGGCGACACGTTGATCGCCACCTGCAAATGGCCGAAGCCTGCAGCCGTCAGGTCCTTGCTCATGCGGCAGGACTGGCGGGCGACCCATTTGCCGATAGGGATGATCAACCCGGTTTCTTCCGCCACGCTGATGAACTGATCCGGTCGGATCATGCCTTTCTCGGGATGATTCCAGCGCAGCAGCGCTTCCATACCCAACAGACGCCCGGTCAGCAGGCACAGTTTTGGCTGATAGAACACTTCCAGCTCGTTCTGGGTCAGGGCGCGCCGCAGGTTGTTTTCGACGAACAGCTTGTAGCTGGCTTCGGCATTCAGCGCCTCAGTGAACACTTGCACCTGATGCTTGCCGTTGGCTTTGGCCTTGTGCAGCGCCAGTCCGGCGTTTTTCATCAGGGTTTGCGGATCGCGACCGTGCAGCGGAGCGCAGGCCAGCCCTACCGATCCGGTGACGCTGATCAACTGGTTGTCGACGAACATCGGCTTGTCCAGCGTGGCCAGCACCTGGCTGGCAGTCGCCTGTCCTGCTTCCTGGCCTGTGTTGTCCAGCAGGACGGCAAATTCGTTACTGGCAAAGCGCGCGAGCACGTCAGTGGGGCTCAGCGTGTTGCGCAGACGCCGCGCCAGGCTGATCAGCAGCTTGTCACCGGTCTGGTGCCCAAGGCTGTCGTTGATGCGCTTGAAGTTGTCGATGTCGACCAGTAACAGGCTCATCGGCGTGTCGGTGTCGCGGGCGAAGCGTTCGTCCAGATTGCGGATGAACGCCGGACGATTGCCCAGATTGGTCAGGTTGTCGGTGTAGGCCAGGCGCTCGATGCGCTGCTGGGCCAGCTTGCTCTGGGTGATGTCCTCGTAAATACCGATGTAGTGCGTCAGTTCACGTGTATCGCTGTAGACCTTGGAAATCGACAGCTGGCCCCAGTACGGTTCGAGGTTCTTGCGACGGCTTTTGAATTCGCCCTGCCAGCTGTTGCTGTTGGTCAGGCTGGAATTGGCTTCCAGCAGCAACTGATTGAGGTTTTCCAGCGCCGGCAATTCCGAGAGTTTGCGCCCGGATACCTCATCGGAACTGTATTGAGTGATGGCCGTAAAGCTGGGGTTGACGTATTCGACCACGCCGTCGCAGTTGACCAGCAGAAATGCGTTGGCGCTCTGCTCGACCGCACGCTGAAACAAATGCAGCGCGTTGGTTGCGGCACGACGGTTATGGTTGTTGATCACCTGGGCGAACTGATCGGCCAGCTCGCCGGCGAAGGCTATCTCGTCGGACTGCCATTCGCGTGTCGAGCCGGACTGCTCCAGGCAAAGCACGCCCACCACCTGGCCGTCGATGCGAATGCTGGCGTCCAGCACTGCGCGGGTTTCCATGGGGGTCAGGCTTTCGGCCATTTCCTGGGTGCGCGGGTCAGTCTGGATATTGCTGGCATCAATCGCTCTGCTGGTGTGCAGGGCCTGGAGATACGAAGGATAAGGGCTGATGTCGATCGGCGTGCGAGCCCGATAATCACCACTTTCCCGGTCATAGCCAGTGATCGGCTCCAGGCGCTTGTCGTTCAGGTTCCAGATACTTACATGGTCGACATCGTAGATATCGCAGGCGCTTCGGGTGATCAGCTCCGCCGCCTCCAGCAGGGTGTTGGCGGTGGTATAGCGGTGGCGGGTCAGGCGCAGGATCAGGTCCTGCTGGGCGCGCACACGCTCAAGATGCGCGAACTGGTCTCGTTGTGCTCGCTGATTGAGCTCCAGGGCGATCTGCAATCGGGAGTTGCGGGTTTCCAGATCGGCGTCGACGGGCTGCTCGCTCTCCGCGACCAGCTCGTCGACGATCATGAAGTAGCCGCGTAACAAATGACGATTGTGCTGCTTGTAGGCCTCGCCTATTTCCAGCAGCCCAAGCGGACCTTTGGGCGTATGCAAGGTATAGCGGATCAAGTAATTCGGAGAAGAGGACAGTTGCAGTTGAACGTCGTCATGCAGCTGATAGCGTGCTTCAGGTTCCATGAGACTGGCATAAGGGGATCCAATCAAGGCACAAAGGTCGACGGCAGGCATACCAAGCTGCTTTTCGCAATTTGGATCGAGAAACAATAGCGCCCAATTGGCTTCATTCAGCCTCTCGAAACGCAGCATTCCCAAGCGCGACGGCACTGGCAATTGCGTCACTACCTCGGCTGCGGTTCTACCGGCAGCATCGGTTTGGCTTTTCATGAACAAACTCGCTTCCGGATACTAGTCGCGACGGGCGTGAAACCCCCTTTTCGCGTATTGCAAGGTTGCATCATGGCGCCCGTGCTTACAAGAGACCACGATGGCTTAGTGCTATAAAAGTGTCGGCCGGTTGCCTTACTTCTTCAATGTATCTGGTCGGATACTTAAAGCGCAGTGTTTTCAGGGGAAAAAGCGTTTTTCAAACGATGACGATTGAAACCTCCTCGTGGCTGACTAGCCGCATCCTGGCTCAGGATTGGGTCGTTTTGGCCTCTTTTGCAGGCAACTGCAGGAAGATGCCCGCTGCAAACATCGCAAGCACACCCACGCTCAGGAACGTCAGCTGGAAGGCCCCCAGCACGCTACTGACTTCGCCTGTGGCTACTTCTTCGCTGAAACCGCCCAGCAAAGCGGCAGCGCTTGCCACTCCAAGACTCAGAGACAGTTGAGCGACCACTGACAGCAGGCTGTTGCCACTGGCGGCGCTGGCGTCATCGAGATCGATCAGGGTGACGGTATTCATTGCAGTGAACTGCAACGAGTTCACCGCGCCTAGCAGCCCCAGTTGCACCAGCAAGACCCAGTAAGGTGTTTGCATATCAACCAGTGCGAGGCTTGCCAGCAGAATGCCCAGCAGCAGCGTATTGCCGGTGAGAATCAGACGATACCCCAAGTGTTCGATCAGCCAGCGCGCCACGGTCTTGGCGAACATGCCGGCTGCCGCCAGCGGCAACATGCTCATACCGGCCTGAGACGGTGAATAACCCAGCGCAACTTGCAGCAACAAGGGCACCAGAAACGGCAGTGCACCGCTGCCCAGACGGGCGAACAGGTTGCCCATGATGCCGACCGCAAACGTGCGTGTGCGAAACAGCGACGGGGCGAACAGCGGTGACTCGATATGACCGGCGCGCAGCCAGTAGGCTGCCAGACAACCCATCCCGGCAAACAACAGCAGCACCACACGCATGTGCGGCAGGTGCAGTTCACCCAGGCCCTCCAGCGCAATAGTGATCAGCACCATCGCTGCGCCAAAAAGAATGAAGCCGACACCGTCAAAGCGCGTCCGGCCGCCGCCGGGAAGATCGGGGATGTAGTGTTTGACGGCGTAGCAGCCAAGAATCCCGACCGGGATATTGATCAGAAAGATCCAGTGCCAGCTCAGGTACTCGACCATCCAGCCGCCCAGCGTAGGCCCCAGCAAAGGGCCAAGCAGGCCGGGCACGGTGATGAAACCCATGATCCGCACCAGTTCCGAGCGCGGATAGGCGCGCAACACAATCAGCCGCCCGATGGGCAACATCAGTGCGCCGCCCAGCCCCTGAATTACCCTGGCCGCCACCAGCACGTTGAGTGACCAGGACAGCGCGCACAGCAGCGAACCGAAGCTGAACAGCAGGATGGCGCTGAAGAAAATGCGCTTGATTCCGAAACGGTCGGCAATCCAGCCCGACGCCGGAATCAGCAGCGCGATGGTCAGCATGTAGGCAATGACCACCGACTGCATGCGCAGCGGGTCTTCTGCCAGCGAACGGGCCATGGACGGCAGGGCCGTGTTGAGGATCGTGCCGTCCAGGCTTTGCATGAAGAAAGCGATGGCGATGACCCAGGGCATCCACCGCAGGGTCTTTTCGTCCATGATCGGCGCTGCTGAGTTCGACATAAGCTCCTGCTATAGCGTGAAGGTGATACGACTGAGCAGCGCACCGGGCAACTGCGTAGATCCGGTCTGGCGCTGACTGTAGGTGCTTGATTGCAGGATCAGTTCCCGCTCGCGGGTCAGGTCTTCCAGCGCACTGCCGAGCAGACTGTAGGCGCTGTCATCGAAGCGCATGGTGCTGACCGGCGCGACGATCTGGCCATCTTCGACCCAGAAAGTTGCAAAGCGTGTCATGCCGGTCAGACGCGCGGCGGCGCGGTCCGAGAAGTTCAAGTACCACAGGTTGCTGATGTAAAGGCCGGTGCCGAGCTTTTCAAGGATCTGATCCAGCTCCAGCGAACCTCCTGCCATGTTCAGCGCGCTGGGCCCTTCGCCGTAGTCCGCGCCATTGGCGGGCAGGTCATATTCGGCTGCGCTGCTGGAATCCACAAGGCGTTCGCGTGCTTGTCCGTTGGCGATCAGGGCCAGATCCTTGCGCGGGTAACCTTCGCGCGAGAACGCAGGCGAGAGCGAGCCTGTGACGTGCTCGTCAATACTGACGCCTGGGTTGAAACGGGTGTCGCCGTCATACAGCCGTTGCAGCGGGCTGCGCTTGCTGGCCAGCGCCTGAGCGGAGAACCCGCCCCAGGTGAGCATGCCGATCACTTCGTCCACTGCCGCCGGCGCCAGGTAGGCACGGTATTGCCCCGGTTCCAAAACGTGCAGCGGGCGTCCGAGAAACTCCAGTTGCTCGCGTGCCTGCTCGAAACGGCGTAAAAATGCCTCGCTGTTCCAGTCGTGACCGGCGTAGTTGGCTTTCACCGCCTGGCCGTTTTCATGAAACAGGCTCCAGTCGAAATTGAAGCTGTTGGCCTGATGCCAGCCCAGCGCACCCCACGAACTGGCAAAGCCTCGATATAACGGGCCAGCCGCGTAAAAGCCGACCAGATCCAGCCCTTGAGACAGCGCGCTGACCTGCTCGACAACCTGCGCACTGTCCGGCAATGGCAGGTCTTGCACGTTGCTGCTGTGCCAGGCCTGCGTGTTGGGCAGCAGATACGGGTCTTTCGACAGCGACGGCAGCGTTTCGCGCAACTGCTGCAAGGCATCGGTCAAACGCCGGTTGTCGGTTTCGGTATCACCGGACAGGGTCACTTCCAGGTTGGCATGACGACCGTCGTCAATCAGCTTGAAGGTCACGACCACCTGTTGCACGCAACCGGCCTGACGAACCTGGCCATGGTTGAAACGGATGAAATCCGACGCCTCGGCATCGTAAGCCAGTGTGAAGTGTTCGGTCGGGCTGATCGCCGCCTTGAGCAAGGCGACCAGCGCCTCGAATTGCTGTTGGTGCGGCATCAGGCGTCCCCTCCAAATACATCGACATTGGCAAACACACACGCCGGAGAAGCATGGCCGACCCGTATCACCTGGTTCGGCTCGCCCTTGCCGCAGTTGGGTGTGCCCAGCACTTTGAGCGTGCTCGCATCGCCAACGGCGCTGAGATTCTTCCAGAACTGTGCGGAAATCGCCCGATAGTTGGGGTTCTTCACCACGCCCTTGAGCTCGCCGTTTTCAATCAACTGACCCCATTCGCAGCCGAACTGGAACTTGTTACGCGCATCGTCAATAGACCATGAGCGATTGTTCGACATCAGAATACCGTGCTCAATGTTACCAATAAGGTTGTCCATCGACTGATCGCCCGGCTCGATATTCAGATTGGCCATGCGGTCAATGGGCGCGCGGTTCCAGCTACAGGCTCGGCTGTTGGCAACGCCCTCCAGACCGCTGCGGTACTGCGATAGCGCGCCGCCGAGGGGGCGTTGCAACAGGCCTTCGCGAATCAGGAACTGCTTGCTCGCAGACGTGCCATCGTCGTCATGCGCATAGCTGGCCAGTTGCTCGGGAATCTCAGGGTCGAACGTCACGTTCAGCAGGCTGGAGCCGTATTGCAGGGTGCCGAAGTCGGAGGTCTTGACGAAGCTGGTGCCTGCGTAATTGCGCTCGTCGCCAAGAATCCGGTCGAGTTCCAGCGGATGGCCGATCGATTCGTGAATTTGCAAGACCATCTGGTCCGGCATCAACAGCAGATCGCGCAGTCCAGACGGGGTGTTCGGCGCGAGGATCAACTGCAAGGCCTGATCGGCCACGCTGGCGGCAGCGCCGATTAGCCCGCAATGGCTCAGTACTTCGATGCCGCCCTGTTGGCCGAAATTATCGCCACCCAGGTTACGCGTCTGGCTGTCGCGGCCGTCATAGGCGGTCACGCTCATGCCGGGGAAAACAAAACGCTGCGCCTGACGAAGCTCGGCACCCGCGCTGTTGAAATAGATCTGCTCGACGGTTTCCAGCCCCAGCGAGGCTTGCCAGCTGACCAGACGTTCGTCTTTCGGGACGGCATTCGACTCGTTCATCAGCAGGCCGATGCAGTCGCTCAGCGGCGGGAAGGCCTGATCGAGGTTCGGCGACAGGTAGTCGGCCTTGGCCGTGGACACGGCTTGGGTGCTCAGGTCGAGCAAGGCATGCGGTGCCAGACGCCGCGCCAGCGCTTCGGCCTGCTGTAGGGCAGCCTGCAAACCCTGCCGGGAAATGTCGTTGGTGGCTGCGTACGCTTCGACGCCGTTCAGGCGCACGGTCAACATCGCGCCTTCGTCGCTGCTCAGTGATGGCGGCTCGGCGACATTCTTGCGCACGCACAGCCGTTGGCCGGTGCGATGCACGTAACGTACGGAAAAGAATTGCGCTTCACTGTGCAGAGCGTCGAAGTGCTGCTTGAGCCTGGCGGAGAAATCGAACATGCGGACAAGCTCCTTCTTGAGGGCGGTCGGGCGACCTTTTGCGCCGAGTGCCGTTGAGAAGGAGATTAACCGTTAGCTCGACAAGCTGCACGCGCAAGCTTGCGTTAGACGCCTCAGCCCTGCATTACCAGCCGGATGTCCGCCGCCAGCTCCCGCACGCGATCCTCTTCGGTGTCCCACGAGCACATGAAGCGTGCGCCGCCGTTGCCGATGAAGGTGTAGAAGCGCCAGCCTCTGGCCGTCAATGCGGCAATGGCCGGTTCCGATAATTGCAGAAACACCCCGTTGGCCTGCACCGGGAACATCAGTTCAACGCCCGGAATGCCCTTGACCAGCTCAGCCAGCAGCTGCGCGCAGCGGTTAGCGTGGCGTGCGTGCTTGAGCCACGCGTCATTTTCCAGCAGCCCGACCCATGGCGCGGACAGGAAGCGCATTTTCGACGCCAGTTGCCCGGCCTGCTTGCAGCGGTAATCGAAATCCACGGCCAGATCATGGTCGAAAAACAGAATCGCTTCGCCCACCGCCATGCCGTTTTTGGTGCCGCCGAAGCACAGCACATCAACGCCGGACTTCCAGGTCAGCTCGGCGGGCGAAGCCTCCAGAAACGCACAGGCGTTGGAGAACCGGGCTCCGTCCATGTGCAGATGCAGGCCTAGTTCCTTGCAGGTGGCGCTGATCGCCTTGAGTTCTTCCGGCTGATAGACACCGCCTACTTCGGTGGCTTGGGTCAGGGTCACGACACGCGGCTTGGGGTAATGAATGTCCTGACGTTTGAGCGCCACTTCGCGAATCGATTCGGGCGTCAGCTTGCCGCCGGGGCTGCGGGCGGTCAGCAGTTTCGAGCCATTGGAGAAAAATTCCGGCGCGCCGCACTCATCGGTTTCGACGTGGGCAGTTTCCGAACAGATGACACTGTGGTAACTCTGGCACAGCGAAGACAGCGCGAGCGAATTGGCCGCCGTACCATTGAAAGCGAAGAATACTTCGCAATCGGTTTCGAACAACCGACGGAAATCATCTGAAGCGCGCGCAGTCCATTGATCGTCCCCATAGGCCCGTTGATGACCTTTGTTCGCCTGCTCCATTGCTGCCCAGGCTTCAGGGCAGATACCGGAATAGTTGTCACTGGCGAACTGTTGGCTTTGGTCTGTCATGGCCGATTCCTTATGGGCGATTATGGTGCGCACTGTAGCGACAATATAAGGTTCGGTCATGTGTTGGCTGCATGACGCAATTCCCCGTTCAGGAGTGATATGGATCTTTCCAACCCGCCTTTTCTGCCGGGACGCAACAAGACGCTGGACCTGCTCAAATGGCTGGCGATGCTGAGCATGGTGCTCGACCACCTGCGTTACGTCGGCTGGTCAGTCAATTTTCTCTACGTGCCTGGGCGTTTTGCTTTTCCCTGGTTCTGCCTGGCGATTGCGGTGAATCTCTCGCGGCGCAGTGCCGCCTTGGTAGCGCCGCGTGTGCAATGGCGTTACCTAAGCTGGTTGCTGGCGTTCGCCGGGCTGGCTGAGATTCCCTATCGGCTGTTCATGGCCGACGCGACGGTGCTCAATGTGATGCCGACATTGCTGTTGGGGCTGGTGATTGCTCAGAGCTGGCAGCAGCGCAACCCGACAACCCGGGTCATGGCTATTGTTGCGCTGTTGCTTACCGCGATTTTTCAGAAATACCTGATGTTCGGTTTTGCCGGTGTGCTGCTGCCGTTGGTCTTCATGCTGGTGCTGCAAAAACGGCTTTGGTATGCAGTGTTCCCGGCAGCGTTCTGTCTGGCAGGCAATGCCTGGCCGCAGATGTTTGCTGGCGCGGCCTGGGGCGACCCTATTTCCATTGGTTCAATAGTCGCGTGCGTGTTGGCGCCCGTGCTGGGCATTGCGTTGCTGCGCAGCAAACCGGGATTTGCAGTGATTCCGATGCGGCGCTGGGCCTATGCGATCTATCCGCTGCATTTTCTGCTGTTGCTGGGGCTGCGCGCGGTGTTGGGGAGGGTTTGAGCATACGACCTCTGCGCCAGTGCCGCATGTCGCCAGGCCTCTTGCGACGCAGAGTGTCACGAAATGCATTACCCGCAGGGCGTGGGAACGAGAGGTGTCTGGGCGTGTTGCTCTCGTCCCGGCCCTTCTGGTATCAGCTGTTCGGCAGTAACCGGCAGGTGATGCTCTTGATGTAGCGCGTTTCGGCGATGGCGGGGTGTACGGGGTGGTCCGGGCCCTGGCTGCCGCGTTCCAGCAGCTGGATATTGCGGTCCAGGTGACGGGCGCTGGTCAGCAGGATGTTCTGCAGGTCGTCTTCCGGCAGGTGCATCGAGCACGAGGCGCTGACCAGAATGCCGTCTTTGGACAGCAGGCGCATGGCCTGTTCGTTCAGGCGGCGATAGGCGCCTTCACCGTTTTTCATGTCTTTCTTGCGCTTGATGAACGCAGGCGGGTCGGCAACGATCACGTCGAAACGCTCTTCACCGGCTTTCAGCTCTTTCAAGGCTTCGAACACGTCACCTTCGATGCAGGTCATTTTTTCCGCAAAACCGTTCAGCGCTGCGTTGCGCTCCACGCCATCCAGGGCGAAAGACGAGGCGTCGACGCAGGTAACATCGGCTGCACCAAACGCCGCGGCCTGAATGCCCCAGCCACCGATGTAGCTATACAGGTCCAGTACGCGCTTGCCTTTGACGTAAGGCGCCAGGCGCGCGCGGTTCATGCGGTGGTCATAGAACCAGCCAGTCTTCTGCCCGGCCATGACCGGCGCTTCGAACTTCACGCCGTTCTCTTCCAGCGCAACCCACTCCGGCACCAGGCCGAACACGGTTTCAACGTAACGATTCAGACCTTCAGCGTCGCGCGCTGCCGAGTCATTCTTGAACAGGATGCCGCTCGGCTTGATGACCTGAACCAGCGCCGCGATGATGTCTTCCTTGTGGTTTTCCATGGTGGCTGAAGCTAGCTGGACGACCAGAATGTCGCCGAAACGATCGACTACCAGACCCGGCAGCAGGTCGGAGTCGCCGAACACCAAACGATAGAAAGGCTTGTCGAACAGACGCTCGCGCAACGACAGCGCAACGTTGATGCGGTGAACGAGCAGCGACTTGTCGAGAGGCAGCTTGATGTCACGCGACAGCAGGCGTGCGCAGATCAGGTTGTTGGGGCTCATGGCGACGATGCCCAGCGGTTTGCCGCCAGCGGCTTCCAGCAGTGCCTGATCACCGGCCGCAAAACCGCTCAGCGGTGTGGCGGCTACGTCGATCTCGTTGCTGTAGACCCACAGATGACCGGCGCGCAGGCGGCGGTCGGCGTTGGCTTTGAGGCGCAAGCTAGGCAGGGACATGACGTCGCTCCTGAAAAAAGAGCGGGATTATAGCGCGTCATCCCGGTTGTGCACCGGGATGACGACGATTAACGCGATGTATTATGCGGACAACGCTTCAATCAGCTTGCTGTTGAAGGCCGGGATGTCATCGGGCTGACGGCTGCTGATCAGCGTGCCATCGGTCACCACCTCCTGATCGACCCATTTGGCGCCTGCATTGACCAGGTCGTCTTTCAGGGTGTTGAAGCTGGTCAGCGTCTTGCCCTTGACCAGGCCGGCAGAAATCAGCAGCCAGCCGCCATGACAGATGACGGCCAGTGGTTTGCCGGACGCGTCGATGTCCTTGACGATCTTCTGCGCATCAGTGTCCACGCGGATGGTGTCGGAATTCTGCACGCCGCCCGGCAATACCACGCCGTGATAGTCGCTGGCATTGGCCGCCTTGAACGTCCGGTCGACCTTGAAGTCGTCAGCCGGCTTGTCGTGATTCCAGCCTTTGACCTGGCCTTCCTCTGCAGAAAGAATTTCCACGGTGGCACCTGCCTGCTCCAGAGCCTGTTTCGGAGCGGTCAGTTCGACCTGCTCGAAACCGTCGGTTACAAGAATTGCGATGCGCTTGCCAGTCAGTGCTTTGGACATGGGATCCTCCAGTGTCAGGCTTGATGGGTGGCGCACTGCAGGCCTTTTTGAGGCCGCTGTCTACGCCACGTACATAGGGTCCGAAGCTGTACATAAGCCAAAGTTCCGAGAAAATCTTAGTCCGCGGTGATGGACCGTTCACGTCCAAGAGCGGAGAATCCACTCATTACTGCGAGTGAATAACTATGTCCGAAGAGCTTACTTCCGAGCAGATACAGATAGCGTTGCAGGGCATCAGCGTGCCTCCCCAGCCGCAGATCATGGTTGATCTGCAGATGGAGCAGTACATGCCTGATCCGGATCTGGGCGCCATTGCGCGCTTGATTGCACAGGACCCGGGGTTGTCCGGGGCGCTGCTGAAGATCGTCAACTCGGCGCATTACGGCCTGTCCAGCAAGATCGCCTCCATCGATAAGGCCGTGAACCTGCTGGGCAGCCGTACCGTCATCAATCTGATCAACGCGCAGTCGATCAGGGGCGAGATGACTGACGAGGCCATTGTGACCTTGAACCGCTTCTGGGACACGGCGCAGGATGTGGCGATGACCAGTCTGACGCTGGCCAAGCGCATCGGCTCGCAAACTGTGGATGAATCCTACGCCCTGGGTCTGTTTCACGACTGCGGCATCCCGCTGATGCTCAAGCGTTTTCCCGATTACATGACGGTGCTGGAGGAGGCCTATGCCAATGCCGGACCTGACTGCCGGGTGGTTGACACTGAAAACCGTGCGTTCGACACCAACCATTCGGTGGTGGGTTATTACACCGCCAAATCCTGGCGTCTGCCGGAGCACGTCACCAACGCCATCGCCAATCATCACAACGCATTGGCGATCTTCCAGGACGACACAAGCCGCGATCCCACGCTCAAGAATCTGCTGGCCCCGCTGAAAATGGCTGAACATATCTGTCAGTCCTATCGTGTGCTGGGCAGTCAGGATGTCGATCACGAGTGGGAAAGTGTCGGGCCGCTGGTGCTGGATTACGTCGCGCTTTCCGAATACGACTTTGAATATTTGAGGGAAAGCATTCGCGAACTGGGCGCGCGCTGATCCTGCGCGCTCCTGGGCTTTCCTCTCTGCACGACCGAGTTATACATGCCTGAATTACCAGAAGTCGAAACCACCCGCCGGGGCATTGCGCCGCATCTCGAAGGTCAGCGCGTCAGCCGCGTGATCGTGCGCGATGGCCGCCTGCGCTGGCCGATCCCTGAAGACCTTGATGTGCGCCTTTCAGGGCAGCGCATCGTGCAGGTTGAGCGTCGTGCCAAGTACTTGTTGATTCAGGCCGAAGTCGGCACCCTCATCAGTCATCTGGGGATGTCCGGCAACCTGCGCATGGTTGAAGTCGGCATGCCTGCACTCAAGCATGAGCATGTCGACATCGAGCTGGAATCAGGTCTGGCGCTGCGTTACACCGATCCGCGTCGTTTTGGCGCGATGCTCTGGAGTCATGATCCGCATAACCATGAACTGCTGATCCGTCTCGGACCGGAGCCTCTCACCGATCTGTTCGACGGCGAGCGGCTTTACGAGCGCTCGCGCGGCAAGTCGATTGCCGTCAAGCCGTTCATCATGGATAACGCCGTCGTTGTGGGGGTGGGGAATATCTACGCCACCGAAGCGTTGTTCGCGGCGGGTATCGATCCGCGCCGTGAGGCCAAAGCGATTTCCAGAGCGCGGTATTTGAAACTGGCGATAGAGATCAAGCGCATTCTGGCCTACGCCATCGAGCGCGGCGGCACGACGCTGCGGGATTTCATCGGCGGCGACGGCAAGCCGGGGTATTTTCAACAGGAGTTGTTCGCCTATGGGCGTGGCGGCCAACCGTGCAAGGTTTGCGGGGCGACGTTACGCGAGATCAAGCTGGGCCAGCGTGCCAGCGTCTATTGCCCGAAGTGCCAGCGCTGAAATAGCGGGACCGTACACCTTGGGCCACTTGCGTAACCTCCATCCCTGTTTATAGTGATGGCACCTCAATTCGCTACGCCTGAAGGACCAAGCCATGAGCCTGTTTCGTATTTTCGCTGCCACGCTGGCGCTGTTCATAGGCTTGCAGGCGATGCCCGCCATTGCGGGCGATGTCACCGAAGGCAGCGGTGATCCGGTCTATGCCATCCAGAATCCACCGGCCTACGCCATGATCGGCGACCTGCTGATTGCGCGGCCGTTGTTGATCGCGGCGACCATTATCGGCACTGGGCTATTTGTGATTGCTTCGCCTTTTGCAGCGGCAGGCGGCAATCTAGGGGCCACGGGCAAGGCACTGGTGGTCGATCCGGGCAAGGCAGCATTTGTGCGCTGTCTGGGTTGCACTGGCGATGGATACGGTAAGCAGCAGTAAAGGATCAGACCTTGCTGGTGATGATCCGGTACTTGTCCATCAGTTGCTCTTTGCTTTCGACGTGATTTTCGTCCAGCGGGATGCAGTCGACCGGGCAAACCTGCTGGCATTGCGGCTCGTCGTAATGGCCCACGCATTCGGTACACAGGTTCGGGTTGATCACGTAGATCTCTTCGCCTTGTGAAATCGCCTCGTTCGGGCACTCGGGTTCGCAGACGTCGCAGTTGATGCAATCGTCAGTGATGATAAGGGACATGAATTGCTCCTGCCGCGGCCGACGCCGGGGCACATGAAAACCAATGCGGCGAATTGTGCCGCATTAGGCCTCAGGATGCACCTTGACTTGCAGTGCCAGTGATCAGCGTTTGAAGCGCTCGGTCAGCGCATCGGCAACGGCGGGATGGACAAACTTGGTGATATCTCCGCCCAACGCTGCGATTTCACGCACTAACGTCGAGGAAATGAACGAGTAGCGCTCTGACGGCGTAAGAAATAGACTTTCGACGTCCGGTGCCAATTGCCGGTTCATGTTGGCCAGCTGAAACTCGTATTCGAAGTCCGACACTGCACGAAGGCCGCGCAAGAAGACGTTGGCGTTCTGCTCCTTGGCAAAATGTGCGAGCAGCGTGGAGAAACCGACGACTTCCACGTTGGGCAAGTGCCTGGTGACCTCTCGGGCCAGCTCGACGCGTTGTTCCAGCGGGAACAACGGGTTTTTCTTCGGGCTGGCGGCAACCGCAATGACCACTTGGTCGAACAGGCGCGAGGCACGTTCGACCAGATCTCCATGGCCCTTGGTAATAGGGTCGAAGGTGCCTGGGTACAACACTCGGTTCATCGCGTCGTCCTGGTCGGAGTCCGTTGTGGGACTCGGATGGTATCGCAGCCTTCCCGACGGGCCAAGCTGCCCGGTATGCACTGAAGGTCTTATTGCGCCGATTATCGGCCATGTTTCGCGCCAAATGCCCTGATTATGGGGGTATCTGAGATTTTGATATTAATCCGCGCCGCCCCTGATCAATTTGCAGGGGCGGCGCTATGTCGATTTGCTACTGCTGGCCTATCCCGTTGCACAAACGCTTGCGCTAATATCGCCACCATCTCCTCAGAAGAGAGGCCCGGCCCAGCATGGCACCCCGTACCAAAACCCGTGAGCGAATCGTGCAAACCAGCCTGGAGCTGTTCAATCAGCAGGGTGAGCGTAGCGTGACCACTAATCATATCGCGGCACACATGCAAATCTCGCCAGGGAACCTCTATTACCACTTCGCCAACAAGCAGGTGATCATTGCCGAGCTGTTCCGCGAATACGAGGGATTGATAGGCAGCTTTCTGACCCTGCCCGCCGATCGTCCGCCCACCATAGAAGACAAGCGCGATTATTTTCTGGCGATCATTGATGCCATGTGGCGCTACCGTTTTCTGCATCGTGATCTTGAGCATCTGCTGACATCGGATGCCGAACTGGCAGCGCGCTATCGACGCTTTTCGTATCGCTGTCTGATGCAGGCGATGACCATCTACCGCGGTTTCATCAATGCGGGCATCTTGAAAATGGATGAGGCGCAGATCGAGTGGACCAGCCTCAACACCTGGATCGTTCTGACGTCATGGGTGCGTTTTCTGTGTACGAATCGGGAGAATTCCACACACGTGAACGAAGAAGCCATTCGACGCGGGGTCTATCAGGTGCTTATGCTCGAATCCAGCTGCGTCGCGCCTGAGGCCCGCGAGGCGTTCGACGCCTTGTGCGCAACGTTTCACGCGCCGCTGTCGAAGATTCTGGAATGAATTGATGGGTCGCTGAGCGGCCTGATTATGAGGTTTTCTGTCTCGGGAGTGTGTCATGTCTATCGCGCAACTGATCAGCCCGCAGCAACTGGCCGATCGCCAGAAAAGCCCGGGGCTGGTGATTCTGGATTGCCGTTTTGCACTGGAAGACTCTGATTACGGTCAGCGCAGTTACGCTCAGGGGCATATCGAAGGGGCGTCCTTTGCCGATCTGAAGCGCGACCTTAGCGGGCCAGCTATCAAGGGCAAGACCGGGCGCCATCCGTTGCCAGACCCCGACGCCTTGCTGCAGTGCTTTCAAGCGTGGGGTATCAACGCTGACAGCGATATCGTGCTCTATGACGACGGCCCCGCAATGTTCGCTGCGCGTGCCTGGTGGTTACTGGCCTGGATGGGCAAGCGCGAGGGAGTGTATCTGCTCGACGGTGGCTTGAAGGCCTGGCACGCGGCCGGACTGCCGCTGAGCCTTGACGCGCCGAGCCATACACCCGGTCATTTCAGCGCTGAGCCGGACATGTCCCTGTTGCTGAGCGCAACTCGGTTGCAGGGGCGTCTCGGACGTCCGGAAATGACCCTGATCGACGCCCGCGCCGAAGCCCGTTTTCGCGGTGACGTAGAACCCCTGGACCCTGTTGCCGGGCATATCCCCGGCGCGCAGTGTGCGCCTTGCAGTGACAATCTCGGACCCGACGGGCTGTTTCTGCCGCCTGAACGGCTCAGGCAGCGGTTTGCCGAAAAATTGCAAGGTCGGCCGCCGGAGAGTCTGGTGGCCTATTGCGGATCGGGCGTAACAGCCTGCCTCAACCTGTTTGCCCTGTGCCTGGCCGGGTATCCGCTCGGGACCCTGTATGCGGGTTCGTGGAGTGAGTGGATCACCGACCCGTCACGAGAAGTTGCGACCGGCAGCGATTGACCTGTCAGTTGCTGTTGCGGGCGTCACGCTCGTGGGCAGCGCTTAGCCATAGCGGAATGCGCCGTTCGAGGTAGTAGGCTGGATTACGCAGCGAGCCCTCGACGAAGCCGACATGCCCGCCTTTGGCGTGCAATTCGAATTCCGTGCAGGGCGACAGCTCGCTTGGTTCGGGCAGGCTGTGGGGGAAGACGAACGGGTCGTCAGTGGACTGAATAATCAGCGTGGGCGTCTCGATCTGCCCCAGATAGTAACGACTGGACGCTCTGCGGTAATAATCCGTGGCATCGGCGAAGCCGTGCAGTGGCGCGGTGACCCGGCCGTCGAAGTCCCAGAACGTGCGCATGTTCTCCAGCGAGCCAAGGGCCGCGAGTTCGGCGAGCCCCTCGGTCAGCCCCTCATGCTGAAAACGCTGCTGTTTGTCGCGGACGTAGGTGAGCATTGCGCGCATGAAGTGTCGCTGATAGACCCTGGAAAAGCCCTGGCCAATGCGGTTTGCGCATTCATCGAGCCGAAACGGCACTGACACAGCAACGGCACCCAGCAGATCGCTGTTCTTGCCCGCTTCACCCAGGTATTTGAGCAGTACATTGCCGCCCAGTGAATACCCGGCGGCGTAAAGCGGGGCCAGCGGACGCTTGGCTTTCAAGTGAGCAATCACTTCAGCCAAATCCTCGCTCGCCCCTGAGTGGTAACTGCGTGACAGCAGGTTCGGTTCGCCCGAGCAGCCCCTCCAGTTCAATGCAACGCTGGCCCAGCCCCGTGCTGCCATCGCCTTTTGCAGCCCCGCGACGTACGGCGAGTTTGACGATCCAGTCAGGCCATGCAACACCAGCACCAGCGGCGCATCGGTCGTGTCAGGACCATGCCAGTCCATGTCCAGAAAGTCTCCGTCCTTCAGCCACAACCGCTCGCGAGTACGCGCCAGCAGCGTTGGCTTGCGCAATAGCGGCCCCCACAGGGTTTGCAGATGCGGGTTGCTCATCCCGATAGCTGGCGTGAACGGGTTTGCATGGGACAGGAAGGAGAGGTGTGTAGGCACGTTCTTGCTCAACGATCAATTCAAGGGCTGATGCCATACGGTGCCATTAAGTGGGCCGGGATGTAAGTGGGGCGAATGCGAGTGTTATGACAATCCATTTGGGCTGTCTCGGCATTAGTTTGGGGTGGCCCTGACATATGGATCAATCGGCGGCTGCTAGTGATGTTCGGCTTGCCACAGGTCATAGTCCGCCTGAATACCCAGCTACAGACGCGCGCTGCTGATAGCTGCCCGCCAACGCCTGACTGCCGGATCGGGGCTCACAGGTGCATGTCCATGCAGAATTCTCGATAGCGTTTCTCTTGCAAAACCCAAGTGGCTGGCGAACTCGGTGCCGGTGGTCTGCAAACCCGGAATCACCTCTTCAAACAGGAGCCCGTCCGGATGGGGAGGGTTGAACATTTCCGTGGGGCGGACTCTAGTGCAGTGCTGCGGACGAGGTGGAACGTAAGAGAGTCTGGCAATGTGGCTTTGATGGAAGTGTCTGGCCAAGAGGTGCGGTGTAGGACGAATCTCTAATATTTGCGCGACATGACTCTTTGACAAATAAGGCCATAAAGCAGGCGATTACAGCGCATAGAGTGCTACACATCAGGCCGGTCAAGCGATACTGTTCGCTTTCTGAATTTACGCATAAGGAAACCTCTGATGCTCAAGACACTGAGCGTTAAAAATCTCACGGTTTTCCGAGAGCTGAACCTCATTTGTAGCCCCGGCCTCAATGTCATCGTCGGGGAGAACGGAATGGGTAAAACCCATTTACTTAAAATTGCTTATGCGCTGATTGCTACAAGCGCTGAGGCAGCGAAAAAAGCGAGCTTGGCTGAGCCCACCAAGACTTACCTGCAGAAAGCCTATGCTGAGAAACTCACAGGCGTATTCAGGCCTGAGTCGGTTGGCAGGCTTGCACGTCGCAAGCAAGGCCGTGACAGATGCGAAGTTTCATTGGCCTTTGACGACATAGCTCTGGACACAGCTGTCAGTTTTGCGACCAGTGCCAAAACAGACGTTCAGATAGAAAAGCTCCCGGAAAAGTGGGACAAGCAGAGCCCGCTTTATCTGCCGACTCGTGAACTGTTGACGATATATCCTGGTTTTGTCTCTGTTTATGAAGGGCATTATCTTGAATTTGAGGAGACGTGGCGTGATACATGCCTGCATCTCGGTTCGCCCACCCTAAAAGGGCCTCGGGAAAAATGGGCAGCTCAGATATTGCAGCCAATTGAGCAAGCCTTGGGTGGCAAAGTGGTTCTGGACAACAGCGGTCGCTTTTACCTGAATATGCCAGGCAAGGGCTCCATGGAGATGCCTCTGGTCGCTGAAGGGCTGAGGAAGCTGGCAATGCTTGCCCGTCTGATTGCCACAGGCTCTGTTCTCGACAAGGGGTATCTTTTCTGGGACGAGCCGGAAGCGAATCTCAATCCTCGTCTGATCCGCCTGGTTGCCAACGTCATACATGAACTGGCAAGTCAGGGCGTGCAGATATTCATTGCGACCCATAGCTTCTTTTTACTCAAAGAGCTCGATCTGCTCTCGAGACAAAAACCTTTTCCACTCCAGTACTGGGGGCTTAAAAGAGAGGAGGGTGTCGAGGGCGTCTCGGTCGAGCAAGTGGATGCTTTAGACGGTCTTTCAAAATTGGTCATGCTGGATGAGGAACTTGCTCAGTACGATCGTGAGTTGCACATTGCCAATGGTTGATGTTGTTGAGGGAAAACTGACTTTCTCATTTGGTGATGACTGGAAGGTCATCAAGTTCGATGAGACTGTCTGGTATAGCGAGCGCATGAAGCGAAGTCTTAAAGGTATGGATATTCTGGCCACCCGGGAAAATCGCCATTGGTGGATAGAAATCAAGGACTGCCTTGGTTATGAGCCAGACAACCTGCCGAGAATGTCAGGTGCGATTCCCGCCTCTGTCACCCTGACCAAAGGGTGGCTTGATACGCAGTCGTTTGCCAGAGAAGTAAACGTGCAGCGTCGGAAGCTGTTTATTATTGACGAGGTGATGCAGAAGTTTCGAGATACTTTGGTTTCTGTTGTGGTGGCACACAGGGAAAATGATGGCGAGTTATCTGCTTTTACGCCACCGGCCAAAGAGGGTCATAGTTTGGTGATAGTGCTGCTTTTAGCGTGGTCGTCGAGAGACTATGGTCGTTTGGCGGCTCGTCTGAAGCTCAAGCTGGATATGGCTTTAAAGCCATACGGATTGATAGGCTTTGTAGTGAGTGAGGTCAGCAGGGTCCCAGGGCTCGAATTAACGGTAAATAGAAGCGTTTGACAGGCTGTCTGGTCTCCGGCGCAGCCAATGTTCACGGACGTATCATTAGACGTCCGTGAACGTTTATTACCCCCGCTGCCACAACGCGTAGTAAACCTGCCCCGCCTTCTTCTCGCGATGCAGGCGCCAGCTGCCGGGCAGGCCGAGGGTCGACGGTGGTGTCTCGCTCTCGGTATAGACCCAGGCGTTGTCGGCCAGCCAGCCACGGGTTTCCAGCAGGTTGCAGGCGGATGCCAGCAAGCCCTGATGGAAGGGCGGGTCGAGGAAGACCAGGTCGAAAGGCGTTGCCACGGATGTTTCCAGGTGGCGCAGGGCGTCGGTCTGGGAAACCTGGCCACTGGTGCAGTTCAGGGCGTTGAGGTTCTGGCGCAGGCTGGCGATGGCAGCGGCGTTGCTGTCCAGCGCCAGGCCCATGCTGGCACCCCGCGACAGGGCCTCGAAAAACAGCGCGCCGCTGCCGGTGAAGACGTCCAGTACCCTGGCGCCGGCAATGTAAGGCGCGAGCCAGTTGAACAGGGTTTCGCGCACGCGATCCGGCGTCGGGCGCAGGCCGGGGGCGTCCGGGAACGTCAGGCGGC
Source organism: Pseudomonas syringae CC1557 (assembly GCF_000452705.1). Classification (NCBI taxonomy): domain Bacteria; kingdom Pseudomonadati; phylum Pseudomonadota; class Gammaproteobacteria; order Pseudomonadales; family Pseudomonadaceae; genus Pseudomonas; species Pseudomonas syringae. The sequence continues at coordinate 361,105 of NZ_CP007014.1, forward strand.
GGCTGCCCCATTCTCCCCCGATGATGCGAAGCTGACCCAGGCCGTTATGGCCCTTCGGACGTGGATTGGCCATCAGTGTTCCGGGACCCCTACAGGTTGGCGGGTGGGTGTGTCGGTCGGTGCAGGCAATGGCTTCTGCTCGACAGTCGGGCCGACCGTGACGATGACCATCTTGTCGGCACTCAAATGCTTGCTCATCGCCGCCTTGACCTGTTCGACCGTCACGCTCTGGGCGGCGGCCATGTAGTCTTCCAGGTACGTCAGCGGCAGGTCGTAGAAGCCGATGGCACCCAACTGGCCGACGATTGCCGAGTTACTGGCGGCGGTGAGCGGGAAGCTGCCAGTCAGTTCGCGCTTCACGTCATCGAGCTCTTTCTGAGTCGGACCGTTGGCAAGAAAGTCGCGGACGATGTCCTGCACCAGTTTGAGCGTGTTTTCACTCATCTCGGCACGGGTTTGCAGGCCGATCATGAATGGGCCTGCCACCTGCATGGCGGTAAAGCCGGACGATACGCCATAGGTCAGGCCGCGTTTTTCACGCACCTCGGTCATCAGTCGGCTGCCAAAACCGCCACCGCCGAGTACCGAGTTACCAACGGTCAGTGCAGCGTAATCCGGGTCGTTACGGTCGATGCCCAGTTGCGCAAGCATCAGGTGGGTCTGATTAGAAGCAAACTCGATGTGCGTCGGACCGGCCTTGGGTTCGACCGGAACGGGGACCTTGGCCAGCGCCGGGCCTTTTGGCAGCGAGGCGGAAACCTGGGCTGCAATGGCTTGCGCCTCGTCACGGGACAGGTCGCCGACCAGGGCGATCACCGCATTGCCAGCTGCATAACCCTTGGCGTGGAAGGCCTTGAGCTGAGCAAGCGTAATGGCATTGATGCTCTTGACATCACCTTCGCTCGGGTGAGCATAGGGATGATCACCGTACAGGCGCTTGAACAGCTCATTGGTGCCGATAGCGGCCGGGCTCTGCTTCTGGCTTTCGAGGCTGTCGATCAACTGGTTCTTGATGCGCGTCAGCGAGTCGGCAGGGAAGGTGGGCTTGCCCACCACCTCGCCGAACAGCTTCAAGGCCGGATCACGCTTGTCGACCGCGCTAAGGCTGCGCAGCGAGGCAACGGCCATGTCGCGGTAGGAACCGTTGCCGAAGTCCGCGCCCAGGCCTTCGAAACCCTGAGCAATGGCGCTGACATCCTTGCCTTTCACGCCTTCATTGAGCATGGCGTTGGTGAGCAGGGCGATACCCGGTGATTTCTGGTCCTGGCTGCTGCCAGCGGCAAAGATCAGGCGCATGTCGAACATCGGCAGCTCGCGCGACTCGACGAACAGGACCTTGGCGCCTTCGGCGGTCTTCCAGGTCTGGATGTTCAGCGCGCGGCGGGCCGGTGCCTTGCCGTCCAGTTCCTTGAGGGTTTGCAGGTTACTGCCCAGTGCCGGTGTGGTTTGAGCGGCCTGGGTTGGCTCGGTAACAGCGGCGTTATCGGCCAGCACCGGCTGGGCGACAAAGGCACCGAGTGAACCGGCCAGGATCAGGCCGAGCAGCGCATGACGTGAAGCGTTGCGCTTGATCATTTGGCTTTCTCCTCAGGCAAAACGTGCGCAACGCTGAGGCGCTCACGGGTGAAATAGGTATTGGCAGCTTTCTGAATGTCCTGCGGCGTCACGCTTTGCAGCGCCTCAAGTTCGTTGTCCATCAGCTTCCAGGACAGGCCGACGGTTTCCAGCTCGCCGATCATGGTCGCCTGGCTGGTGATCGAATCACGCTCGTACACCACTCCGGCGATGACTTGAGCCCTTACACGCTCTAGCTCTTCTGCGGACGGTGCCTTGGTTTTCAGGTCATTAAGCAGGCGCCAGATTCCGGCTTCGACATCGGCCAGTGTCTTCTTCTTTTGTGTGTTCGGCGTGGCGCTGATCATGAACAGGCTGTCACCGCGGGCAAAGGCGTCGTAGCGCGAGGAGGCGCCAGAGACCAGCTCTTCGCCACGTTCCAGTCGTGCCGGAATGCGCGCGCTGTAGCCACCGTCGAGCAGGGCAGCGATCAGGCGCAGGGCGTTGGCCGAACGTGGATCTTCAGCAGTGGCGACGCTTGGCACGTTGAAGCCGTAAATCAGGCTCGGTAACTGGGTTTTGACGTGCAGGGTAATCTTGCGCTCGCCGGGTTCGGCCAGCTCAAGCGGTTTTTTCGAAGGCGGCACGTCGCGACGCGGGATCGGCCCGAAGAAGCGCTCTGCCAGCGCCTTGACCTCATCCGGCTGCACGTCACCGACCACCACCAGTGTGGCGTTGTTCGGGGTGTACCAGGATTCGTACCAGTGGCGCAGTTCTTCGACTTTCATGCGTTCCAGGTCTGCCATCCAGCCAATGGTTGGCGTGTGATAGCCGCTGGCCGGGTAGGCCATCGCCTTGAAGCGTTCGAACGCCTTGCCCATCGGCTTGTCATCGGTGCGCAGGCGGCGTTCTTCCTTGATGACTTCGATCTCGCGACTGAATTCGTCAGGCGGCAGTTTCAGCGTCGCCATGCGATCGGCTTCCAGCTCCAGCGCCACGCTCAGGCGGTCACGGGCCAGCACCTGATAGTAGGCGGTGTAGTCATCGCTGGTGAAGGCGTTTTCTTCGGCGCCCAGATCGCGCAGAATCAGCGAGGATTCTCCCGGCCCGGTCTTGCTGCTGCCTTTGAACATCATGTGTTCAAGCGCGTGGGACAGACCGGTCTGGCCCGGCGTCTCGTAGCTGGAGCCGACCTTGTACCAGATCTGGGAAACCACCACGGGAGCGCGGTGATCTTCACGGACAACGACCTTCAGGCCATTGTCGAGGGTAAATTCGTGGGTCGGTTGCGGGTCAGCAGCCAATGCAGTCAAAGGCAGACAAACTGTGCTGAGCAGCAGGCCTGCGGCGCGGCGGGCTAGAGCATTCATTCGTAGTTCGAACCTGTAGGACGGCCCGCGTGAACTTAGCGTCGGCGGGCGCGGGGGTGTTAGGATACTGATCCGTTTGCTTCAGAGACAGCCTTCACTGGCCGATTGCGAGTGAAACCTGTCTGAAACGCAGGTAAAGGTAGCTGCACAAGCGACCGTTGAGTGAACAAGAAGTCCTAAACGCAGTCTGTTTTGCATGTCAGAATTTTTCCGGGTCGCCCTCTGGCGTCCCGCAACCTTGAGATAGCCGTCCTCCATGTTTGGTTCCAACGACGACAAGAAGACCCCAGCTGCGGCTGGAGAGAAGAAAGGCCTGTTCGGATGGCTGCGCAAGAAGCCGCAGGAAGCCGAGCCAACGCCACCCGAATCGACCCCGACGCAGCCTGACCCGATTGTCGAAACGACGCCGCAGGTTGAATCTCCTGTTGCCTCGCAGTCAGTGCCGGAGGCCATGGCCGAATCTGCCGCTCCTGCGCCGCAAACTCAGGTCGAGCCGGGTGCGCCGTCGCCGCAGCCATGGCTGACCTTGCCGGTAGCGGAAGAGCCGGTAGCGCTGAGTGATGACCGTGCGCCGCATGTCACACCGGTAATCCCGGAGCAGAGCCATTTTTACAAAAGCCCTGAGCCGCAAGTAGCTGAACCGGTCGAGGCCGAGCCAGTCATTGCCGAGCCTGTAGCCGACATTACGCCGATCAGCGTTGCCACACCGGAAGCCGCTCAGCCAGAACTCGCCCAGCCAGCAGCATTGGCAGCTTTGGTCGTGCCGCCTGTTCAGGAAACCACTCCTGTTCCCGCGCCCGTTCCTGCTCCGGTACAAGAGCCTGAAAGCGCCAAGGTCGGCTTCTTTGCCCGCCTCAAGCAAGGGCTGTCGAAAACCAGCGCCAGTATTGGCGAAGGCATGGCCAGTCTGTTTCTGGGCAAGAAAGCTATCGATGATGACCTGCTGGAAGAAATCGAAACCCGTCTGTTGACGGCAGATGTCGGTGTCGAGGCTACTTCGGTCATTATTCAGAGCCTGACCCAGAAAGTCGCCCGTAAGCAGTTGACCGACGCTCAGGCGTTGTACACCTCGTTGCAGGGTGAACTGGCCGCGATGCTCAAGCCTGTCGAGCAGCCATTGGTGATCAAGGCTGAACAGAAGCCGTTCGTGATTCTGGTGGTGGGCGTCAACGGCGCGGGCAAGACCACGACCATCGGCAAGCTGGCCAAGAAGCTGCAGCTGGAAGGCAAGAAAGTCATGCTGGCTGCTGGCGATACGTTCCGCGCCGCCGCTGTCGAGCAATTGCAGGTGTGGGGCGAGCGTAACCATATTCCGGTGATTGCCCAGCACACTGGCGCCGACTCGGCTTCGGTCATCTTCGATGCCGTTCAGGCTGCCAAGGCGCGTGGCATTGACGTATTGATCGCTGACACGGCCGGTCGTCTGCACACCAAGGACAACCTGATGGAGGAATTGAAGAAGGTGCGCCGCGTTATCGGCAAACTGGACGCCGATGCTCCTCATGAAGTGCTGCTGGTGCTTGATGCAGGCACTGGTCAAAACGCGATCAATCAGGCCAAGCAATTCAACCAGACCGTTACATTGACCGGGCTGGCACTCACCAAGCTGGATGGCACGGCCAAGGGCGGTGTGATTTTCGCTCTGGCCAAGCAGTTCGGGCTGCCTATTCGTTATATCGGTGTAGGAGAAGGGATCGACGATCTGCGGACCTTCGAAGCCGAACCCTTTGTTCAGGCTCTGTTTGCGGAGCGGGAGCGTCCATGATTCGATTCGAGCAGGTCGGTAAGCGCTATCCGAATGGACACGTCGGGTTGCATGAACTGAGCTTTCGAGTACGTCGCGGCGAGTTTCTGTTTGTCACCGGTCACTCCGGTGCTGGCAAAAGCACGCTGCTGCGCCTGTTGCTGGCCATGGAGCGCCCGACAACCGGCAAGCTGATGCTGGCAGGCCAGGATCTCGGGCAGATCAGCAATGCGCAGATCCCGTTCCTGCGCCGCCAGATCGGCGTAGTGTTCCAGAATCACCAATTGCTGTTCGACCGCACGGTGTTCAACAACATTGCGTTGCCGTTGCAGATCCTTGGCCTGTCCAAGCCCGAGATTGCCAAGCGCGTCGATTCGGCACTTGAGCGCGTGGCGCTGTCGGACAAGTCCGATCTGTACCCCGGCGACCTGTCTACAGGTCAGCAGCAGCGTGTCGGCATTGCCCGCGCCATCGTTCATCGTCCAGCACTGCTGCTGGCCGATGAACCGACCGGTAACCTCGATCCACGCCTGGCCGCGGAAATCATGGGCGTTTTTGAAGACATCAACCGACTGGGGACCAGCGTGCTGATCGCCAGTCACGACCTGGCGTTGATTGCCCGCATGCGCCATCGCATGCTGACCCTGCAACGCGGACGCCTGATCGGTGACGGGGAGGCTGGGGTATGAGTGCTACACGTAGCCCCAAGGTGTCGGAACGCGTCGCGCCCAAGGCGGCTGACCCGTTGCCGCCGAAAAAGAACAAACAGCGTCACGACCACGATGATGACGGCCCGGACTTCAGCATGTTGCTGTCGGCCTGGCTGGAAAGCCATCGCTCCAGTCTGGTAGACAGCCTGCGTCGTCTGGGCAAACAGCCTATCGGCAGTTTCTTTACCTGTCTGGTCATGGCGATTGCCCTGAGCCTGCCAATGGGCCTGTCATTACTGCTGAGCAATGTCGAGCGTCTTGGCGGTTCATGGCAGCGTGCTGCGCAGATATCCATCTACCTCAACCTGGATGCCAGCTCTGCTGACGGCACGCGAATGCGTGACGAGATCAAAGCGATGCCCGGCGTGGCCGATGCCGAGTACATCAGCAGCGATCAGGCACTGAAAGAGTTCCAGCAGCAGTCCGGTCTGGGCGAGGCGCTCAAGGAACTGCCGGAAAACCCGCTCCCGGGCGTGGTGCTGGTAACACCGGATGAAGTTGACAAGCCTGCGCTGGAGGCCTTGCGTACCCGGCTTGCTGGGCTGCCGAAGGTACAGCAGGCGCAACTGGACCTGCTCTGGGTTGAAAGGCTGGCAGCGATCCTTAAACTGGGCGATCGATTCGTCTTCGGCTTGACGGTTCTGCTGGTATCGGCTTTGCTGTTGGTGATTGGTAACACGATACGTCTGCACATCGAAAACCGCCGCACCGAAATCGAAGTCATCAAGCTGGTAGGCGGTACAGACAGCTACGTGCGCAGGCCCTTTCTTTATATGGGCGCGCTGTATGGTTTCGGGGCAGGGATCCTGTCATGGGGCGTACTGGCGTATGGTCTGGACTGGCTGAATGGTGCGGTTGTCGGGCTGGCAGGTCTGTATGGCAGCGACTTCTCGCTGGCAGGTGTACCGATGGCCGATGGTTTTTCGCTCTTGCTTGGAGCGGTTCTGTTAGGGTATATCGGTGCCTGGATTGCGGTCGCCCGTCACCTGCGTGAGCTGGCGCCCCGATAGAGCATCAATATTGTTTCACCAGATTGGCTTCTGAAAATCAAGGAACTTGGTTAGCGGTTCCGGGTCAATCTGGCTAGTGCTGAACTGCACATCACATGTGCGCTGGAGGTTTTTTCGTATGACCACTTCTTTGCAACCTGCTTATGCTTTAGTCCCGGGTGCGAACCTTGAGGCCTATGTGCAGACGGTCAACAGCATTCCCTTGCTGACGCCCGAGCGGGAGCGTGAACTGGCTGAGAGTCTCTACTATGAGCAGGATCTGGACGCGGCCCGACAAATGGTCCTCGCCCACCTGCGCTTTGTTGTGCACATCGCTCGCAGTTATTCGGGTTACGGTCTGGCTCAGGCTGACCTGATCCAGGAAGGCAACGTCGGCCTTATGAAGGCCGTGAAGCGCTTCAATCCGGAAATGGGCGTGCGTCTGGTTTCCTTTGCAGTGCACTGGATCAAGGCCGAGATTCACGAGTTCATCCTGCGCAACTGGCGCATCGTCAAGGTCGCCACCACCAAGGCGCAGCGCAAGCTGTTCTTCAACCTGCGCAGCCAGAAGAAGCGTCTTGCCTGGCTGAACAACGATGAAGTACATCGCGTGGCTGAAAGCCTGGGCGTAGAACCGCGTGAAGTTCGCGAAATGGAAAGCCGTTTGACGGGCCATGACATGGCCTTCGACCCGGCAGCCGAAGCGGATGACGACAGCGCGTTCCAGTCGCCAGCCAATTATCTGGAAGACCACCGGTACGACCCGGCGCGTCAACTGGAAGATTCTGACTGGACTGACAACTCCACCGCCAATCTGCATCAGGCGCTGGACGTACTGGATGAGCGCAGCCGCGACATCCTCTACCAGCGCTGGCTGGCAGAAGAAAAAGCCACGCTGCACGACCTGGCGCAGAAGTACAACGTCTCCGCCGAGCGTATTCGCCAGCTGGAAAAAAGCGCGATGAACAAGCTCAAGACGTCGATAGCTGCGTAAGGCTACCCGGCAACGAAAAACGCCCCGAGATGATCGGGGCGTTTTTGTTTGCGGGTATGGCTATCAGCTATCGTGCGACGCTCTGCGTCGGCATGCCGTTCTGGACGCTCCGCGTCCTCTTTGTGATGCAGCGCGTCACGAACTGCGTAAGTAATGAGTGCAGGAGCGAACTTGTTCGCGAAAGAGCTCTAGCAGTCGCAGAAGATTTGGCGTTCAAAACGATGCCTTCGCGAACAAGTTCGCTCCTGCAAAAGCCCCTCGTTCACATTGAAACGGAGCGCAAACATCACCACCGACGACTGCTGTTCAATCCCTGCAGATAATCATTGCCACCCAATTGACGCATCTGCTGGCGAATCCAGCCAGCGCGGCGCGAGACGTAGCTGCTGGGGTGGCTGGCGCTCCATTGGCGGGGGTTGGGCAGGACGGCGGCGAGGTAGCTGGCTTGTTGGACCGACAGGGCGCTGGCGTTGGTGCGGAAGTGATGCTGCGCGGCAGCCTGCGCGCCGAAAACGCCTTCATCCCATTCGACGCTGTTCAGGTACACCTCAAGGATGCGTTCCTTGGACCACAGCAGTTCGATGAGCATCGTGAACCAGGCTTCAAGCCCTTTACGCAAGTAGCTGCGGCCCGACCACAAAAACAGGTTTTTCGACACCTGCTGGCTCAGGGTGCTGGCGCCACGGATCGAGCCGCCTTGCTCGTTATGCAGAATCGCCGCCTGAATCGCATCGACATCAAACCCCCAGTGCTCGGCAAATTTCTGATCTTCGCCGGCAATCACCGCAATTTTCAGGTTGTCAGAGATCTTGTCCCACGGTTCCCAGTCGCGTTGCAGGTCGATGGGCTCGCCGTCAAACCACGATTCGACCTTGCGTTCGACCATCAACGCCGAGCCCGGTGGCGGTACCCAGCGCAGGACCAGAACCACAAGAACGCTGCCCGCGGCGAACCACAGCAGGGCTTTGACGATGCGACGAAGAATAATTTGCAGCATAAGAGATGGCTTGGCCGAACCCGTTGAGCGGGCCATTATACAGACCGTGCGCCTTTCGACGATTTTTCCCTGGAGTTCCTGATGCTGCGTAGCTTTTTGATGTTGGCCGCCTTCTTCGGTTTTACCGGCGTGGCATTGGGTGCGTTTGCGGCTCACGGCCTGAAAGAACGCCTGAGCGCCGAGTATCTGGCTGTTTTTCATACCGGTGTGCTTTATCAACTGGTCCACGCGCTGGCCTTGCTCGGTGTGGCAATACTGGCAACGCAGGTCCCCGGACGTCTTGTCACCTGGGCCGGGTTCTCGTTCGCCATCGGCATTCTGCTGTTCTCCGGCAGCCTGTACGCGCTGACGCTGACGGGTATCAGCAAGCTGGGCATCATCACGCCGTTCGGTGGTCTGGCGTTTCTGTTTGGCTGGTCGATGCTGGGGCTGGCGGCCTGGAGGCTGGGTTCTGCTGATTGATGGCCGCTTGAGCGACACGTCGCGCTTGAGACGAATGGCGTGGCTTTGCCTTGGTCATACCGGCTGATCGGGCTAGAATGCTGGCCCCCTAAAATGATGGCTGCTCTCGCATGCACATTCAGTTGAACGGTGAACCCTTTGAATTGCCCGATGGCGAGACCGTCGCGGCGTTATTGACCCGCCTGGACCTTGCCGGACGCCGGGTTGCGGTGGAGCTGAACCTGGATATCGTGCCGCGCAGCCAGCATGCAGCAACGGCTCTGCGCGAAGGCGATCAGGTCGAAGTGGTGCATGCCATCGGTGGCGGCTAGTTCGCACTCGCACTGCCCCCAACCCCAATCTGCACGTCAAAGAGGATTCCCGATGAGCAATGTTCGCAGCGACAAGCCTTTCGTCCTGGCCGGCCGGACTTTCGAGTCACGCCTGCTGGTGGGCACCGGCAAGTACATCGACATGGAGCAGACCCGTCTGGCCATCGAAGCCTCCGGTGCTGAAATCGTCACCGTTGCCGTGCGCCGCACCAACCTGGGCCAGAACCCGGGCGAGCCGAATCTGCTCGACGTGCTGCCGCCGGACCGTTACACCATTTTGCCGAACACCGCTGGCTGCTTCGATGCGGTCGAGGCCGTGCGCACCTGCCGCCTGTCTCGTGAACTGCTCGACGGGCGCAATCTGGTCAAGCTGGAAGTGCTGGCGGATCAGAAAACCCTGTTCCCGAATGTCATCGAAACCCTCAAGGCCGCCGAGATACTGGTCAAGGACGGTTTCGACGTCATGGTCTACACCAGCGATGACCCGATCATCGCCCGCCAACTGGCTGGAATCGGCTGCATCGCGATCATGCCGCTGGCCGGTCTGATTGGCAGCGGTCTGGGCATCTGCAATCCGTACAACCTGCAGATCATTCTGGAAGAAACAAAAGTACCGGTGCTGGTCGATGCCGGGGTCGGCACTGCGTCCGACGCCACCATTGCGATGGAGCTGGGTTGTGAGGCGGTACTGATGAACTCGGCCATCGCCCATGCTCAACAACCGGTCATGATGGCTGAAGCCATGAAGCACGCTGTAATTGCCGGTCGTCTGGCGTACCTCGCCGGGCGCATGCCACGAAAACTCTATGCCAGCGCATCTTCGCCGCTGGATGGCCTGATCAAGTAAGAGCCCGTTGATGACTGATTCGCACGTTCCGCACCCAGAGTCGCCTGCTACCGAAGAAGGCGAAGAGCGCCCGCACCGCCGCATCAAGAGTTTCGTGATGCGTGCCGGTCGCATGACCGAAGGCCAGCAGCGTGGTCTGGATCAGGGCCGCCCGCTGTTCGGCCTGGAGTTGACTGACGCGCCGGTGGACTTCGATCAGGTGTTCGGCCGCTCTGCGCCACGCACACTGGAAATCGGTTTCGGTATGGGCCACTCGCTGCTGGAAATGGCAGCGGCTGCCCCCGAACAGGATTTCATCGGCGTTGAAGTGCATTACCCGGGCGTGGGCGCGCTGCTCAATGGTGTGCTGACCCAAGGGCTGACCAACGTGCGCGTCTACGATTGCGACGCCATCGAAGTGCTGAACCGCTGCATTGCCGATAACAGCCTTGATCGACTGATGCTGTTCTTCCCGGACCCGTGGCACAAGAGCCGTCACCACAAGCGCCGTATCGTGCAGCCCGAGTTCGCCGCACTGGTGCGCAGCAAGCTGAAGGTTGGCGGGGTGTTCCATATGGCCACCGATTGGGGCCCTTACGCGGAATACATGCTGGAAGTGATGAGCGTGGCGCCTGGCTATCGCAATCAGGCCGAAGACAACCAGTACGTGCCGCGGCCTGCGGAACGGCCGATCACCAAGTTCGAACGCCGTGGTGAAAAACTCGGCCACGGTGTCTGGGACCTGAAGTTCGAGAAAGTCGATTGAATGTGCTGATCGTGCCCACTCATTTGGGCACGATCCTGCAACACGAAGCATATCCCGCCGCTTACTGAATCTCGTCCGGCTTTACGATCACCCAGTTCTTGTCTGCGGTCACCGGCAACTTCTCTTTGGCCTGGGCTTCGGCGTTGGTCTTGATCATGCCGTTGAGCTGAGTCATGTACTTGTCCTTGCGGTTGATCCACAAGTGCACGCCGCCCTTGCTGACATCCACGCTGTGAAACAGCATGTAGCCGTCGCTGGTCGGGGTGTCGCCGCCAACCAGTACCGGTTTTTTCCACTGATCGATGTAGGTCAGAATCGCGGCCTGCTTGCCGGCCATCCAGGTTGCCGGTGTCCACAGGTAAGGCGTCAACTCCAGGCCCATGTTGCTTTTCGGATCATACTTGCCAGCGGTGATCTGCTTGCGTGCGGTGGTCAGTTCGCCTGTCTTGCGGTCCTTGAGCAGCGTGGTCACGCCGATCACGTTCTGTGGTTTGACGTTGTAGCCATACTTCGGATCGGCAGCGACCATGCGCACCAGTTCTTCGGACGCGGCGGTCATCACATAGACCTCGATGCCGTTTTCCATCAGCTTGTTGTACAGCTCGGTCTGCCCGGTGAACACGCGTGGCGGCTCGACGTTGAGTTGCTTGACGGTGTCGCCGTCGTAATAGGTCGCCGGGATCGGTTTTTTCAGAGCCATCAGCTCATCGACGTAGCCTTTCAGTTCCTGAAGCGTGAAGCCGGAAAACACTTGCGCAACCCACGGGTAGCAGACCATGTCGTCTATTTCGCAAAGACGATAGTAGTAGCTGAACAGGCTTTCCTTGTGCTCGGCGGTGTCTTTGAAGGGGATCAGCTTCAGCGAGGGATCGAGTTTTTCGCGGGTAATCAGCCCTTTGTTTTCCATGTACGGCAGCAGCGATTCTTCGAGATCGAAGCGGTAGCTGGTGTTGTCCATGTCGAAGACCGCGTAATTGCCCTTGTTGGCATTTGCCGCAATCATCGCATTGAGCGCTTTGGCGGCAGGCTCGGGCCAATGCTTCAGTTCGGTGGCCGCGATGGCCTGGCTGGCAAGCCCCAGGCAGACGGCGGCAGCCAGCAGTTTTGGCACGAGTTTCATAGGCAATTTCCCCTTGTCGAAAAAACGAAGGGGCAGACCGTAACAAATTATTGTGAAGGCAAAAGTACGTCAGCGACCCGAAAAAGGCCAAAAGACGTCGTTTGCCCCTTTATTTGCGAAGTCGAAACCAAAAACGACACTTTTGTTGCAGTTTTTCCTCAGCGGCCGCAGTTGCGCCGAAAAACGCTGATCAGACGCGTTCCCAGACTTCGAAGTTGTAAGCAGGCTTGTCATCGACGGCGGCGTTTTCGGTGTTCGATACCAATGCCCACTGCGTCGTATCGAATTCCGGAAACCACGCATCACCCTCAGGGCTCAGTGCCACGCGCGTCAGGTACAGACGATCCGCCTGCGCCAGGCCTTGGGCATACAGTTGCGCGCCGCCGATCAGCATCACTTCATCGACGCCCTGTTCCTTTGCCCATTGTTCGGCGCGTACCACGGCGGCCTCCAATGAAGAGAAGACTTCCGCGCCTTCCAGTTGCAGGTCCGTCTGACGGCTGACCACCAGGTTCAGGCGGCCGGGCAGGGGGCGGCCCAGCGAGTCCCAGGTCTTGCGACCCATGATGATCGGCTTGCCGAGCGTTGTGGCCTTGAAATATTTGAAATCCCCCGGCAAATGCCAGGGCATGGAATTGTCGACGCCGATCACTCGGTTTTCACCGAGGGCGGCAATCAGGCTGAGCGGGAGATGAGTTTTCATGAGTGTGAGGATATCAGAGGTCCCGGGGCGGGCGAATGAACTGATACGCGCCGTGCTCAGTCCGATGACAGCGGTTATGCTCACCGCAGCATTCAATCAAGAGACGCCGTGTGACTGCACTGACCCCACTCGATACCCTCTGGCTGACCGAAGCCGTGCGTCTGCGTGAACAGCAGGCTGGCGCGCTGGATGACCAGGAAGCCAACCGCCGTGCCCGCGCCGCCGGAGGTGACCTGACTGCCCGCATCACGCACCGCGCCCTTGGGCTGGCGGAACGCGACGGCATGCTTGCGGCGCTGCATCGCTGGAAGCAGGGTGCGCGTCTGGCATTGATGGCGATGGCCGTGCTGGCCGTCATCAGCGGGGCAGGGCTGGCCTTCGCCGCGATGGGGGACGGACAGACACCGGTCAACGTGTTCTGGGCGCTGGGCAGCCTGCTGGGGCTGAACCTGGTGATGTTGGCGAGCTGGGCGCTGGGCTTGATCGCTGCCGGGCGCAGTAATAGCGGGCTTGGCCGTGTGTGGCTGTGGCTGAGCGAAAAGCTCGCCCGCGACGCTCAGGCAGCGCAACTCGCGCCGGCGCTGGTTCTGCTGTTGCAACGCAAACGCCTGAATCGCTGGGTGCTGGCGCTGGTCGTCCACAGTCTGTGGCTGCTGGCGTTGCTCAGTGCGCTGGTAGTGCTGCTGATGCTGATGGCGACCCGGCGCTACGGCTTTGTCTGGGAAACCACGATCCTGAGCAGCGACACCTTTGTCAGCCTGACTCAGACCCTCAGTACCCTTCCGGCGTGGCTGGGCTTCAGCGTGCCGGACGAAACCATGATCCGCGCGAGCGGCAATGGCGCGCTGAGTATCGAGAATGCGCGGCAGGCTTGGGCGGCCTGGCTGGTGAGTGTGTTGCTGGTGTACGGCATCCTGCCGCGTCTGGTGCTGGCGGTGTTCTGCCTGTGGCGCTGGAAGCGCGGGCGGGCCGCGCTGGTGCTTGATCTTGAGTTGCCTGAATACCTTGAATTGCGTGAACGACTGATGCCCAGCAGCGAGCGTCTGGGCGTCAACGATGCCGAGCCTGCGGCGCTGCATCAGGTGCAGTCAGGCCTGGGGGCTGTTGAAAGCAACGGCGCCTTGTTGGTGGCGATCGAGCTGGATGATCAGCAGGTCTGGCCTCCGCAGTTGCCTTCGGGTGTCGCCAATGCCGGTGTTCTCGACAGCCGCGAGTCGCGCCAGAAGCTGCTCGAACAACTGACTCACTATCCGCCTGCACGCATGCTGATCGCCTGCGACCCGCGTCGCTCGCCGGACCGTGGCAGCCTGGCGTTGATCGCAGAACTGGCACGCTGCGCCGGAGCCACCCGCATCTGGCTGCTGCCTGCGCCTGCCGGGCAGACGCTCGACCCGGAGCGTCTGGATGACTGGCACGTCGCGCTGGATCAGTTACAACTTCCACGTACCGACAGCACGCCCTTGAACTGGCTGGAGACAGGTCATGAATGAAGTAGACGGCGTTCGTGCGATCAAGCTCGCCGTGGTCGGTCACACCAACGTCGGCAAGACCTCGTTGCTGCGCACATTGACCGGTGACGTGAGCTTTGGCGAGGTCTCCCATCGCCCCAGCACTACACGTCATGTAGAGGGCGCACGCCTTTCTGTGGATGGGCAGGCGCTGGTCGAGCTGTATGACACGCCCGGTCTGGAAGACGCCATTGCGCTGCTCGATTATCTGGATCGCCTGGATCGCCCTGGCGAACGGCTGGACGGTCCGGCGCGTTTGGCGCGTTTTCTGGAGGGCAGTGAAGCACGACAGCGTTTCGAACAGGAAGCCAAGGTCCTGCGCCAGCTACTCGACTCGGATGCGGGGCTGTATGTAATCGATGCGCGTGAACCGGTGTTGGCCAAGTACCGCGATGAGTTGGCAGTGCTGGCCAGTTGCGGCAAGCCATTGTTGCCCGTGCTGAATTTCGTCAGTACGCGTCAGCATCGTGAGCCCGAGTGGCGAGAAGCGCTTTCGCGTCTGGGCCTGCATGCGCTGGTGCGTTTCGACAGCGTGGCACCTCCCGAAGACGGGGGCCGGCGTCTGTATGAAAGTCTGGCATTGCTCTTGGAAAGCGCGCGGCCTCGGCTGGAGCGCTTGATTGAAGATCAGGAGCAACAACGTCGGGCCAGAAAGCACAGCGCGGCGCGCCTGATAGCCGAGCTGTTGATTGACTGTGCGGCCTGTCGGCGCAGCGTCGAGACCGCTCCGGAGCAGGAACAGCAGGCGGTGGAAGCGCTGCGCAAGGCTGTTCGCCAGCGTGAGCAGCAATGCGTCGAGGCGCTGCTCAAGCTGCATTCCTTTCGCAAGGACGATGTGTCTACCAGCGACTTGCCGTTGATGGATGGCCGTTGGGGCGATGATCTGTTCAATCCGGAAACCCTCAAGTTGATGGGCGTGCGCGTTGGTGGCGGTGTGGCCGCTGGCGCGGCGGCCGGGGCAGGGGTCGACCTGATGGTCGGTGGCGTAACGCTTGGCGCGGCGGCGCTGGTCGGGGCGATTGCGGGCGGTGCTCTGTTGACGGCGCGCAGTTACGGCGGACGGTTGCTGGGCAAGCTCATGGGGCGCAGGGAACTGACTGTGGACGATGCCGTGCTGCGCCTGCTCGCCCTGCGGCAGGGGCACTTGCTGCTGGCGCTGGGCGTCAGAGGTCACGCCGCCATCCACAGCATGGAATTGACCACGCCACAGGACAAGACCTGGCGCAAAGGCAAAATCCCCGAGCCCCTCTCCCGTGCCCGTGCCCACCCCCAGTGGTCGACGCTCAACCTGCATCCCAAGCCGAATCAGGGCGAGAGGCAGGAAGCAATCGATGAACTGGCAGATGTGGTGTTGCAGGACTGAGCCCTTGCAGCACTGAAGAGCGGACGCAGAGCGCCCAGAACTGCATACCGACGCAGAGCGTCGGCACGATAGTTACAGAACCATCGTTGTTCCGCTCGCGTGGGAACGTCTTGCGTGACGCTCCGCGTCACCAAATCTGCGCCGTACCGCACCCCAATCAGCCCCTCTATCAAGCGCTTTTCAACGTGCCGTTTGCCGCTGAAAACTCGCCGCTGATTTTTTATTGATTGATCGTTCAATAAAAAATCTTTAGACTGGTCCGGTCATTTCGATACAACGATCACTGCAGACAACCGGGAGATTCACGCCAATGCCCAAGGTCGGTATGCAACCCATCCGCCGCCAACAGCTGATCCAGGCCACGCTTACTGCGGTCGATCAGGTCGGCATGGGCGATGCCAGCATTGCCTTGATTGCCCGACTGGCAGGCGTCTCCAACGGCATCATCAGTCACTACTTTCAGGACAAGAACGGCCTGATTGCCGCGACGATGCGACACCTGATGAACGCCCTGATCCAGAACGTCCGCGAGCGCCGACAGGCGCTGACCGATGACAGCCCCAGGGCGCACCTGCAAGTGATCATCGAGGGCAACTTCGACGCCAGCCAGGTCAGCGGCCCGGCCATGAAAACCTGGCTGGCCTTCTGGGCGACCAGCATGCACCACCCGGCTCTGCACAGATTGCAGCGCATCAACGATCACCGTTTGTATTCGAACCTGTGCTGCCAGTTCCGTCGCGTTTTGCCACTGGAACAGGCACGCAACGCCGCCCGCGGGCTGGCAGCCCTGATCGACGGGTTGTGGCTGCGAGGCGCGCTTTCAGGCGATGCATTCGACACCGAGCAAGCGCAACGGATCGCTTACGAATACATGGACTTTCAACTGGCGAAATCGGTGAGCTAAGCGCTTTCGAAGCCCGCTCTCCGAACGACTGCATCAGCCTGTTGCCGACTCCATCCGGCACACTGAAATCAGTCATCGCCTCCCCCACTGAATTTGCGAGGACTTTATGGCCCGTTTTGAATTGCAGAAACTTTACATCGACGGCGGCTACGTTGACGCCAGCAACCCCGAGACGTTCGACGCCATCAACCCGGCGAACGGCGAAGTGCTTGCGCAGATCCAGCGTGCCGGCAAGGACGATGTCGAGCGTGCGGTAGTTGCGGCTGAAAAAGGCCAGAAAATCTGGGCCGCCATGACGGCTATAGAGCGTTCGCGAATCCTGCGCCGTGCCGTCGACATCCTGCGTGAGCGCAACGATGAGCTGGCCGCGCTGGAAACCCTGGACACCGGCAAGGCCATCTCTGAAACCCGCTACGTAGATATCGTGACCGGCGCCGACGTGCTGGAGTACTACGCAGGCCTGGTGCCCGCCATCGAAGGCGAACAGATCCCGCTGCGTGATTCCTCCTTCGTCTACACCCGCCGTGAGCCGCTGGGTGTGGTGGCTGGCATTGGCGCGTGGAACTACCCGATCCAGATCGCACTATGGAAATCCGCTCCAGCACTGGCGGCGGGCAACGCGATGATCTTCAAGCCAAGCGAAGTCACCTCGCTGACCACCTTGAAGCTGGCGGAAATCTACACCGAAGCGGGCGTGCCGAACGGCGTGTTCAACGTGTTGACCGGCAGCGGTCGTGAAGTCGGCACCTGGATCACCGAGCACCCGCGCATCGAGAAAGTCTCCTTCACGGGCGGCACTGACACCGGCAAGAAAGTCATGGCCAGTGCCTCGAGCTCGTCGCTCAAGGAAGTGACCATGGAACTGGGCGGCAAGTCGCCGTTGATCGTGTTCGACGATGCCGACCTGGATCGTGCCGCTGACATCGCGATGATGGCCAACTTCTACAGCTCGGGTCAGGTCTGCACCAACGGTACTCGCGTGTTTGTCCCGAACGCGCTGAAAGCCGAGTTCGAAGCGAAAATCCTGGAGCGTGTGAAGCGTATTCGTGCTGGTAACCCGGAAGACGAGAACATCAACTTCGGTCCGCTGGTCAGCTTCGAACACATGGAAAGCGTGCTGGGCTATATCGCCAAGGGCAAAGAGCAGGGCGCACGTCTGTTGTGCGGCGGCGATCGTCTGACCGGTGGTGTATTCGACAAGGGTGCCTATGTCGCGCCAACGGTGTTCACCGACTGCACCGACGAGATGACCATCGTGCGCGAGGAGATCTTTGGCCCGGTGATGAGCATCCTCGGTTATGACACAGAAGATGAAGTAGTGCGTCGCGCCAATGACACCGATTTCGGTCTGGCTGCTGGCATCGTGACCCGCGACCTGAACCGCGCCCACCGCGTGATTCATTTGCTGGAAGCCGGTATCTGCTGGATCAATGCCTGGGGCGAGTCGGCGGCACAAATGCCGGTCGGCGGCTACAAGCAGTCGGGTGTCGGTCGTGAGAACGGCATCAGCTCGCTGGCCCAGTACACGCGCATCAAATCTGTACAAATCGAACTGGGCGACTACGCCTCGGTTTTCTAAGCGCGATTCAAGTGGCACGTGGCACGCCTCAAGCAGACGCAATCCAGAGATGCTTGCCACACCCCATTTTCCACAAGTATCGCCTTGCTGCTTCTGCTTGCAGCCAAGGCTTGAGACTTGCAACTCTATGAGGGAGCCTCTATGACGACTCAATCCGAATACGACTACATCATCATTGGTGCCGGCTCTGCCGGCAACACCCTGGCAGCCCGTCTCACCGAAGACGCAGGCGTCACTGTTCTACTGCTCGAAGCCGGTGGTCCGGACTACCGTCTTGATTTCCGCACCCAGATGCCAGCCGCACTGGCGTTCCCGCTGCAAGGCCGTCGTTACAACTGGGCTTACGAGACCGAGCCAGAGCCGCACATGGACAACCGCCGTATGGAATGCGGTCGTGGCAAAGGCCTTGGCGGTTCGTCGCTGATCAACGGCATGTGCTACATCCGCGGCAACGCGATGGACTACGATGGCTGGGCCAAAGAGCCGGGTCTGGAAGACTGGAGCTACCTCGACTGCCTGCCGTACTTCCGCAAGGCCGAAACCCGTGATATCGGCCCGAACGATTACCACGGTGGCGAAGGTCCGGTCAGTGTGACCACGCCCAAGGCGGGTAACAACCCGCTGTTCCACGCGATGGTCGAGGCAGGTGTGCAGGCCGGTTTCCCGCGCACTGACGACCTCAACGGTTATCAGCAGGAAGGCTTTGGTCCGATGGACCGCACAGTGACCCCCAAAGGTCGTCGTGCCAGCACCGCACGTGGTTATCTGGACGAAGCGAAAAAGCGCTCGACCCTGAGCATTGTTACCCACGCCTTGACCGACCGTATCCTGTTCGAAGGCAAGCGTGCCGTCGGCGTGGCGTATCTGGTCGGCGACAGCGACACGCGTATTGAAGCGCGTGCCCGCAAGGAAGTGCTGCTGTGTGGCGGCGCCATCGCTTCGCCACAGATCCTGCAACGCTCCGGAGTCGGCCCTGCCGAACTGCTGAACAAACTCGACATTCCGGTGGTGCATGACCTGCCAGGCGTTGGCCAGAACCTTCAGGATCACCTGGAGATGTACCTGCAATATGCCTGCACCCAGCCCGTGTCGCTCTACCCGTCGCTGAAATGGTGGAACCAGCCTGCCATCGGTGCAGAGTGGATGTTTCTCGGCACCGGCATCGGCGCCAGCAACCAGTTCGAGGCGGGTGGTTTCATTCGCTCCAGCGAAGCGTTCGAATGGCCGAACATTCAGTATCACTTCCTGCCGGTCGCAATTAACTACAACGGCACCAAAGGTGTTCAGGAACACGGTTTCCAGGCGCACGTAGGTTCCATGCGCTCGCCAAGCCGTGGTCGCGTACACGTCAAGTCCAAGGACCCACGCGAGTACCCGAGCATCCTGTTCAACTACATGGCTTCGGAGCAGGACTGGCAGGAATTTCGCGACGGCATCCGCCTGACTCGCGAGATCATGCAGCAACCGGCGCTTGATCCGTACCGTGGCCGTGAAATCAGCCCCGGCATTGACGTGCAGTCCGATGAGGCGCTGGACCAGTTCGTGCGTGAGCATGCCGAAACGGCTTATCACCCGTCCTGCTCGTGCAAGATGGGCACTGACGAGATGGCGGTGGTCGATGGTCAGGGCCGCGTACATGGCATGCAGAATCTGCGTGTGGTCGATGCCTCGATCATGCCGATCATCACCACCGGCAACCTGAACGCACCGACGATCATGATCGCCGAGAAAATCGCCGACAAGATCCGCGGCCGCCAGCCGCTGCCACGCAGCACTGCCGACTACTTCGTTGCAGGCGACAAACCCGCACGCGGCAAGCCGCTGCGCGCGATCAGCCACCAGGCTTGATCTGATGACTGGCGTCCTCCCCGGACGCCAGTCGTTCCGCACGCTTCAGTGTGAATGCATTTCTCGAGGCTCTGCGTCGCAATGGACGCGGAGCATTGGCACGAGAGTCAGCACGATCCGAATCCTCCTTCTCCCGACAGACGCCAATTGCCACTACCCCTCCGCTCTGCCACAATCGCGAATGATTCTCTTTAGTTAGATCTTTCTCATCGAGGCCGTGCGTGTCATCAGTCCCAAGCGCTCATAGCGAAATCGTTGGTGCGTTGTATCGCGATCATCGCGGATGGCTGCTGGCCTGGCTTCGGCGCAATGTCGCTTGTCCACAACGTGCGCAAGACCTGAGTCAGGACACCTTCGTGCGCCTGCTGGGCCGGGATGAGTTGCATCCGCCTCGGGAGCCGCGCGCGTTTCTGGCGACCATCGCCAAGGGCCTGATGTTCGACTATTTCCGTCGTGCTGCGCTTGAGCAGGCTTATCTCGGGGAGTTGATGCAACTGCCGGAGGCCGAGCAGCCTTCGCCGGAACAACAGTTGCTGATTCTCGAAGACCTGAAAACCATCGACCGTCTGCTCGACACGTTGTCGAGCAAGGCACGCGCCGCATTTCTGTATAGCCGTCTCGACGGTTTGAGCCATGGCGAGATTGCCGAACTGCTTGGCGTCTCTGTGTCGCGGATCAGGCAATACCTGGCTCAGGCGTTGCGTCAGTGCTATGTGGCGCTCTACGGCGAGCCGACATGAGCACCAGACCTGTATCCGCCCGCGTGCTCGATGCTGCCATCCAGTGGCAACTGGATATGGATGGCACCCCTGGCAACAGTGCCGAACTCGCTCAATGGCTGGCTGCTGACGAAGAACATGCCAGAGCATGGCGTCAATTGGGCATGGTCAATCAACGATTCGCTCTGCCGGCAGGTCCGGCGCGCAAGGCGTTGCAGCAATCGCCTGGCACACTGCGTCAGAGCTTACGCAAGCTGGGCGGCGGTCTGGCGGTGATGTTTGTTGCGTTCGGTCTGGCACTGTTCATGGGTGATCGTTACCTGCCGGTGAATTACTGGCTTGCCGATCAACGTACGGCCACTGGCGAGCAACGCGAAGTACGCCTGGCGGATAACACCCTGATTCGTCTCAACACCCACAGCGCCATCGACGTGCGCTTCGACGCGCAGCAACGCCGGGTCATTTTGCAGGAGGGTGAAATGCTGGTGCAGACCGGTAACCACGATGATCCGCGTCCGTTCATCGTGGAGACGCCGGACGGCAGCATGCGCGCACTGGGTACGCGGTTTCTGGTCAGGCGTGAATCGGCCGGGACGTTGTTGAGCGTCTTGCAGTCGGCCGTGGCTGCCCACCCTCGCGACACGGCCGATGAACAGGTGCTGCGTGAGGGGCAGCAGATCCTGTTGACTCGCAACGGGCTGGGCCCGCTGCTCAGCATGCCTTCCGGCACCGATGCCTGGACTCGAGGCATGCTGGTGGTGGATAACGCCCGCCTGGCCGATCTGCTCGCCGAGCTGGGACGCTACCGTGCCGGCCATCTGGGTGTTGACCCGCAAGTCGCTGATTTGCGCATTACCGGCAGCTTTCCGCTGGCTGATACCGACCTGGCGCTCAAGGCGCTGCTGCCAACCCTGCCCGTGCAGATCGAGCAGCACACAAAATGGTGGGTCAGCGTGCAGGCCAGGGACGCCCAGGTTGACGCCACTCCGGCAAAACTCTGAAACACACCACTTCACGCTGCCAACGAATTGCCCCCTGACACTTTTCCGGTTTCATGCGGCTTGGTTTTACACGTCATTCAAGGGCACGCTCGGCGGTCCTCTTCGCCTGTGGATAATTCATGAAAAGCCAAACCGTGCGTCGCTGGTCCATCGTCCATACCTGGAGCAGCCTGATATGCACCCTGTTCCTGTTGATGCTGGCCATAACCGGCCTGCCGCTGATTTTTCATCATGAAATCGATCATCTGCTGGGCGACGCACCGCATTACCGGGAGATGCCTGCCGACACACCGCGACTGGACCTTGAGCAACTGGCGCGGGCTGCAGAAGCGCATCGCCCCGGCGAGGTGATGCAGTATTTTGGCTGGGATGACGAAGACCCCAACGGGGTGATGGCGATTACGGCTGCGACGGCAGGTACCGAGCCTAACTCATCCCACACCTTCGCCCTTGATTCGCGTACCGGCGAAGCCCTGGAAATGCCGTCGGCCAATGGCGGCTTCATGATGGTCATGCTGCGTCTGCATGTGGACATGTACGCCGAACTGCCCGGCAAACTGTTGCTGGCCTTCATGGGACTGCTGTTTGTAGTGGCCATCGTTTCCGGAACCGTGCTGTATTCACCCTTCATGCGCAAACTGGAGTTCGGGCAGGTAAGGGCCAACAAATCCCGACGCACGCGTTGGCTTGACCTGCACAACCTGATTGGCGTGGTGACGTTGACCTGGGCGCTGGTAGTCGGTGTAACGGGCGTGATCAGCGCTTGCGCCGACCTGTTGATTGCCTCATGGCGTAACGACGCGCTGGCAACCATGATTGCGCCGTACAAAGACGCGCCGCCCCTGACCCAGCGCGCTCCGGCGACACGCTTGCTGGAAATCGCCGAGTCGGCAGCGCCCGGCATGCAGGCCGACTTCATCGCCTTTCCCGGTACGCGCTTCTCCAGCGAGCATCATTACGCGGTGTTCCTCAAGGGCAACACCCATTTGACGGCACACCTCGCCACCCCCGTGCTGATCGACGCGCAGACCCTGCAAGTGACCGCCGTAGTCGAACGTCCCTGGTACATGGACGCTCTGGGCATGTCGCAACCTCTGCATTTCGGCGATTACGGCGGCATGCCGATGAAGGTGTTATGGGCGGTGCTGGATGTGCTGACCATCATCGTGCTCGGCAGCGGGGTTTACCTGTGGTGGGTCAGACGCCGCACCGCACGCTTGCCGAGCGCTGTTCAAGCCCGGGTGGCGCAATGAGTTCAAGGCCGTCACGGTTCTGGAAGACCTTTGCGATACCTGGCGTGCTGGCGTTGCTCATCGCTGTGGGCCTGTTCGCTGCGCTGCTGGGGGACGGCTGGTGGGACACGCTGGCCTGGTTGGGTATGGGGTGCGCCGCCGGGCTGAGTATCCGGGGGTTGCTGGTACGACGGGGCTGATTGAAACGTCGATTGCAGACCTGTCACACGCTGACTAGTCTAGGGCCCTGTCTCATTCGAGGAACACCCATGTCTGCGCCCACGATGACGTTGTACTTCAACGCAGCTTCGCCCTTTGCTCGTAAAGTGGTAGTAATGCTTCATGAAACCGCGCAGCTAGACCGCGTGGAGTTGCAGGCCACGGTGCTGACCCCGGTCAGTCCGTCTGCGGAGCTCAATGAGGACAACCCCGCAGGCAAGCTCCCTGCGTTGCGTCTGGCTGATGGCAATGTCATTCATGACAGCCGGGTCATCCTTGATTATCTGGACCATCAGCATGTGGGCCTGCCGCTTATCCCCCGCGAAGGCCCGGCACGCTGGAGACGTCTCACGCTAGCCTCTCTGGCCGATGCAGTGCTCGACGCTGCGGTGCTGATTCGTTACGAAACCGCCTTGCGCCCGCAGGAAAAACACTGGGACCAGTGGCTGGACAATCAGCAGCAGAAGATCGAACGCTCGCTCGGTTATTTCGAAAGCGACGCGATCACTGAACTCAGTTCGTCGTTCGATGTGGCATCGATCAGCGTGGCAGCTGCGCTTGGCTATCTGGATTTTCGCCAGCCGGAGCTGAACTGGCGCAACAGCTACCCACGGCTGGCCAACTGGTATCTGGAAGTCAGCCAGCGCCCGTCGATGCAAGCGACCCAGCCGCCGGTTTGAGTCAATCTGTGTCGCACTGCACACTCAAGCAAGATCGGACGCAGAGCGTCCAGAACAGCATGCGACGCGGAGCGTCGCACGATGGTCTTGCATGCGCTTATCGTTCCGCACGCTCCAGCGTGGGAGATCGGACGCAGAGCGTGCAGACCTGCATTACCCAGCGTTGGGCACTGAGACGATAAAAAAACTCAGCAATCGGGCTCGTCGGCGGTGTAACGACGGGCCGGATTGACCGCAGCATCGAACTCACGCAAAGCCTTGGCGCCAATCAGCAGCGGGAAGTTGAAGTGGCTGCGATCCACCAGGTTGACCTCGACCGTGCGCTTCTTGTTGCCCAGGCACAGCTCCAGGTCAACGACAGGACGCTTGGCAGGGTTGATGCCGTCGTCGTCCTCGTCATCACCTTCTGCACGGCCCTTGATCTTGCTGATCCGCGACACCTTGTGCTCATACACCTTGTTGTCCGCGCCCTTGGTGGCTAGGCGGAACCGTACCCAGTCATCGCCATCACGCTGGAACAGCTCGATGTCCTTGGCCGATAACGAAGCGGTCAGGGCGCCGGTGTCCATTTTGGCCTTGAAGGTCTGGTCCACGTCGAGAACCTTGATATTCTCGTAGCGACCATACAACGTCGGTTCAGCAGCCATGACTGGCAGGGCCAGCAACGACAATAGCGCCAGGATCGGTTTCACGTGAGAGGTTCCTCGCAATGGTCAGCGCCTGATTGGCGTCCGGTTTTAGACAGCGAACCTACAGGAGGTTCGGCAGCAAGCATGTCACGCCAGCATAAATGCCGAGACGTGAAACATTTGTAAGCACCTGTGTAATTGGCGTAAAACGCGAGGGTCTTTATCATTGCCGCCCCTGAACTATCAAGAGTCTGCTATGCGCCGTTTGCTCACCGGCTGTCTCGTTACCCTCCTGCTACTGGTCAACACGCTGGTACTGATCGTGCCCTTGCTGATTGTCGCGCTGCTCAAGCTGCTGTTTCAGGGCCATATGCGCGATCACTGCTCACACGGGGTGATGTGGATAGCCGAGACCTGGGCCGAGATCGACAAAGCCATCTTCGCGACGTTCATTCCCGTGCAATGGGACATTCGCGGTGATGAAGGACTTCGCGCTGATACGTCTTATCTGGTCATCAGCAATCATCAGTCATGGGTCGACATTCCCGCGCTGATTCAGGCGCTCAACCGGCGCACACCCTTTTTCAAGTTTTTCCTGAAAAAGGAGCTGATCTGGGTGCCGCTGTTAGGGCTCGCGTGGTGGGGGCTGGACTACCCGTTCATGAAGCGCTACAGCAAGGCTTTTCTGGCCAAACACCCGGAACTCAAGGGTAAGGACCTGGAAATCACCAAAGCCGCCTGCGAGTTGTTCAAGCGCCAGCCAGTGACCGTTGTGAACTACCTGGAAGGCACGCGCTTCACCCCGGCCAAACATGCGGCGCAGGCATCGCCTTACGCCAACCTGCTCAAACCCAAGGCGGGCGGCGTGGCCTTTGTGCTGGCGGCGATGGGCGAACAGCTCGATGCCATTCTGGATGTCACGGTGGTATATCCCGGCTCAGGCATTCCCGGTTTCTGGGACATGCTGTGCGGTCGGGTCTCCAAAGTGATCGTCGATATCAAGACCCGTGAGCTGGATCCCGCACTGTGGCAGGGCGATTACGAGAACGACCCGGTGTTTCGCGAGAAAGTGCAGGGTTGGGTCAATCAGCTTTGGGTCGAGAAAGATGCGCGTATTGCGGCGTTGCGACTGGAGCTGGCGGGGCACTGACAGTTCTGACAGGCCCTTGCCCCCTTCATCAGGTCAGGTTCAGCTACGCGCTCCCCATAGCCCACTCAAACTCTGCAACGCAGAACCACTGGCACCTTGTTGCCCGAGGTATTGCAGAATCAGCGGAGCAAACTGGCTGACCATCGTGCTGTCCATGCCCAATGCCTTGAAGGCGTTATTTACGTCGCCCATGTTCTGCACGTTGCCCAGTGCGCTGTTGAGCATCGAGCTATTGCCCGATTTGCCCAGCAGACTGCCTAGCCCGTTGGCGCCACCCAGGCTGTCCAGCGCAGACGTCCCGGACATTTGCTCCAGCCCCGGTACGGATTTGGCCAACTGCGAATAATCGGTGCTGGTCAGTTTGTTCTTCGCCAGTCCAAGCAATGCGCCTGTCCCGCCAACCGCCTGTTCAGGGGTGACATTGAGCTGCGTGCCGAGGGTATTGAGCAGACCAGCCACTTCGGGTGCCGCCGTGGCTTTCTGATTGCCATTCGTGGCATTGGAGACGGCATTCGCTGCGTCATTCAGATTGAAGGCAAACGCTGGGCTTGCCGCCAGCGCCATCAACGTTACCAAAGCCATATTGCGTGCAGTTTTCATTGCGTCACCCTTATCAAACCTGAACCACCTATTAGTGGGCGGTAAAGCTGACGATTTGACTGGAGGAACCGAGGCTTGTTCCCGGCGTGCATGACTGGGTGCAGGTTATTTCAGCGCCAGACATTTTTGCCTGGCAGTTCTGCTAGCTGTAAGGCCGGACGGCTGGAAGGTGCAGGATCAAGCTGATGGTCAATTCCAGAGAATGCCCCCATGACTTCCGCCGCCCCGGCTGTTCTTTGCATCTATCGCCAGGATCCTGTGGATCGGCTGCCCGCTTGTTAAACCTACACGCCACTAAACAACCTATGCGGATCAATCACAAACTTCTTCGGCACGCCCGCATCAAACTCGCCATAACCACGCGGAGCATCGTCCAGACTGATCACCTCGACACCGACCACGTCTGCGATCTTGATGCGGTCCCACATGATGGCCTGCATCAATTGGCGGTTGTATTTCATGACCGGGGTCTGGCCGGTGTGGAAACTGTGGGATTTGGCCCAGCCAAGGCCGAGGCGGATGCTCAGGCTGCCCATTTTTGCAGCGGCGTCCACGGCACCCGGGTCTTCGGTGACGTACAGGCCGGGAATGCCGATCTTGCCTGCTACTCGCACCACTCCCATCAATGAGTTGAGCACGGTGGCGGGGGCTTCGGCCTGAGCGCCAGCATGGCCATGACCGCGAGCCTCAAAGCCTACAGCGTCAATGGCGCAATCGACTTCCGGCTCCCCGAGCAGGGCCGCGATCTGTTCATGCAGCGGCGTGTCCTGGGACAGGTCGGCAATCTCGAAGCCTTGGGCCTTGGCGTGGATAAGGCGTGTCGGGTTGACGTCGCCGACTATCACTACCGCCGCACCCAGCAAGCGGGCCGAAGCGGCAGCGGCTAAACCTACCGGGCCAGCGCCTGCCACGTAAACGGTGCTGCCGGGCCCAACGCCTGCGGTTACTGCGCCGTGGTAGCCGGTGGGCAGGATGTCGGACAGGCAGGTCAGGTCGCGAATCTTCTCCATCGCAGCATCGCGGTCCGGCAACTTGAGCAGGTTGAAGTCTGCATAGGGCACCAGCACGTACTCTGCCTGGCCGCCGACCCAGTCACCCATGTCGACATAACCATAAGCGCCACCGGGGCGCGCAGGGTTGACGGTCAGGCAGACGCCGGTGTTTTGCTCCTTGCAACTGCGGCAGCGACCGCACGCCACGTTGAACGGCACAGAAACCAGATCACCGACTTTCAGATGTTCCACGTCACGACCGGCTTCCAGCACCTCGCCGGTGATTTCATGACCTAGTACCAGTCCGGTCTGCGCCGTGGTGCGACCGCGCACCATGTGCTGGTCCGAGCCGCAGATGTTGGTGGAAACCACGCGCAGGATCACGCCGTGTTCAATGCGCTTGCCGCGTGGGTCTTCCATTTTCGGGAAAGGGATTGATTGCACTTCGACCTTGCCAGCGCCGAGATAAACTACACCGCGATTACCAGACATACATGTCGCCTCGCTTTTATTGTTTTGGAGCAGAGAAGAACAGTTGCAAGCGGCAAGAAATACTCATCGCTTGCAGCATGCGCCTATAAAACCACCGTCCTGTTGGCGTTGAGGAACACCCGCCGTTCGATGTGATAGCCCACCGCGCGGGCCAGTGTCAGCCCTTCGATGTCTCGACCCTTGGCAATCAGGTCTTCGGGGTAGTGACTGTGATCGACCACCTCCACGCCTTGGGCAATGATCGGGCCTTCGTCCAGATCGTTGTTGATGTAATGCGCCGTCGCGCCGACCAGTTTCACGCCCTTGTTGTAGGCTTGATGGTACGGTTTGGCACCCTTGAAACCGGGCAGCAACGAGTGATGAATATTGATCGCCTTGCCATCAAGCTTGCGGCACAGGTCCGGTGACAGGACCTGCATATAGCGAGCGAGAATCACCAGTTCTGCGCCGGACTCCTGGATGACCTGCCAGACTTTGGCTTCCTGCGCGGGCTTATCATTGGGGTCCAGTGGGAAATGGTAGTACGGAATTCCGTGCCAGCCAGCCAGTGGCTCAAGATCAGGGTGATTGGACACCACGGCGACGACGTCCATGGACAGTTGATTGATGCGCTGACGATAGAGCAGGTCGTTCAGGCAGTGATCGGCTTTTGAAACCATGATCACTACTTTTGGCCGGTAGTTGGGTGCTGTCAGCTCGAAGATCATGCCGAATGCTGCGCCCCGTTCGCCTAATCCTGCCTTGAATGCCTGCTCGTCGAAAGCCTCGGGCTGACGAAACTCCACGCGAATGAAAAAACGCCCCGACAGTCGATCATCAAAAGAGTGGTGCTCTGTCACGTAGCAGCCCTGCTCGAACAGAAAGCGGGTCACCGCGTCTACCGTGCCCAGCACGCTGGGGCAGTCGGCGGTCAAAATCCATGTGTCGGGCGCGCGGCTCATAGGTTAATGATTCCTGTACGGTGCCCCTGAGCGGGGCACTTGTTGTGGTAAACACGTCTGCTTTTGATTCTGGCCGAAGGCCGTAGAAGCAAAAGGGTTGGCAGGTTCCCCCGAAAATGCATCGTCTGGACTACCGTCTTCGCGAACAAGCGAAGCGTCGCCCGGTTCGCTCCGCCCGGTTCGCTCCTGCAAAAGCTCCGCGCACGATAGTTATCTCAAGACTTGTGTATCACCATGAGCGCGAGAATTGATGTGGTTTAACTGTGTTTCTCGGGCTCTTCACGCCTGAATGCTCAGTCCGTATTCGGCACTCGCATCCTGCAACCACAGCCACCAATAGTCCGAGAAGCTGCGGCGGACCAGTAGCTCCCAGGTCTCTTCGCCGGTTCGGCGGATGACCAGTTGCGATTTGGCGAACACCGTGCCGATCGCTTTGCCCACCGGGAAGTTGTCCGGATGTACGTCGTAGCTGGTGGATTTCATCAACACCTGGCGCACCTTCGGCCCACTCAGCTCCAGAATCGACTGGCCTCCGCTGACATTGACAATGGCGATGTGCAGCCCGGTCAGTTCAGCACGCAATTTCTGCTCCGCCGCAAATTCTTCGCCACTCGGCACGATCAGCAGCCACTCATCCGGGCCGAGCCATTGCAGAGAGCTTTCGCCATTGATGACCAGCATCAGTGCTGCTGGCAGCTCCATGCCCAGCGCTTTGTGTACGCCAGTGGCGAAGGCTGGATCATGGGCATTGCCACGAAGAGTGAGATGGCCGAGCAGCTTCTTCTCGCGCAGGAACACGCCTGGGCTGGCGCGGCCTTTGCCTATCAGGCTGTCGAGACTGGCGTGGAACAGCGGCGACTCGGCTTTGACGTCGGTGGTCGGGCGCTGCTGGTAAACGTTGGCTGTGCTCATGAGTCACCTGCTTTGAATTCTGTTTGGCGCTGATGTTTACTCAACATTCTGCCGCTCGCCCTTCGGATCGAAGAACACCGAAGACACGATCTCGACTTCGATCACGCTGCCATCGGCCAGAGGCGCAAACACCCGCTCACCGATACGGTTCAGGCCGCCTTTGACCACGCCCATGGCGAACGAATAACCCAGCGAGTTGTGCGCGTAACTGGAGGTCACGTGGCCAACCATGTTCATCGGAATCGTCTGCTTGGTGTCGAACACCAGCTGCGCACCTTCCGGCAGCCACTTGTTCGGGTCGACCGGTTTGAGGCCGACCAGTTGCTTGCGCTGTTCCCGCACGCAGTCTTCTCGATTCATGCCGCGCCAGCCGATCCAGGAAAATGGTTTGGTACGGCCGACACACCACCCCATGTTCAGGTCGTCCGGGGTCATCGAGCCATCGGTGTCCTGACCGACGATGATGAAACCCTTCTCTGCGCGCAGCACGTGCATGGTCTCGGTGCCGTAAGGCGTCAGGTTGTACTGTTTGCCTGCCTCGGCGATCCTTTCCAGAACGCCCATGGCGTAGTCGGCCTGAATGTTGACCTCGTAGGACAGCTCGCCGGTAAACGAGATACGGAACACCCGTGCCGGTACACCGGCGACCAGACCTTCTTTCCAGGTCATGAACGGAAAGGCTTCACGGCCCAGATCAATGTCGGTGACTTCGCTTAGCAGCTTTCGGCTGTTGGGGCCGGACAGCGTGAGGGTCGCCCAGTGATCGGTCACAGAGGTGAAGTAAACCTTGAGGTCTGGCCATTCAGTCTGCTGATAGATTTCCAGCCATTGCAGAACCCGTGCAGCGCCGCCTGTGGTGGTGGTCATCAGGAAGTGGTTATCGGCGAGGCAGGCGGTCACGCCGTCATCGAAGACCATGCCGTCTTCCTTGCACATCAGCCCGTAACGCGCCTTGCCCACGTCCAGTTTGGTCCAGGCGTTGGTGTAGATGCGGTTGAGAAATTCGCGCGCGTCCGGGCCCTGAATGTCGATCTTGCCCAGCGTCGAGGCGTCCAGCAGGCCGACGCTGTCACGCACCGCCTTGCATTCGCGAGCAACGGCTGCCGGAAGATCTTCACCGTTCTTCGGGAAGTACCAGGGACGTTTCCACTGACCGACGTCTTCAAACTCGGCACCGTTTTTGACGTGCCAGGCGTGCAGAGCGGTGAAACGCACCGGTTCGAAGATGTGTTTGCAGTGGCGTCCGGCAATCGCACCGAAGGTCACCGGCGTGTAGTTGGGGCGGAACATGGTGGTGCCCATTTCCGGAATCGACACGTTCAACGAGCGGGCGGCGATGGCCAGACCGTTGACGTTGCCCAGCTTGCCCTGATCGGTACCGAAACCCAGCGCGGTGTAACGTTTGACGTGCTCGACCGACTCGAAACCCTCGCGTGTCGCCAGTTCGATGGCGGCGGCGGTGACGTCGTTCTGGAAGTCAACGAACTGCTTGGGAGCTCGTGCGGTACCTTTTTCGTGCGGCACCTGGAACAGCGCCAACGTCGGTTCTTCGGTACGGCTGAGTGCTTTGGGCATGACGCCTTCGACAATCCCGAAGCCCGCTTCGCTGGCCGCGCGCGCGCCGCCTTCAAAACCATCGGCCAAGCTGTCGGCAAGGCTGTAGACGCCGTTCACGCCACCCACGCAAATGCGTTTCTGCGGTGCTTCACCTGGCACGAAACCGAGGATGTCCTCTCGCCAGACCGGCTTGCCACCCAGGTGCGAGGCCAGATGCACAATCGGGCTGTAGCCGCCGGAGCTGGCAACCAGATCGCACTCAAGCCATTCGCCAGGGCTGGTAACGGCGTGCGCCTTGATGTCGATGGCAGCGACTCGCGCAGCGGTCACGTGTTTGCTGCCACGGGCTTCGATAACTGCGCTGCCGGTCAGAATGCGAATGCCTTTGGCACGTGCTTCTTCAACCAGTGGGCCGCGCGGGTTGTGCCGCGCGTCGGCAATCGCAACGACGTGCAGACTGGCATCGAGCCAATCCAGCGCGACGCGGTAGGCATGGTCGTTATTGGTCGACAGCACCAGTTTCTTGCCCGGCGCGACCCCGTAACGACGGACATACGTCGAGACCGCACTGGCCAGCATGTTACCCGGCACGTCATTGTTGCCGTAGACCAGCGGGCGCTCGTGCGTACCGGCGGCCAGCACCACACGTTTGGCGCGCACCCGGTGCATGCGTTGGCGGACCATGCCGATAGGGGCACGATCACCGAGGTGATCGGTCAGCCGCTCATGAATGGTCAGGAAATTGTGATCGTGATAGCCGTTGACCGTTGCGCGTGGCAGCAACGTCACGTTGCGCAGGCTTTTCAGCTCGGCAACTACCGTCGAGACCCACTCGGTGGCCGGTTTGCCATCCAGGCTTTCACGGCTGTCGAGCAGGCTGCCACCGAACTCTTCCTGCTCGTCGGCAACAATCACCCGTGCGCCGCTGCGGCCCGCTGCCAGCGCAGCAGCCAGACCGGCAGGGCCTGCGCCGACGATCAGCACGTCACAGTGCTGGTTCATCGCGTCGTAGCTGTCCGGATCGTTCTCGGTGGGCGAGCGGCCCAGGCCCGCCGCCTTGCGGATGTACTTTTCGTAAGTCATCCAGAACGATTGCGGGTACATGAAGGTTTTGTAGTAGAAACCGGGGGGCATCAGCTTGCCGCCGACCTTGCCGAGGATACCCATCACGTCGGTATTCACGCTGGGCCAACCGTTGGTGCTGGTCGCAACCAGACCTGAATAAAGCGCTTGCTGGGTGGCACGCACGTTGGGGATCTGCGTGGCTTCGGTGGCGCCGATCTGCAACACGGCATTCGGCTCTTCCGAGCCTGCCGCGAAGATGCCGCGTGGCCTGGAGTACTTGAAGCTGCGGCCAATGATATCGACGCCGTTGGCTAGCAGCGCGGACGCTAGCGAGTCGCCTTCGAAGCCTTGATAAGTCTGGCCGTTGAAGGTGAAGTTCAGCACCTTGCTGCGGTTGATGCGGCCGCCGTTGGGCAGGCGATGGGTCTGGCTCATGCCTTGTCTCCCTGATCCGTGAACTGTGGCGTGGTACCAATCGGATAGGTTTCCAGAATCTCGTAAGTCACGGTGTTACGCGTCATGTTGAAGTACTGGCGGCAACCGGCGGCGTGAATCCACAGTTCGTGATGCAGGCCACGCGGGTTGTCACGGAAGAACATGTAATCGCCCCATTGCTCATCGGTGCAGGCACCGGGGTCCAGCGGGCGCGGGATGTGCGCCTGGCCGGACGGATGAAATTCCTCTTCGGAGCGCAGTTCGCCACAGTGAGGACAGAAGATATACAGCATGGTCGGTTTCTCCTGTTAGTGGGCTACGGCTGCAGCGCCGTGTTCGTCAATGAGCGCGCCGTTGTGGAAGCGGTCGATGGAGAACGGCTTGGCCAGTGGGTGCATTTCGCCTTTCGCCAGGCTGGCGGCAAATACGTTGCCCGAACCCGGTGTGGCTTTGAAGCCGCCCGTGCCCCAGCCGCAATTGAAGAACATGTTAGGGACCGGCGTTTTGGAGATGATCGGGCAGGCGTCCGGCGTAGTGTCAACGATGCCGCCCCATTGGCGGTTCATGCGCACGCGGGACAGGACCGGAAACATCTCGACGATGGCCTGAACGGTGTGTTCGATCACCGGGTACGAGCCGCGCTGGCCGTAGCCGACCCAACTGTCGATACCGGCACCGATCACCAGGTCGCCCTTGTCGGACTGGCTGATGTAGCCGTGCACAGCGTTGGACATGATGACGCTGTCGATAATCGGCTTGATCGGCTCGGACACCAGCGCTTGCAGCGGATGTGATTCGATCGGCAGACGAAAGCCTGCCAGTTTGGCCATGTGCCCGGAATTACCGGCCGTGACTACGCCAACCCGTTTGGCGCCGATGAAACCCTTGTTGGTTTCGACGCCGATGCACACGCCGTTTTCCTTGCGAAAACCGATCACTTCGGTTTGCTGAATCAGGTCAACGCCCAACGCATCGGCCGCACGCGCAAAACCCCAGGCCACTGCGTCGTGACGGGCCACGCCGCCACGGCGTTGAACGGTTGCGCCGATGATCGGATAGCGGGTGTTTTTTGAACAATCCAGATACGGGATTTCTTCAGCGACCTGCTTGCCGTTGAGCAATTCGCCGTCTACACCGTTGAGGCGGTTGGCGCTGACGCGGCGTTCCGAGTCACGCATGTCCTGCAAGGTATGGCACAGGTTGTAGACACCGCGCTGGGAGAACATGACGTTGTAGTTCAGGTCCTGGGACAGGCCTTCCCACAGTTTCATTGCGTGCTCATAAAGATGCGCCGACTCGTCCCACAGGTAGTTGGAGCGCACGATGGTGGTGTTGCGAGCCGTGTTGCCACCGCCCAGCCAGCCTTTCTCGACCCCCGCCACATTCGTGATGCCGTGTTCTTTGGCCAGATAATAAGCCGTCGCCAGACCGTGTCCGCCGCCACCGACGATGACTACGTCGTAGACTTTTTTCGGCGTTGGCGTGCGCCACATGCGCTGCCAGTTTTCGTGATGGGTGAGGGAATGCTTGAGAAGGCCGAAGCCTGAGTAATGCTGCATGTAAGGCTACTCCTGACTCAGCGATAAACCGGAAAATCGGCGCACAGGGCTGCAACCTGACTCGCGACATTGGCCTCGACGTCGGCATCACCGAGGTTGTCGAGAATGTCGCAGATCCAGCCTGCCAGCTCGACGCACTGGGTTACCTTGAAACCTCGGGTGGTGACGGCCGGCGTACCGATGCGCAGGCCTGAGGTCACGAAGGGAGACTGCGGATCGTTGGGTACCGAGTTCTTATTGACGGTGATGTGCGCACGGCCCAGCGCGGCGTCGGCATCCTTGCCGGTCAGGCCCTGACTGATCAGGCTGACCAGAAACAGGTGGTTGTCGGTGCCGCCGGAGACCACGTCGAAGCCCCGATCTATAAAGACCTGTGCCATTGCTTGCGCGTTATCAATGACCTGCTGTTGATAAGCCTTGAAGCCGGGCTCCATCGCTTCCTTGAAGCACACGGCCTTGGCGGCTATGACGTGCATCAACGGGCCGCCCTGGCCGCCGGGAAAGACGGCCGAGTTGAATTTCTTTTCCAGTTCTTCGTTGGCCCTGGCCAAAATCAGGCCGCCGCGTGGGCCGCGCAGGGTCTTGTGTGTGGTGGTTGTGACCACATCGGCGTAGGGCAGCGGGTTGGGGTACAAACCGGCAGCGACCAGACCGGCGACATGGGCCATGTCGACGAACAGGTAGGCGCCGACTTTGTCGGCGATTGCGCGGAAACGAGGGAAATCCAGCGTCTTCGAATAGGCAGAGAAACCGGCAATGATCATTTTTGGCTGGCATTCGACGGCGATGCGCTCGACTTCGTCGTAATCGATCAGCCCCGTGGTGGTGTCGATGCCGTACTGCACGGCGTTATAAAGCTTGCCGGAAAAGCTGACCTTGGCACCGTGAGTCAGGTGGCCGCCATGCGCCAGGCTCATGCCCAGCACGGTGTCGCCAGCCTGCAGCAGCGCCAGATAGACCGCAGCGTTGGCCTGGCTGCCGGAGTGCGGCTGGACGTTGGCGTAATCGGCACCGAACAGCTGTTTGGCGCGCTCGATGGCCAGTTGCTCGACCTTGTCGACATGCTCGCAACCACCATAGTAACGCTTGCCGGGATAGCCCTCGGCGTACTTGTTGGTCAGGCCGCTGCCCTGGGCCTGCATCACCCGCTTGCTGGTGTAGTTTTCCGAGGCGATCAGCTCGATATGGTCTTCCTGACGCAGCTCCTCGGCGTTGATCGCCGACATCAGTGCATCGTCATAACCCTGAATCTGGTCTTGCTTGCTGAACATCGCGGATCTCCCGGCGGCGGCGCTGCGCCTGACTTTTTGGTCGGGCTGAACAGAGCCCTCTGAGAGCGATGGTAGGGCCGGACCAAAGACGCCAAATGCCTATGGACGCCACACAAAGGTGCGTTTACGACATGACCTGGCGCGCAGAGATAAATAGATGAAGAGGGGAGGGAAATACACAAACCACGACGCCTTGCGTCGTAGCGGACGCGGAGCGTCCTGAACGGCATACCAACGCGGAGCATTGG
The DNA here is from genome assembly GCF_000452705.1 of Pseudomonas syringae CC1557. Lineage (NCBI taxonomy): Bacteria > Pseudomonadati > Pseudomonadota > Gammaproteobacteria > Pseudomonadales > Pseudomonadaceae > Pseudomonas > Pseudomonas syringae. The sequence goes on from NZ_CP007014.1 coordinate 396,555, forward strand.
TACGATAGTTATAAGGTTCTCGTTCCTCACGCTCCAGCGTAGGAATGCATTTCACGACGCTCTGCGTCGCAAGGGAAGCAGAGCATCCGGAATGGCATGCCAATGCGGGGCATTGGCATGCGCATCGATGTGAATCCAGCTCCCGCTAGCGGCTCTGGCGTTGTTGCAGCAACAAGTTGCTGAAGCCGCCGCCTGCCAGTTGCTTCTGGGCAGTGGTCAGCTGTTCGCGGTTGCTGAACGGGCCGACCAGGACGCGATACCAGGTTTCATCCTTCACGGTGCCGGATTCGACGGTCGATGTCTGACCCAGGAGGATGATCTGTGCGCGGACCTTCTCGGCGTCGGCCTGTTTGCGGAACGAGCCCGCTTGCAGATAGAACGTCGTGACCGCCGCTGGCTTGGTCGTGGCAACAGACGGAGCCGGTGGCGGTGTCAGACCGCTAAGCGCTGCCTGAGCGCGCGCCGTGTCGATCTTGGCGGCCTGCTCGGGCGAAACCGGGGCCGTCGGCGCGACAGGCGGCGGAGTCTTTTCCGGGACCGCTTCGTTCGGCACGATGACTTCCGATTCCGGCAGCAGCGTGTAGAAGTCGTACTTGGGCTTGACCGGCGCGGTCGGGCTTGGTGGTGTCTTGTTCGCCTCGGCTATTTTCGCCGCCTTGGCGTCCGCCTTGACCCGCTTGACGTCTTCGCCACCCGGTTCGAGCTTCATCAGAAAGACCACGAATGCGCCTACGCTCAGACCAATTGCCAGCCACAACCACCCTGGAATCGGTTTCTTCGCGGGTGCCTGATAACGGCTGGCGCCCCGCTTGGGTGCCGGTTTCTTCTTCGCAACTGCCAACTTACATACGCTCCAGAGTTTCCAGACCCAACAGGTCGAGGCCTTGCTTGAGGGTGCGGCCGGTCAGGGCAGCCAGACGCAGACGGCTCTGTTGCTGATCGGGATTTTCCGCACCAAGAATCGGGCAGTTTTCATAAAAGCTGGAAAACAGGCCCGCAAGGTCATACAGGTAAGCACAAAGTACGTGCGGTGTGCCTTTTTCTGCGACGTTATTCAATGTTTCAGTGAACTGCGCCAGACGCGCAGCCAGTTCCTGCTCCTGCGGTGCTGCAAGGACGATGTGGCCCTTGCTGGCGTCGAAAGGCGTCCCCAGCTTGCGGAACACACCGGCTACACGGGTGTAGGCGTACAACAGATAAGGCGCGGTATTGCCTTCGAAGCTCAGCATCTGATCGAAGTTGAAACTGTAATCGCTGGCGCGGTGCTTGCACAGGTCGGCGTATTTCACCGCACTGATCCCCACGGCCTTGGCAATGCTGCGCAACTCGGCCTCGGCGACGTCCGGGTTCTTCTCCTTGACCAGCGTATAGGCACGTTCTTCGGCCTCATTGAGCAGGTCGATGAGCTTGACCGTACCGCCGTCACGCGTTTTGAACGGGCGGCCATCTGCGCCGTTCATGGTGCCGAAGCCCATGTGTTCCAGTTGCATGCCATCGTGGACAAATCCCGCACGGCGCGCCACTTCGAATACTTGCTGGAAATGCAGGGCCTGACGCTGGTCGACGAAATACAGCACACGGTCGGCCTTGAGCACTTTGCTGCGATAGCGGATGGCGGCGAGGTCGGTGGTGGCGTACAGATAACCACCACCGGCCTTCTGCACGATGACCGGCAGTGGCGTGTCATCGGCGGTGCGGAATTCTTCGAGGAACACGCACTGTGCGCCGTTGCTCTCGACCAGCAGGCCGGTCGCTTTCAGATCATTGACCACGTTGGCCAGATCATCGTTGTAGGCGCTTTCGCCCATGACATCGGCCGGGGTCAGTTTGACGTTCAGGCGCTCGTAGGTTTCCTGGCAGTGGGACAGCGAGATATCCTTGAAACGCGTCCACAGCGTCAGGCATTCAGCGTCACCAGCCTGCAACTTGACCACCAGCCCGCGCGCGCGCTCGGCGAACTCTTCGGACTCGTCAAAGCGCTGCTTGGCGGCGCGATAGAAATCTTCCAGGTCAGACAGCTCGTCGCTGGTTGCCGGTTTTTCCTGCAGGTAGGCCAGCAGCATGCCGAACTGGGTGCCCCAGTCGCCGACGTGATTCTGGCGAATGACCGTGTCGCCGAGGAACTCCAGAACGTTTGCCACGCCGTCGCCAATGATGGTCGAGCGCAGGTGGCCGACGTGCATTTCCTTGGCCAGATTAGGGGCCGACAGATCGACTACCACGCGCTGTGTGGCGCCTGCCTTGCGAACCGCCAATTGCGGATCGGCCAACGCGGCGTCAAGGCGCGAAGCCAGCGCGGCGGTGTTCTGGAAGAAGTTCAGAAAGCCCGGACCGGCAATTTCGACCTTGCTCACCTGATCGTCGGCAGGTAGCGCAGCGATCAGCTTTTCAGCCAGATCACGCGGTTTCATCCCGGCAGGCTTGGCGAGCATCATCGCAATGTTGCTGGCGAAGTCGCCGTGCGTTTTGTCACGGGCATTTTCCACCTGAATCGCCGGCGTCAGCCCTTCTGGCAAGACGCCCTCGGTGACGAGACGGGTCAGGGCTTGTTGAATCAGCTGGCGAATGGTGTCTTTCATGATGCTCTCTTCGACCGCAAGCGCGGTGGCGCCTGGATGCGCGGGTGGAAAAACTCCGCATTATCCGTTGCCGGAGCCTGCTTGCCAACGGCGTGACCTAATAAAGATCCACCGGGTCGACATCCAGCGACCATCGAACCTGTCGGCCGCTGGGCATTTGCTCCAGCGCCAGCAGCCAGGTGCTGAGCAATTTGTGCAGCGGCGCACGCGCGCTGGACTGCACCAGTAACTGCGCGCGATAGCGCCCGGCGCGGCGCTCCATGGGCGCTGGAACCGGGCCCAGCAGCTCTATGCCACCCAGGCTCATCTGCGCCAGAAGCTGTTCGGCCTCGCTGCACGCCTGATCAAGGAAGGCTTCAGCCTGACCAGGCTTGTGGGCTTCGGCGCGCAGCAGTGCCAGGTGCGAAAACGGCGGCAAACCGGCCGAGCGGCGCTCGCTCAAGGCCTGCTCGGCGAACGCGAAATACCCCTGTTCGGTGAGCTGAATCAACAGCGGATGGTCGGCCAGATGGGTCTGGATGATGACTTTGCCCGGCTCTTCTGCCCGCCCTGCGCGCCCGGCGACCTGCACGATCAACTGTGCCATGCGCTCGCTGGCCCGGAAGTCGCCGGAAAACAGGCCGCCGTCGGCGTCGAGAATCGACACCAGCGTCACCCTTGGAAAGTGATGGCCCTTGGCGAGCATCTGGGTGCCGACCAGAATGCACGGCTGACCGCGCTGGATGGTTGCGAACAGTTGGTTCATGGCGTCCTTGCGCGAGGTGCTGTCGCGATCGACGCGCAGTACCGGGAAGTCCGGGAACATGATTCCCAGCCGCTCTTCGGCGCGCTCGGTGCCCGCGCCGACGGGGCGTAAATCCACTTTTCCGCACGACGGGCACTGGCGCGGTACGCGTTCAACATAGCCGCAGTGGTGGCAACGCAGTTCGCCGGAACGCTGGTGCACCGTCATGCGCGCGTCGCAGCGCTGGCAGCCGGACATCCAGCCGCAATCGTGGCACAACAACGTCGGTGCAAAGCCGCGGCGGTTGAGAAACACCAGCACCTGCTGGCCCGCTGCAAGCGTCTGACCGATGGCCTGTTGCATCGGCCCGGAAATCCCGCTGTCGAGCGGTCTGCTTTTGACATCCAGACGCATGAAGCGTGGCTGTTGCGCGCCGCCTGCGCGCTGGTTCAGGCGCAGCAGACCGTAGCGTCCGGTGTAGGCGTTGTGCAGACTTTCCAGAGACGGCGTGGCCGAGCCGAGCACGATTGGGATGTTTTCCTGACGGGCCCTCACCAATGCCAGGTCGCGGGCGTGGTAACGCAGACCTTCCTGCTGTTTATAGGAGCCGTCGTGTTCTTCGTCGATGATGATCAGACCGGGGTTCTTCATCGGCGTGAACAGTGCCGAGCGCGTACCGATAATAATGTCGGCCTCGCCATCTCGGGCGGCCAGCCAGGCGTCCAGTCGTTCACGGTCGTTTACTGCGGAATGCACCAAGGCAATGCGGGCATTGAAGCGTTGTTCGAAGCGCGCCAGGGTTTGCGGCCCGAGGTTGATTTCCGGAATCAGCACCAGCGCCTGTTTGCCGGCCTCCAGCGTTTCGCGGATCAGTTGCAAGTAGACCTCGGTCTTGCCGCTGCCTGTTACGCCGGCCAGCAAAAACGCGTGAAAACTGTCGAACCCGGCACGAATTGCCTCGTAGGCGGCCCGTTGCTCGGTATTGAGTGGCAGTTCCGGTTGCGCCAGCCAATGCTCATGGCGAGCACTGGGGGCATGGCTGCGAACCTCCACATACACCAGCTCTTTGGCCAGCAGCAGGTTGAGGCTGTCTTTATTAAGCATCAGCTTACTGAGCAACTGATGCGCCACGCCGTGTGGATGCTGGGCGAGGGTGGTCAGGGCTTCACGCTGTTTGGGGGCGCGGGCGATACGCGGGTCGTCGACGCTGGCATTCTCGGTCACGTGCCAGAAGCGTTCCTGGCGGCTCTCGGCCAGTTCGCCCTGACGCAGCAGCACCGGCAAGGCCCAGCTCAGCGTGTCACCCAGGCTGTGCTGATAATACTGCGACGTCCACAGGCACAGCTTGAACAGCGCGGGCGGCAGCGGCGCTTCGCTGTCGAGCAGGGCGATGGCGGGTTTGAGCTTTTCGGCAGGCACTTCGCTGTGATCGACCACCTCCACCAGAATGCCGACCATCTCCCGGCGCCCGAATGGCACCCGCAGGCGCATGCCGGGCTGCAAGGCGCTGCGCAACACACCGGCAGGGGCGCGGTAGTCGAACAGGCGGCGAAGCGGCGAGGGCAGGGCAAGGCGCAGGATGGCGTCGGGCACGCGGTATTTCCCTGTGATGAAGAGTGGCGAAGGCGCGATCTTAGCAGACGGCCGGTGTGAAGGTTCGCTTGCATCGGTGCAATTGTCTGGTACTATCCGCAGCCTATTTCCGTGCGGTATTCAACAATTGTGTTGGGTGGCGGCGCGTTAGACCGAGGAAGTACCGATGAAAGCTGATATCCATCCAGTTTACGAAGCCATTGACGCGACCTGCAGCTGCGGCAATGTCATCAAAACCCGTTCCACTCTGACCGGCCCTTTGAGCCTGGACGTGTGCAACGAGTGCCACCCGTTCTACACCGGCAAGCAGAAGATGCTTGACGTTGGCGGCCGTGTCGACAAGTTCAAATCCCGTTTCGGTGCGTTCGGCGCAACCAAAGCGAAGCAAGACTGAAGCTGAGCTGGCTGCCCCTTGGGCATTTCCAGGCTGCTTGAAAAGACGCCCCTTGTGGGCGTCTTTTTTATGTCCGCAATTTGGCTGTCCGGCGCACAGGCATTCTGCCCCGCGCCAGCCTCCTTGCCTGTTGTGCAGGTACAGCGGGTTGTCGACGGCGACACGCTGCGTTTGTCCGATGGCCGTAGTGTGCGGATGATCGGGCTGAACACACCTGAAACCGGCAAAAAGGGCCAGTCTGCCGAGCCTTTCGCTGAAGCTGCCAAGCGCAGGCTGCAAGCACTGGTGGACGCCAGCGGCGGTCAGGTCAGTCTGCGCGTGGGTCAGCAGGGCAAGGACCATTACGGCCGCACGCTGGCCAACCTCTACGGGCGTGACGGTGCCAACCTCGAAGCGCAATTGCTCAGCGAAGGTCTGGGCTATCTGGTAGCGGTCGCGCCCAACGTCGCGCTGGTCGATTGTCAGCAAAGTGCAGAACTCCAGGCGCGTCAGGCCAGGCTGGGTCTATGGCGCAGCTCACCTGTGCAAGCGTCAGACACCCTCGATAAAAGCGGCTTTGCCTTGGTGTCTGGTCAGGTCAAGAGCGTGCAGCGCAACCGCGGCGGCGTCTGGATCGAGTTGAAGGGCTCTCTTGTGCTACGCATTGCGCCTGACAAGATGTCCGGCTTTGACATGGCGATGCTCGAACGCCTCAAGGGCCGGAAAATCGAAGCGCGCGGCTGGGTGGTGGATCGCTCCCGGCGCGGTGGCCTGAAGCCCGGGCAGCCACGCTGGCTGCTGCCGTTGACGCACCCTGCGATGCTGGGCCTGTCCGCTATATAAGCGTAAAGTCTAACCCCGCGCCTCTTGACAGCAGTGACTGGTCAGTCTTGTTAGGACCAGGCATCTTGCGTATCCTCGGCGGTCCGTCTGTCCCACAGTAAAAAAAGCGGAATCCAATACATGTCAGATCTGAAAACTGCCGCGCTCGAATATCATGCCAATCCTCGTCCGGGGAAGCTGAGCGTCGAACTCACCAAGCCGACCGCAACCGCTCGTGACCTGGCTCTGGCCTACAGCCCTGGCGTTGCTGAACCCGTGCGTGAAATCGCCCGTGACCCTGAGCTGGCTTACAAGTACACCGGCAAAGGCAATCTGGTAGCAGTTATTTCCGATGGCACCGCGATTCTCGGCCTCGGCGATCTGGGTCCATTGGCTTCCAAGCCAGTCATGGAAGGTAAAGGGGTTCTGTTCAAGCGTTTCGCCGGTATCGACGTTTTCGATATCGAAGTCGACTCCGAGAGCCCGCAGGCCTTCATCGACACCGTCAAGCGTATCTCCATCACCTTCGGTGGCATCAACCTGGAAGACATCAAGGCACCTGAGTGCTTTGAAATCGAGAAAGCGCTGATCGAACAGTGCGACATCCCGGTTTTCCACGATGACCAGCACGGCACCGCTATCGTGACCGCAGCCGGTATGATAAACGCGCTGGAAATCGTCGGCAAAACCCTCGATACCGCGAAGATCGTCTGCCTGGGCGCTGGCGCTGCTGCCATCTCGTGCATGAAGCTGCTGGTGAGCATGGGCGCGAAGATCGAAAATATCTTTATGGTCGACCGTACCGGTGTGATCCACTCCGGCCGTACCGATCTGAACCAGTACAAGGCAGTTTTTGCGCACGCGACCGAAAAGCGCTCGCTGACCGACGCGCTGGACGGTGCCGATGTGTTCGTTGGCCTTTCCGGTCCGAAGCTGCTGAGCGCCGAAAACCTCAAGCTGATGGCCAAGGACCCGATCGTGTTTGCCTGCTCGAACCCTGATCCGGAAATTTCCCCGGAACTGGCTCACGCTACCCGCAGCGACGTGATCATGGCGACTGGTCGTTCGGACTACCCGAACCAGGTCAACAATGTGCTGGGCTTCCCGTTCATCTTCCGTGGAGCTCTGGACGTTCGCGCCAAGCGCATCAACGAAGAAATGAAAATCGCTGCGGCAAACGCCCTGCGTGAACTGGCCAAGCTGCCGGTGCCTCAGGAAGTCTGCGACGCCTACGGCGGCATCAAACTGGAATTCGGTCGTGAGTACATCATCCCGAAGCCAATGGACACCCGCCTGCTGGGCCTGATCGCCGACGCGGTCGCCAAGGCTGCCATTGAAAGTGGCGTTGCCACCCTGCCGTATCCGAAGCATTACCCGCTGACCAGCGTGGACGACGTGTTCAACGGCTGATCACGCAGCAATAAAAAACCCCTGCAGCGATGCAGGGGTTTTTTTATGTCCGGGGTTTGGCTGGTCGCCGCACACCTCTCGCTCTGGCTCCGTCAATCAAGACCTGACGCAGAGCGTCCAGAACTACGTACCGATGCGGAGCGTCGGCACGATAGGTTCAGTCACCACTGGCCTCTTCGCGAGCAAGCGAAGCGTCGCCCGGCGTCACGCATCTGTGTATCAGAACAGATCGATAGGCGCAGACTCGTCTGCTGGCAGTGGGCTGCCAGGGGCGCTGCTGCCGCCCAGTTCGTTGACGCTAGGTGGCGTGTCTTCGCTCTTGAATAGCTCAAAGAACGCATTCGGCGTGCTCGGCGTTGCCGCGCGACCGCTCAATGGGTCAACCCGCAGGCTGAGGATGCCATCCGGTTCTGCCTGCTGGTGCGGCGGCTTGTCCTTGAGCGCAGCGCTCATGTAGTCCATCCAGATCGGCAACGAAACCGTACCGCCAAACTCATGACGCCCAAGGCTCTCGGGTTGGTCGAAACCGCTCCATACCGTTGTGACGTAGTCCGCGTTGTAGCCGGAGAACCACGCATCCTTGGAGTCGTTGGTCGTACCGGTCTTGCCTGCAATGTCCGGGCGATTCATGGACAGCGCGCGACGCCCCGTGCCGCGCTTGATCACGTCCTGCAGCATGCTGTTCAGAATGTACGTCGTGCGGCCATCCACGATGCGCTCTGCAAAGGCAGGCGCTTGCGGTTCAGCGGGCGTGCCCGGTGCAGTGGTGGCCACGCTCGGGGTGTCGTGTACGGCAAAGGTCGACGTATTCGGCGCAGTTTTGACGTCGTTGGCCGGAACGCTTGGCGGGTTGGCGACGAACAGCGTCTGGCCGTCACGGTTCTCGATGGTCTGGATCAGATAAGGACTGACCTTATAGCCGCCGTTGGCAAAGGTCGCCCAACCGGTCGCGATTTCCATCGGGGTCAGTGTTGCCGTACCCAGGGCCAGCGACAGGTTGCGCGGCAGGTCCTGTTTCGAGAAGCCGAAGCGGGTGATGTAATCGATGGTGCTGTCGATGCCCAGTGCCTGAAGCAGACGGATGGACACCAGGTTACGCGACTTGTACAGCGCTTCTCGCAGGCGGATCGGGCCGAGGAACGTGTTGGTGTCGTTTTTCGGACGCCATACCTTGTCCAGATATTCGTCGACGAACACGATAGGGGCGTCGTTCACCAGGCTTGAAGCGGTGTAGCCGTTGTCGAGTGCGGCACTGTAGATGAACGGCTTGAAGCTTGAACCCGGCTGACGCTTGGCCTGCATGGCCCGGTTGTAGTTGCTCTGCTCGAACGCGAATCCGCCCACCAGTGCCCGAATGGCGCCATTCTGCGGGTCAAGCGAAACCAGTGCGCTTTGCGCGACGGGAATTTGACTGAATTTCAGCGAGCCATCGTCCTGACGCAGCAAGCGAACCAGATCACCGACCTTTGCAACGTCGCCCGGCTGCTTGGGATTGGCGCCCAGGCTGTTGGTATTCAGGTAAGGACGCGCCCATTTCATGGTGGCCCAGTCGACGTTTTCTTCCTTCTCGCCGTTACGGGTCAACACGCGCAACCCGGTCTTGTCGACCTGGATCACGATGGCAGGCTCAAGGCCGTTGATCGTACGCTGCTTGGTGAGTTCCTGTACCCAGTTGGCGCGGGTCATGCCAGCAAAACGGCTTTCCGGCCCGCGATAGCCATGACGCTGGTCGTAGTCGATCAGGCCCTGCTGGATAGCCTTGTTGGCGTGCTCCTGCAAGTCGCTCGGCACCGTGGTAGTGACGCGGAAGCCCTCTGTATAGGCCTCGCTGCCATAACGGCCGACCATTTCCGCACGCGCCATTTCAGCGATGTACGGTGCATTCACTTCCGGCGTAGGGACGTGGTAGCTGGCGTTGAGTGGCTCGTTCAGTGCAGCCTGGTAGGCCGTCTGATCGATCTTGCCCAGGCGGTACATGCGTCCGAGGATCCAGTCACGACGTTCCTTGGCGCGGGTCGGGTTGGCCAACGGGTTGAAGCGTGAAGGTGCCTTGGGCAGACCGGCAATCATGGCCATTTGCGCAAGGCTTACATCGCGAATCGATTTGCCATAGTAGACTTGCGCCGCTGCCTCGATACCGTAGGCCCGGTTACCCAGATAAATCTTGTTTACGTACAGCTCGAGAATCTCGTCCTTGGTGAGTTGGCGCTCGATTTGCAAGGCAAGAAGGATCTCGGTGGTTTTGCGTGAAAAGCTTCTTTCGCTGGTCAGGAAAAAGTTCTTCGCGACCTGCATGGTGATGGTACTGCCGCCCGATTGAATGTGGCCGCTCTTGACCAGTTGCGAGGCGGCGCGCATCAGGCTGCCTGGATCGACACCGTAGTGATTGGCGAAATTGTCATCTTCGGCTGATAGCAGTGCATTGATGAAGTTGGGCGGGATTTCGGCAAAGCGAATCGGCGTGCGGCGCATTTCGCCAAATTCGGCAATCAGCTTGCCGTCGCTGCTGAACACGCGCAGGGGAATTTGCAGTTGGATGCTTCGCAGCGCCTCAACGGATGGCAGGGTCGGACTCAAGTAGAGAAACGCGCCGCTCAGGCCGAGTAACAGCGAGCAGAAGACCGCGACGAGGGACCACCACAAAAACTTCAGCAGGCGTATCAAGGCTTTTGGATTTCCAGGAAAAATAATGGGTTAAGCGCAGGCATTTACAAATGAACATGCCTTGAAGCTTTGTTAAACGAAAAAAACGCTGTGCATTATAAGCATTTTTCGTCCCCAAGCGTGATTTGCGCTACTGTCAGGAATGTTGGCAGTGGCGTTGACCCGAAATAACTCCGTAAGTGGCGGTAACTCATAGGAATCACGTTGTGTTCGGACTCTTCAACAAGAAGGCCAATACCCTTCTAGGGATCGATATTAGCTCCACCTCGGTAAAACTCCTTGAATTGAGTCGTTCCGGCACCCGTTACAAGGTCGAGTCCTACGCAGTCGAGCCGTTACCGGCCAACGCTGTCGTCGAAAAGAATATTGCCGAACTCGAAGGGGTTGGCCAGGCGTTGTCTCGCGTGCTGGTAAAGGCCAAGACCAGCGTCAAGATTGTGGCGGTGGCAGTGGCCGGTTCTGCGGTGATCACCAAAACCATCGAGATGGACGCCGGTCTTTCCGACGACGATATGGAAAACCAGCTCAAGCTCGAAGCTGATCAGTACATTCCCTATCCACTTGAAGAAGTCGCCATCGATTTTGAAGTGCAGGGCTACTCGGTTCGCAACCCCGAGCGTGTCGAGGTCCTGCTGGCGGCTTGCCGCAAGGAAAACGTCGAAGTACGCGAAGCTGCACTGGCGCTGGCCGGGCTGACGGCGCGCGTCGTGGACGTTGAGGCCTATGCACTGGAGCGCTCATTTGGCCTGCTGGCTGCGCAACTGGGTAACGGTCACGACGAACTGACCGTTGCGGTGGTCGATATCGGCGCCACCATGACTACCCTGAGCGTGCTGCACCATGGCCGGATCATCTATACCCGCGAGCAACTGTTCGGCGGTCGCCAACTGACTGACGAGATCCAGCGTCGCTATGGCTTGTCCATGGAAGAGGCCGGGCTCGCCAAGAAACAGGGCGGGCTGCCTGACGATTATGTCAGCGAAGTGCTCGAGCCTTTCAAGGATGCGCTGGTGCAACAGGTCTCACGCTCGTTGCAGTTCTTTTTTGCGGCCGGGCAATACAACTCGGTGGATCACATCATGCTGGCAGGCGGTACGGCTTCTATTTCCGGACTGGAGCATCTGATCCAGCGACGCATCGGCACGCCGACCATGGTCGCCAACCCGTTTGCCGACATGGCCTTGAGCGCCAAGGTCAATGCAGGAGCACTGGCCAGTGATGCACCGGCCCTGATGATCGCGTGCGGTCTGGCGTTGAGGAGCTTCGACTGATGGCACGGATCAACTTATTACCGTGGCGTGAAGAGCTTCGCGAAGAACGTAAAAAACGTTTTCTGACGGCATTGGTCGGCGTGCTGGTGGTGTCGGTCAGCATCCTGTTTCTGATCGATCGCTACGTCAGCAACGCCATTGAGCATCAGATGGCGCGTAATGCGTTTCTGCAGACGCAGATCGCCCAGCTGGATATCCGCATCAAAGAGATCAGCGACCTCAAGGCGCGCCGCAAGCAATTACTGGAGCGCATGAAAATCATCCAGGACCTGCAAGGCAACCGTCCGGTCACGGGACGGGTGTTCGATCAATTGGCGCGCACCCTGCCGGATGGCGTTTATTACTCGCAGGTCAAAATGACCAACAAGCTGATTGCCATCAACGGTGCTGCTGAATCCAACAACCGGGTTTCGGACCTGATGCGCAACCTTGAAGCCTCGGACTGGCTGGAAGCGCCAAGCCTGACCGAGGTCAAGGCCACCACTGCCGGTGCTGTGGATCAGGCCAACGTGTTTCAGTTGACCGTGCGTCAGACCCAGCCTCCGGTTGTCGCTGCCGAAGGAGCCAAGCCATGAACATGTCCGAATGGATGGACGGGCTTCGCAAGATCGATGTGAGCGAGCTGGATCTGAACAACCTCGGCTCCTGGCCAGCGGCGGTCAAGGCGATTGCCGGGCTGCTGGTGGCGATACTGATCTTTGCGCTGGGCTACTTTTTCTTCATTCAGGATCTGGAGACCCAGCTCGACAGTGCGCAGGCCGGCGAAATGACCCTCAGGGAGCAGTATTCCAACAAGGCATTCCAGGCCGCCAACCTGGAGCCTTACAAGAAGCAGATGGAAGAGATGGAAAACACCTTTGGTGCGCTGCTGCGGCAACTGCCCAGCGACACCGAAGTGCCTGGGCTGCTTGAGGACATTACCCGCACTGGCCTTGGAAGCGGCCTTGAGTTCGAAGAGATCAAGCTGTTGCCCGAGGCGGTCCAGCAGTTCTATATCGAGCTGCCGATACAGATCACGGTGGTCGGCGGCTATCACGATCTAGCGACTTTTGTCAGTGGTGTCGCCAGCCTGCCGCGCATCGTCACGTTGCATGATTTCGAGATCAAGCCGGTCGATCCCAAGGTCCCGACCAAGTTGCGCATGAGCATTCTGGCCAAGACCTACCGCTACAACGATGAAGGGCTGAAGAAATGAGGGCGGCGCGATTGTTGTGCGTCAGTATGGTTCTGGCCGGGCTGGCAGGTTGTGGCAACGACAATGATTTCGCCGACCTGACTGCGTTCATGGATCAGGCCAAGGCCCGTCCGAGTGGCACGATCGAGCCCCTGCCGAAATTTCGGCCGTATGAAGCATTTACCTATAATGCCGCGGCCCTGCGAAGCCCGTTTCAGCCGCCGGTCAAGATTGACCTGCTGAATCGGCAGAAGGGCACGCGGCTGGTGGCTCCGGATGAAAACCGGGTCAGGCAGTTCCTTGAAGGGTTCAACATCGAGTCGTTCGAAATGGTCGGCACGATTGGCAATGGTTCGGGTACGTTCGCCCTGTTGCGCGGGGCAGGGGGCGTTCATCGCGTCAAGGTGGGAGATTACCTGGGCCGCAATAACGGACGGGTTGTGTCGGTCGGCGATGCGCAGGTCGATGTCATCGAAATTGTTCCTGACGGTGAGGGGGCCTGGCTGGAAAGGCCGCGCACCATCCAGCTCAAGGAACGCTCATGAAGTGGGCAAGGCCAAGTATGCACAGTAGCGCTCAACGGAAATTGATCATGACCCGGATTCTCTCGATTATCGGCGCGTCGTTATGCATCGCGATGCTGTCTCCGGTTGTCCAGGCTGCCACCCTCAAAACCCTGGATGTCGCCGCGTTGCCGGGTGACCGTATCGAACTCAAGCTGTCGTTCGACGCACCGGTGCCAGTCCCGCGTGGCTACACCACTGCGCAACCTGCGCGTATCGCGCTGGACCTGCCGGGTGTCACCAGCCAACTGGCGACCAAGAGTCGTGAACTGGGCACTGGCAACGCGCGCAGCGTTGTCGTGGTGCAGGCTCAGGATCGTACGCGGGTGATCATCAACCTGACGACGCTGTCGCCTTATAGCTCGCGGGTCGACGGTAACAATCTGTTCGTGGTCATTGGTCAGGGCGCAACTGCGGCGCAGGCTTCCCAGCCAAGCACCGCGCTGGGCGCATCCCGAGTGGCAGTGCCACCGCCCACGCCTGCTTCCGCCAGACCCTTTGTACCTGCCGGTGCCAAGGCCATCAGGAATATCGACTTTCAGCGCGGCGAGTTGGGCGAAGGCAACGTGGTCATCGACCTGAGCAACGCCAACATTGCGCCTGACATTCAGGAGCAGGGCGGCAAAATTCGCGTGGACTTCGCCAAGACAATGCTGCCCGAGCCGTTGCGCGTCCGGCTCGACGTCAAGGACTTCGCAACGCCGGTGCAGTTCGTCAGTGCTTCGGCCGCAGGCGACAAAGCGAGCATTCTGATCGAGCCTTCGGGCGCATTCGACTATTCGGCGTTTCAGACCGAAAACAAGCTGACCATCAGTGTGCGTCCGCTGACCCACGAAGACATGGACCGGCGTGCTGCCGACAAACCGGTGTACACCGGCGAAAAGCTTTCGCTGAATTTCCAGGACATTGATGTCCGCTCTGTGCTGCAACTGATCGCCGACTTCACCAACCTCAACCTGGTCGCCAGTGACACGGTTCAGGGCGGCATCACCTTGCGCCTGCAAAATGTGCCCTGGGATCAGGCGCTGGATCTGGTGCTGAAAACCAAGGGGCTGGACAAGCGCAAGATAGGCAGCGTCCTGCTGGTCGCTCCGGCCGATGAAATTGCCGCCCGCGAACGTCAGGAACTGGAATCGCTCAAGCAGATTGCCGAGCTGGCGCCGTTGCGTCGCGAGCTGTTGCAGGTCAACTACGCCAAGGCTGCTGACATCGCCAAGCTGTTCCAGTCGGTGACCAGTGCCGAGTCCAAGACTGACGAGCGTGGCTCCATCACGGTCGATGACCGGACCAACAACATCATTGCCTACCAGACCCAGGACCGTCTCGACGAGCTGCGGCGCATCGTTTCGCAGCTGGATATTCCAGTACGTCAGGTGATGATCGAAGCGCGCATCGTTGAGGCCAACGTCGATTACGACAAAGAGCTGGGGGTGCGCTGGGGTGGCGCGAGCAATACCAGCGGTGACAGCAACTGGTCGACGGGCCGCAACAACTCAACGTTTGTCGATATGGGGGCTGCCAACGCCACCTCTGGAATCGGCCTTGGCTTCCTGACCAACAATACGATGCTTGACCTTGAGCTGACTGCGATGGAAAAGACCGGCAACGGTGAAATCGTCTCCCAGCCCAAGGTGGTCACGTCCGACAAGGAGACCGCCAAGATCCTCAAGGGCACCGAGGTTCCGTATCAGGAATCCAGCTCCAGCGGCGCCACCACGGTCAGCTTCAAGGAAGCGTCCCTGTCGCTTGAAGTCACCCCGCAGATCACGCCCGACAACCGCATCATCATGGAGGTCAAGGTCACCAAGGATGAGCCCGACTACGTGAATGCGGTGCTGGGTGTGCCGCCGATAAAGAAAAACGAAGTCAACGCCAAAGTGCTGATTTCCGACGGTGAAACCATCGTGATTGGTGGTGTGTTCTCGAATACGCAAAGTAAAAGTGTGGATAAAGTGCCATTTCTTGGCGATGTACCGTATCTTGGCCGGCTTTTCAGGCGCGATGTGGTATCCGAGTCCAAATCCGAGCTGTTGGTATTTTTGACTCCGCGTATCATGAACAACCAGGCGATTTCTGTGAGTCGTTGATTTTGTGCGAAATTTAATACTTGTGGGGCCGATGGGTGCTGGCAAGAGCACCATCGGCCGCTTGCTTGCCAAAGAGCTGCGACTGCCGTTCAAGGATTCCGACAAGGAAATCGAGCTGCGTACAGGCGCCAACATCCCCTGGATCTTCGACAAGGAAGGCGAGCCGGGTTTTCGTGATCGCGAGCAAGCCATGATTGCCGAGCTGTGCGAGGCCGATGGCGTGGTTCTGGCTACCGGTGGCGGCGCTGTGATGCGCAGCGAAAACCGTCAGGCGCTAAGAGCCGGTGGGCGTGTGGTGTACCTGCATGCCTCTATCGAACAGCAGGTTGGGCGCACCGCGCGTGACCGCAATCGTCCTTTGCTGCGGACCGCCGATCCGGCGCGGGTATTGAGCGAACTGCTGGCCATTCGCGATCCGCTGTACCGCGAAATAGCCGATCTGGTGATCGAAACCGATGAGCGGCCACCCCGAATGGTCGTTCTCGAGATACTTGCACGTCTGGCAGAGCTTCCTCCCCGTTAAAGCGCAGACGAAAATGCGCTATCCTCGTCGACCATAAAAACAGCGACGGTGCATGGCTTGGCGCCATGACCTGCTGAAGCGCACTACAGTGCAACCGGTAATCAATGTGGGGACACATGCAGACACTTAAGGTCGAGCTGGATGAGCGTAGCTACCCGATCCATATAGGCGAAGGCCTGCTGGATCAGCCTGAACTCCTGACCCCGCACATCGTCGGGCGCCAGGTGGCTATCGTTTCCAACACGACAGTGGCGCCGCTGTATCTGGAGCGTCTGACCCGGACCCTGGCCGGTTACAACGTTTTGCCGATTGTCTTGCCGGATGGCGAGGCGTTCAAGAACTGGGAAACCCTGCAAACCATTTTCGATGGCCTGCTCACTGCTCGTCATGACCGGCGCACCACGGTCATCGCCCTGGGCGGCGGGGTGATCGGCGACATGGCAGGTTTTGCTGCCGCGTGTTATCAGCGTGGCGTGAACTTCATTCAGATCCCTACCACGCTGTTGTCTCAGGTGGACTCGTCGGTGGGCGGCAAGACCGGCATCAATCATCCACTGGGCAAGAATATGGTCGGTGCCTTCTATCAGCCGAGCGTCGTGCTGATCGATACCACCTCGCTCAACACCCTGCCCGAGCGTGAACTGTCCGCGGGGCTGGCAGAAGTCATCAAGTACGGCCTGATCTGCGACGAGCCGTTCCTGACCTGGCTCGAAGAGCACGTCGACGCCCTGCGCAGTCTTGATCAGGCCGCCTTGACGGTCGCCATCGAGCGCTCTTGCGCGGCCAAGGCTTTGGTAGTCGGTGCCGATGAGCGTGAATCCGGTATTCGTGCCACATTGAACCTGGGTCACACATTCGGCCACGCCATCGAGACGCATATGGGCTATGGTGTCTGGCTGCATGGCGAGGCGGTGGCGGCCGGTACGGTCATGGCGCTGGAAATGTCCTCGCGCCTGGGCTGGATCAGCACGCAGGAACGGGATCGCGGCATTCGGCTGTTTCAGCGCGCCGGGTTGCCCGTCGTACCTCCGCAGGACATGACGGAAGACAACTTCCTCGAACACATGGCGATCGACAAGAAGGTCATCGACGGTCGCATGCGTCTGGTGCTGTTGCGCCAGATAGGCGAAGCGGTTATCACGGACGATTATCCAAAAGAAGTATTACAGGCCACTCTGGTTGCGGACTATCGCGCCCTGGTGGATCAGCTTAGAGGTTAACGGAAACCCCATGACTAGTTTGCATGCCGACGAGGCCTTCCTCGGCCATTATCAGTTGAGTCATGACCCCTTTGCGGCGCGGGTACCTGGCTTCAAATTCTTCCCTGCCCAGCGCAAGCCGGTATTGGGGCAGTTGCACCATCTGGCGCGTTACAGCCAGTTGCTGCTGGCCGTTACCGGGCCGCAGGGCAGCGGCAAGACCTTGCTGCGCCAGGCGCTGGTCGCCAGCACCAACAAGCAATCGGTGCAGAGCGTAGTGATTTCCGCGCGCGGCGCCAGCGATGCCGCAGGCGTACTGCAACAGGTTGCCCAGGCGCTCAGTGTCGCCCAGGCCGAGATGCAGTCGATCCTGTCGCAGGTCGTGCAGCTCGGGCTCACGGGCCAGGAAGTGTACGTACTGGTCGACGATGCGGAACAACTGGGCGATTCGGCGCTCGAAGCGTTGCTGGGTCTTGCTGCGGGCACCCCTGAAGGGCGTCCGCATGTGTTCCTGTTTGGCGAGCCATCGCTGCTCGATCGTCTCGACCAGCTGTGTGCCGAATTGCAGGGCGCTACCGAAGGTGAACGCTTTCACGTCATCGAGCTGCAACCCTATACGGAAGAGGAAACCCGAGAGTATCTGGCTCAGCGTCTGGAGGGTGCAGGGCAGGGAATCGCGTTGTTTACTGCCGACCAGATCACCGATATTCATGAACAGTCCGATGGCTGGCCTGGGGCGATCAACCAGGTGGCCCGCGATTCAATGATCGAGGCGATGATCGCGAGTCGTTCCGCGGTCAAGCGTCCAAGTGTGGGGTTCAACATGCCGAAAAAACACGTATTGGCCTTGGGTGCCGTCGTCATAGTGGCCGTGGCAGCAGCAGTGCTGATCCCGGGTCGCGGCGACAAGACTGCCACGACCGCCAATGCTCCTGCTTCCGCTCAGGCGCAATTGCCGCTGGGTGAAGGCAAGCCGACTGCCCAGCAATCGAACAACGGTGGCCCGGCCATCGAGTTCGCGGGCAATTCCCAGCCTATGCCGTTGCCGATGAATGGCAACTCGCAGCCGGTGATGCGCGGTCCGCTGGCTGAAGCCGCCGGTTCCAGCGATAGCGACGAAGACGCTGTGCCGAGCGGTTCGCCTGCCCAGCCGCCGACCGTGACCACCACTGCGCCGCCAGCCGGCGTTCCAGCAGGCCAGGCCGCAGCTCAGACGCCTCGTTCGTCGATTCAGGCGCCAACCCCTGCACCCGCTCCGGCCGCCAGACCAGCCCCGGCGCCGGCTCAGGTCGCGACAGCCAAGCCAGCTCCGGCCCGGCTGCCAAACCTGCTGAAAAACCAGCAGCGGCGGCCGCCAAACCGGCTGCCGGTGGCAGCTGGTACGCCAGTCAGGCGCCAAGCCATTACGTCGTGCAGATCCTGGGCACCAGCTCCGAAGCGACTGCGCAGGCCTACATCGCAGAGCAAGGCGGCGAGTACCGTTATTTCAAGAAAACCCTGCAGGGCAAGCCGCTGTACGTGATCACGTATGGCAACTTTCCTGACCGTGCGGCCGCCCTGGCAGCCATCAAGGTATTGCCAGCGAAGGTTCAGGCTGGTAAACCTTGGCCTCGTACTGTCGCCAGCGTCCAACAAGAGCTCGGCGCCAGTCGCTGAAGTCGCAGCGGCCCTATCCGGGCCGCTCACCCGGCAAACCTGACTTAAACCCGCCTGGACGCGCCTTATTGAGGCGTGCCATGCGGCGTCCGCGTTACAAGCGCCTTACAGTCTCCGTCACGTCAGTCAGATTAATGACGAAATGTTTTGACTAGCACAGCGGCGCGCCTTAAAACTTTCATAAATGCGACATTGATTATCAACCAGTCGTCGTTAAATTTGTGAGCCTCAGTGTCGCTGTGTACAATGACCTCCGTTTTGCCTGTCCAAAGCCGGCGTACGTTCGGCGTGTCAGGTAATTGGTTGAATTAAAAGGAAATTTGCCTCAAATAGAGGCAGCCTGGTGAGAAAGTGTCTATGAAAGCAGGTCTGTACCAACCAGATGAATTCAAGGATAACTGCGGCTTCGGCCTGATCGCTCATATGCAGGGCGAGCCCAGTCATCACCTGTTGCAGACGGCCGTCCAGGCCCTGACCTGCATGACCCACCGTGGCGGTATCAATGCCGACGGCAAGACCGGTGACGGTTGCGGCCTGTTGATTCAGAAGCCCGATGGTTTTCTGCGAGCGGTGGCCAAGGAGCACTTCGGTGCCGATCTGCCCCGCCAATACGCTGTGGGCATGGTGTTCCTCAATCAGGACGAAGCAAAAGCCGAAGCTGCACGCGACAACATGAACCGCGAGATCCTCGCCGAGGGCCTCGAGCTTGTGGGCTGGCGTCAGGTGCCCATCGATACCAGCGTGCTGGGACAACTGGCGTTGGAGCGTCTGCCGAAAATCGAGCAGGTGTACATCGGCGGTGAAGGCCTGAGCGATCAGGAATTCGCCATCAAGCTGTTCAGTGCCCGTCGCCGTTCATCGGTGGCCAACGCTGCGGATACCGATCACTACATCTGCAGCTTTTCGCACAAGACCATCATTTATAAAGGCCTGATGATGCCGGCCGATCTCACGGCCTTCTTCCCGGACCTGAGCGACGAGCGTCTGCAAACCGCCATTTGCGTGTTTCACCAGCGCTTCTCGACCAACACCCTGCCGAAATGGCCGTTGGCCCAGCCGTTCCGCTTTCTTGCCCACAACGGCGAGATCAACACCATCACTGGCAACCGCAACTGGGCCCAGGCGCGCCGCACCAAATTCAGCAACGACCTGATGGATCTGGATGAACTCGGCCCGCTGGTCAACCGTGTGGGTTCCGATTCGTCGAGCATGGACAACATGCTGGAGCTGATGGTCACTGGCGGCATCGACCTGTTCCGTGGCGTGCGCATGATCATTCCGCCTGCGTGGCAGAACGTCGAGACCATGGACCCGGATCTGCGGGCTTTCTATGAATACAACTCCATGCATATGGAACCGTGGGACGGCCCGGCTGGCATCGTGATGACCGAAGGTCGTCATGCAGTCTGCCTGCTCGACCGCAACGGCCTGCGCCCGGCGCGCTGGGTCACGACCAAGAACGGCTACATCACCCTGGCGTCGGAAATCGGCGTGTGGGATTACAAGCCGGAAGACGTCATCGCCAAGGGCCGTGTCGGTCCGGGGCAGATCTTTGCCGTGGACACTGAAACCGGTCAGATCCTCGACACCGATGCCATCGACAACCGCCTCAAGTCGCGTCATCCGTACAAGCAATGGTTGCGCAAGAATGCCTTGCGCATTCAGGCCACCATGGAAGACAACGACCACGGTTCGGCTTTCTATGACAGCGAGCAGCTCAAGCAGTACATGAAGATGTATCAGGTCACGTTCGAAGAGCGTGACCAGGTGCTGCGTCCGCTCGGCGAGCAGGGTCAGGAAGCCGTTGGTTCGATGGGTGACGACACGCCAATGGCCGTGCTGTCGCGCCGCGTGCGCTCGCCTTACGATTACTTCCGCCAGCAGTTCGCACAGGTCACCAACCCGCCGATCGACCCGCTGCGTGAAGCCATCGTCATGTCGCTGGAGATCTGCCTCGGTGCCGAGCGCAACATTTTCCAGGAATCGCCAGAGCACGCTTCGCGCGTGATCCTCAGCTCGCCGGTCATTTCTCCGGCCAAATGGCGCTCGCTGATGAGCCTGGAGCGTCCGGGTTTCGAACGCTATATCATCGACCTGAACTACGACGAAAGCCTCGGTCTCGAAGCCGCTGTGCGTAACGTCGCCGATCAGGCCGAAGAAGCCGTGCGTTCCGGGCATACCCTGATTGTGCTGAGTGACCGCCACATCGCACCGGGCAAACTGCCGGTTCACGCTTCACTGGCGGTCGGTGCCGTTCATCACCGTCTGACCGAACAGGGTCTGCGTTGCGACAGCAACATTCTGGTCGAAACCGCGACGGCGCGTGATCCGCACCACTTTGCCGTGCTGATCGGCTTCGGTGCCTCGGCGGTGTATCCGTTCCTGGCCTACGAAGTGCTGGGTGACCTGATCCGTACCGGCGAAGTGCTTGGCGATCTGTACGAAGTCTTCAAGAACTACCGCAAAGGCATCACCAAGGGCCTGCTCAAGATTCTGTCGAAGATGGGCATTTCGACGGTTGCGTCCTATCGCGGTGCGCAGCTGTTCGAGGCCATCGGCCTGTCCGAAGAAGTCTGCAACACCAGTTTCCGCGGCGTACCGAGCCGTCTGAAAGGCGCACGCTTCGTCGATCTCGAAGCCGAACAGAAGGCGCTGGCCGCCGAAGCCTGGAGCCCGCGCAAGCCGATCCAGCAGGGCGGCTTGCTCAAATTCGTCTACGGTGGCGAATACCACGCCTACAACCCGGACGTGGTCAGCACCCTGCAGGCCGCTGTGCAGCAGGGCGACTACAGCAAGTTCAAGGAATACACCGCGCTGGTTGATCAGCGTCCGGTGTCGATGATTCGTGACCTGCTGCAGGTCAAGACCCTTGATCAGCCGCTGAACATCGACGAAATCGAGCCATTGAGTGAAATCCTCAAGCGCTTCGATTCGGCCGGTATCTCGCTGGGTGCTTTGTCACCTGAGGCGCACGAAGCGCTGGCCGAGGCAATGAACCGCCTGGGCGCGCGCTCCAACTCCGGTGAAGGCGGTGAAGACCCCGCGCGCTACGGCACCATCCGCAGCTCGAAGATCAAGCAGATCGCCACGGGTCGCTTTGGCGTAACGCCGGAGTACCTGGTTAACGCCGATGTGCTGCAGATCAAGGTCGCGCAGGGTGCCAAACCGGGTGAAGGCGGGCAACTGCCAGGCGGCAAGGTCAACGGTCTGATCGCCAAGCTGCGCTATGCCGTACCGGGCGTGACGCTGATTTCGCCGCCGCCGCATCACGACATCTATTCCATCGAAGATTTGTCGCAGCTGATTTTTGACCTGAAACAGGTCAACCCGGCGGCGCTGGTCTCGGTCAAGCTGGTGGCAGAGGCGGGTGTAGGCACCATCGCCGCGGGTGTGGCCAAGGCCTATGCCGACCTGATCACCATTTCCGGCTACGACGGCGGCACCGGCGCATCGCCGCTGACCTCGATCAAGTACGCTGGCGCGCCGTGGGAACTGGGTCTGGCTGAAACTCACCAGACCCTGCGCGGCAACGACCTGCGCGGCAAGGTCCGGGTGCAGACCGACGGTGGTCTGAAAACCGGTCTGGACGTCATCAAGGCTGCGATTCTCGGCGCTGAAAGCTTCGGCTTCGGTACCGCGCCGATGATCGCGCTGGGCTGCAAATACCTGCGTATCTGCCACCTGAACAACTGCGCCACCGGCGTGGCGACGCAGAACGAAAAGCTGCGCAAGGACCACTACATCGGCACCGTCGACATGGTGATCAACTTCTTCACCTACGTGGCGGAAGAAACCCGTGAGTGGCTGGCAAAACTGGGTGTTCGTTCGCTGGAAGAACTGATCGGGCGTACTGATCTGCTGGACATCCTGCCGGGCGAAACCGAGAAGCAACGGCATCTGGACCTGACCCCACTACTGGGCAGTGACCATATTCCGGCCGACAAACCGCAGTTCAGTCTGGTAGACCGCAACCCGCCATTCGACAAGGGCCTGCTGGCCGAGAAGATGGTGGAGCTGGCCAAACCGGCTATCGAATCCCTCAGCGGCGGCGAGTATGAGTTGGACATCTGCAACTGCGACCGCTCCATCGGCGCACGGATCTCCGGCGAAATCGCCAGGCTGCATGGCAATCAGGGCATGAACAAGGCACCTGTCACGTTCCGCTTCAAAGGCACTGCCGGTCAGAGCTTCGGGGTGTGGAATGCCGGCGGTCTGAACATGTATCTGGAAGGCGACGCCAACGACTACGTCGGCAAGGGCATGACCGCTGGCAAGCTGGTGATCGTGCCGCCCAAAGGCAGCCCGTTCAAGACCAACGAAAGCGCGATCATCGGTAACACCTGCCTGTACGGTGCAACCGGCGGCAAGCTGTTCGCAGCGGGCACCGCAGGCGAGCGTTTTGCAGTACGTAACTCGGGTGCCCATGCGGTTGTGGAAGGCACTGGCGATCATTGCTGCGAATACATGACCGGCGGTTTCGTCTGCGTGCTTGGCAAGACCGGTTACAACTTCGGTTCCGGGATGACCGGCGGCTTCGCCTATGTGCTTGACCAGGACAACACCTTCGTTGACCTCGTCAACCATGAATTGGTCGAGATCCAGCGCATCAGCGGCGAATCGATGGAGGCCTACCGCACTCACCTGCAAAGCGTCCTCAACGAGTACGTGGCGGAAACCGACAGTGAATGGGTCGCAACCTCGCGGAAAACCTGGACGACTACTTGCGTCGTTTCTGGCTGGTCAAGCCGAAGGCGGCCAACCTGAAATCGCTGCTGTCCAGTACCCGGGCGAATCCGCAGTAAAAGCAGCTGGCGGCTAGCTTCAAGCCGCCAGTTTGCCACCCTGTGAATTGAACTGAATTGATTTCTTGCAGCTTGAAGCGTGTCGCTTGAAGCTGCCGCAAAGAGGCTCCAGAGAATGGCTGAACGTCTCAGTAACGACTTCCAGTTCATCGATGTCGGGCGTAAAGATCCGAAGAAGAAACTGCTGCGTCAACGCAAGAAAGAGTTCGTGGAAATCTACGAACCGTTCAAACCCCAGCAGTCCGCCGATCAGGCGCACCGTTGTCTGGGGTGCGGCAACCCGTATTGCGAATGGAAGTGCCCGGTGCACAACTTCATTCCCAACTGGCTCAAGCTGGTGGCCGAAGGCAACATTCTGGCGGCTGCGGAATTGTCTCACCAGACCAACACCCTGCCGGAAGTCTGCGGTCGAGTTTGCCCGCAGGATCGCCTGTGTGAAGGTGCCTGCACGCTGAACGACGGTTTTGGCGCGGTCACCATCGGCTCGGTCGAGAAGTACATCACCGACACTGCGTTCGCCATGGGCTGGCGTCCGGACATGTCCAGAGTCGTGCCGACCGGCAAGCGCGTTGCGATCATCGGTGCAGGTCCTGCGGGCCTGGGCTGTGCCGACGTGCTCGTACGGGGCGGCGTGACCCCGGTGGTGTTCGACAAGAACCCGGAAATCGGCGGTCTGCTGACCTTCGGCATCCCGGAGTTCAAACTGGAAAAAACCGTGTTGAGCCATCGGCGTGAAGTGTTCACCGGCATGGGTATCGAGTTTCGGCTCAATACCGAAGTCGGCAAGGACGTCACCATTGATCAACTGCTGGAAGAATACGATGCTGTGTTCATGGGCATGGGCACCTATACGTACATGAAGGGTGGTTTTGCCGGTGAAGACCTGCCAGGCGTACACGATGCGCTCGACTTCCTGATTGCCAACGTCAACCGCAACCTGGGCTTCGAAAAAGCCCCGGAAGACTTCGTCGACATGAAAGGCAAGCGCGTTGTCGTGCTGGGCGGCGGCGATACAGCGATGGACTGCAACCGTACCTCGATTCGTCAGGGTGCCAAATCGGTGACCTGCGCTTATCGTCGCGATGAAGAAAACATGCCGGGCTCGCGCAAGGAAGTGAAGAACGCCAAGGAAGAAGGCGTTCGCTTCCTCTACAACCGCCAGCCCATCGCCATCGTCGGTGAAGGCAAGGTCGAAGGTGTGAAAGTGGTCGAGACCCGTCTCGGCGAACCCGACGCCCGTGGCCGTCGCAGCCCTGAACCTATTCCTGGCTCCGAGGAAATCATCCCGGCAGACGCTGTGGTCATCGCCTTCGGTTTCCGCCCAAGCCCTGCGCCATGGTTCGAGCAGTTCACCGTCAGCACTGACAGCCAGGGCCGCGTCATCGCTCCGGAACAGGCGCAGTACAAGCACCAGACCAGCAACCCGAAAATCTTCGCCGGTGGCGATATGGTTCGCGGGTCTGATCTGGTGGTGACTGCTATCTTCGAAGGCCGCAATGCGGCTGAAGGGATCATGGATTACCTCGGCGTCTGACCCTTTGTTGCTGGGTGTGACCTTTGCTGAGGCGCACCCTGACAACACGTGTCGACCCTTCACATGCCCGCTGTCAGTATCTCTGACATACCCCTTGCCATTTCCTCCATAGACTCAGTGTAACTCGCTCAGGACGAGCATTTACTGCCAGGGAAGGGAGCGATGAGCCTTCAGTTTCGCCTGTTTTTTGCACTAGTGAGTGTGCCATAGGCGCTTGCAGCCCCTCCGCCAAACGTCTTTTTCGATTGGCCTGTAGTGGGGTCGATCATCGAAAACGAGGCAGTTTGTTTCGAGTCCAGCGTGGAGTTTCGAAAACGCTTGAATGCAGGCGGCCTGATCTCTGTCGAGCGGGTCAAGGAGCTGCTGCTCTAGAGATAGCCGCCCTGCCGGGAACGGCGGCTCAAGGTTCATCCCTGCTCCTGCAAAAACATTACGCCCTCGGGCGTTAATCGGGAGGTCATCGTCGGATCGACCTCCCGCCAATCATGTCGCTATAAGGAAATAGCCATGTTGAAAGCATTACGAGCAGGCAAACTTGCTCAATCCCATGATGAACTGTACTCCGGTACACCTGAGTTCACGCCCAGCACTATTGCAATACGCGAGCATCGGGCTCGTGAACGGGCGGACCGTCTCATTGACCAATTCGTTGAGCGCTTCCCGGAAAAGGATTATTTCCCTGAAGGTGGCGACAGTGCTTTGTTTGCCTTGCTGGTTCAGCTACCGCAATGGCCGACTGATCTGATTATCAGGGTTCAGAACGAAAACGCTGGAATACTTGCGCTGTATTTGAAAGGCAGCGACGAGAGCGCTGCCCGGCACACGATCGTGTTGACGCAAAGCGGTGACGACGCCTACATCGCCCCTCTTGGTGTTTCCATCTCCAGCGAAGAGTCACTGTTGCATCTGATTTTTAACCAGCTACCTGCCGGTTCCAGTCTCGGTATGGGTGGCAACTTCCCGGGCAGCGGTAGCTTGGCCGGTCGAATCGTGACTCTGCGTGAGCAGGTCGCAGGACTTGCACGAACGCAACGGCCGTTGTTCTTCGATGCCTTGCTGGCCGATGACTTCACCTTCAAAAATCAGTCGCCAATCAGGCTGCCCAATCCGTTCCTGCCATTTTGGACGGGCGGCCAGGCTGAACTTCCCCCGGTTCTGGGCATGCTGCACGCGCTGAGTCCCGAAGTGCCTCTCGGCCGCCTGGAAGAACTGCTCGAGCAGGTGCAACTGTCAGAAGAGCATGAGGCAGACTTTCTGGAAAACGGCGTTTTGCCGGATTCGTTTGTCGAAGCAATGATCATTTCCTTGAATGAGTGGAGCCGTAGCCTGGCTATTGATGGCTTGTCACGGACCCGCGTCTTCAATGCATACACAGATGATCTTGCGCGCAAGCTTGCCGGTGAACTGCTGACTGCTGAATTGCAGCGAGGGCTGGTGATCTTCGAGGCCAACAAGGAGGACTATGTGCCGAACGATCCGGACGACACCGGTATCGTGTTACTGCATGACGGCTACGGCAATTACCGCGCTCGAGATACGAGCAATGGCGAGATCACTGAATTCAAGGAGGGCACGGACAGTTTCTATCTGGCGATCAGTTCGCAATTGAAGGATGACGAACGCGCGCTGCTGGGTATGCAGTTCGAGCAGGATGTAACAGGTTTTCGCAGCTGCCTGACCCAGCGTGGGATTGATAAAAATCACGGCTGGTTCGACCCCCAGCAACCCACTGAAATCAACACCGAGTTATTGCCCGAGTGGTTTGCCAATGCACCCGACGCCGATAAGTACGGTTGGAAAGCGGCGGTGCAGGGCTACAGCCGGGCATTGCTCGAAGCGCAGACGCCTGAGCTGCTTGATCCGGCCTTGCACGGTCAGCCTGAGCGATTGCGAAAATATGCACGCGAGAAACTGCAAGAGCGAATCATGCTTGATCACGGGGTCATCGTGAATCCTGACCAAATCAGCGTTCATACCTACAGCGTCGAGATTGATCCGGGCTTCGTAGTGGATATCGATTACGGTTACGTCGCCCCGACAGGGGGGATGCACATTACGAGACCCGGTCACGCAGCCTGACGAATTTATCTCTGGAAAACCTCACGTTTACCGACCTCAATTTCCTCCTCGCAAGCCAGGCATTCGACAGTCAGGGGCAGTTGGTCAGCTTTCTAAATGCCGGTTATCTGTTCGCAATGATTCGTGACTTGAACATCGGCGAGAGCTATTCGAGTTTCCTGAGGACTGTCCTGTCGACCGGCGCCTCCGGGCGATGGCATCGAGAGCACTATGCGCACGTTATGCAGGCCCAGATGCGTCTGGATGCGATCGAAGCGAAAATGGCGGGTGACTTTTTGGGCGACGGCGGCCTTCCCGAGGATCTGGCCGACAGAGGCTACAAGTGGGTTACGGCGGCACTTGACCAACCGGTGGCAAGTGAAGATCGTCAGGTTGTAGAGGGGCATCGTATTCAGGTCAATCAGTTGCTCATTAATGACATTCCATTGGGCGGGATTCTGGTGTTCGGGGTGGAGTCGCGTTTCAGTGTGGCCACGTTAGTGTTTTTTACTCCGCAAGCACCTGACGGCATTTGCTTTCGGGAACTCAGCAACACGGAGGACCTAAGGACTCAGATACTGCTTGAGCCTGCTTTGCTGGATTATCTGATCAGCAGAGCTCATTTGGAATCCCGGGCAGCTATCAGGCATGTGTTGACGGCGGGTCGGAATACTCTGTCTATAGAATTACTGCCCTGCGCCGGCAATTTTCTCGAGGCTGTTTACGACTTTGAAGTCGAGCGCGTCATTTCTGCTGTCGATGAACAGACTGTAAGCACTTGGGAAGCCAACTGGGAGAGTGCCTGGGAAATCGCCAAGACCGTTGGCGACATCGCCCTTACGTTCGCGCCGTTCAGGATCAGACTGCCGATTGCTGCAATCCGCAGCTTCTACGCCATCTGGCAAGGCGTGGGAAAGGCCGCTGGCGACGAGCAGAGCGCCTCGCTGTATTTCGTTCAGGCTGCTTTGCTGCTGGCGGATGGGCTCATGCTGCCTAAAGGCAAGCAAGTCAAATCCTCTGCAGCGACAACCGTTGGCCGCTCCGGGATTAACCCGAAAACGGCTGTTTCGAAAACACCGCAAGGGTTGAGTTTGCGTGACGACGGTTTTTACAATGGCGTATATGAGAAGGTCCAGAAGGGCACGCCCATTCGCTTCTATGCGTTGCAACAGGGTAAAACCCATGCAGTCCGGTATGACGCCGATTTTGCTACCTGGCGACTGATTGATGCCCGGCGGCCTGATGCGTACTACCAAATGCCAATCCGCTTCGACCAGAAGGACGGCTGGGTGCAGTCTCCTGTGGGATTGCGCGGCGGCAAGAAAAACTCGAAGTCCAAGCAACCCGGTAACGATTCGGGGAGTGATACGAGTTCGCCGGCCAAGAGCAGTGGAAAAAAACTGTTCGAGCTGGACATGAGCGGATTCTTCACAAGCAGCGCTTTCAAGAAAGCCCAGAAAAACATTCAGGATGATCTGACGTCTGCCGTCAATAAAGCCGTTCAAAGGTATCAGCTGGAAGGCAAGGGCAGCCTGCACTCATCGAAAAGCGGGCTTTACTCGCTGGACCTTCCCGGTGTCGGCAGGAGCACCGGGCGTGGCGCCTGGCGTTTGATGTTCGAACCGCCTAAAGCCGGTATCTTGAAAGCCCACAGTATTATTGATCCTCATTGACAAGGCCTCAGACGGGGCCTTTTCGGAGTCATGCTGATCTGCCTTCAGCGGCGCATTAGCGTGACAAATCGCCCCGATAGACAAAAGGCACGGCTCTCGCCGTGCCTTTTGCGTCGCGCTCTGAGAAAATGCGCGCACTTTTATTGCGGATGCCGACATGACTGCCCTGAAGAACGACCGTTTCCTTCGCGCTTTGCTCAAGCAACCCGTAGACGTCACACCGGTATGGATGATGCGTCAGGCTGGTCGTTACCTGCCTGAATACCGCGCCAGCCGCGCCAGTGCCGGGGACTTCATGAGCCTGTGCAAGAACCCGCAGTTCGCTTGTGAGGTCACGCTGCAGCCGCTCGATCGCTATCCGTTGGATGCGGCGATCCTGTTTTCCGACATCCTGACCATTCCCGATGCGATGGGCCTGGGCCTGTACTTCGAGACTGGCGAAGGCCCGCGTTTCAAGAAAACCGTCAGCACACTGGCCGATATTGAAGCGCTGCCAATCCCGGATGCCCAGCAAGACCTGGGCTACGTGATGGATGCAGTCAGCACCATTCGTCGTGAACTCAACGGCCGGGTGCCGCTGATCGGTTTCGCGGGCAGCCCGTGGACGCTGGCGACCTACATGGTCGAAGGCGGCTCCTCCAAGGACTTCCGCAAGTCCAAGGCCATGCTCTACGACAACCCGCAGGCCATGCACCTGCTGCTCGACAAGCTGGCCCAGTCGGTGACCTCGTACCTGAACGGCCAGATTCTGGCCGGTGCCCAGGCTGTACAGATTTTCGACAGTTGGGGCGGCAGCCTGTCTTCAGCGGCTTATCAGGAGTTCTCGCTGGCCTACATGCGCAAGATCGTCAGCGGCCTGATTCGCGAACAGGACGGCCGCAAGGTTCCGGTTATCGTCTTCACCAAAGGGGGCGGATTGTGGCTGGAAAGCATCGCTGACATCGGTGCTGACACACTGGGCCTCGACTGGACCTGTGATATCGGTGAAGCGCGTCAGCGTGTCGGCAACAAGGTTTCGCTGCAAGGCAACATGGACCCGACCGTGCTCTATGCCCGTCCGGAAGCCATCCGTAAGGAAGTCGCGCGCATCCTCGCCAGCTACGGCAGCGGCACTGGCCATGTCTTCAACCTCGGCCACGGCATCACCCCTGAAGTCGATCCGGCCAATGCCGGTGCCTTCATCGAAGCGGTGCATGAGTTGTCGGCGCAGTATCATCAGTAACTGTTGAGATAACGATGCGTCGATAGCTCAAGACGCATCTATCCTTGTCAGCGCCGACGGCTACGTCGGCGTTTTGCCATCTGTAAAACCGTTCCTCAATGAACCGCTGCGCGGCAGGAATCTGCCCTGGCGCTCGCCTTGTGGCTTGCCTTCGGCATAGCTCAAGTGGCCGTTCACCCAGACACCGTCAATGCCTTCCGCCGCTCGTTGGGGGGCTTTGAAATCCGCGACGTCACGCACTGTTTGCGGGTTAAACAGCACCAGATCCGCCCAATAGCCCTCGCGGATCAGGCCGCGTTCATGCAAGGCGAAGCGCGCTGCCGAAAGCCCGGTCATTTTGTGTACGGCGGTATGCAGCGCAAACAGGCCTTTGTCCCGACTGAAGTGGCCGAGTACCCGGGGGAACGCTCCCCACAAGCGCGGATGGGGAAACGGGTCTTCCGGAAGGCCATCGGAGCCGATCATCGACAGTGGGTGCGACATGATCCGCTCGACGTCGCCCTCATCCATGCCGTAATACACCGCGCCTGCGGGTTGCAACTTGCGTGCAGCGTCCTGCAATGACAACCCCCAGTCGGCAGCAATGTCCTGTAGATCACGACCGCCCTTATCCGGGTGCGGCGTCGACCAGGTGATGGTAATGCGGAAAGCGTCGGTGACCTGTTTCAGGTCCAGCGTCGAAGAGCTGGCCGCATAGGGATAGCAGTCGCAGCCTACCGGATGGTCCTGCGCGGCTTTTTCCAGCGCCGCCAGCAGTTGCGGGCTGCGGCCCCAGTTACCTGCGCCCGCGCATTTCATGTGCGAAATCACCACCGGCGAGCGCGCATGACGGCCGATGTCGAATGCCTCTGCCATGGCCTCCAGCACGGGCTCGAACTCGCTGCGCAAGTGGGTGGTGTAGATTGCGCCAAACGCGGTGAGCTCTTCGGCCAATTGCTTGACCTCGCTGGTTTCGGCCGAGAACGCCGAGGCGTACGCCAAGCCAGTCGACAACCCCAGCGCCCCGGCTTCGAGGCTGTCGCGCAACTGTTCTCGCATCGCGTCGATTTCTTCCGGGCTGGCGCTACGCAACAGGTCATCCATGTGGTTGCTGCGCAATGCCGTGTGACCGATCAGGGCTGCCACGTTGACGGCAGGTCGGGCTTTATCCACGGCTGCGCGGTAGTCGGCGAAACGTGGATAGACAAACGCCGCCGCGTCGCCCAGCAGGTTCATCGGGTCGGGCGGGTTGCCGCTCAACGAGACCGGTGACGCGCTGATCCCGCAGTTGCCGACAATAACCGTGGTGACGCCCTGGCTGATCTTGGGCAGCATCTCGGGTTTGCGAATGACCACCGTGTCGTCATGGGTGTGTACGTCGATAAATCCGGGGGCCAGCACGCGACCCGCAGCATCCATCTCTTCCCGCGCACGGGCATCGGTCAGGCTGCCGATGCGCAGGATGCGTCCGTCGCTGATCGCCACGTCGGCGCGCACCCCTGGCGTATCACTGCCATCAATGACCAGTGCGTCGCGAATGATCAGGTCATACAGCATGGTTCAGTCTCCCAGTGGCAGGCCGTCTTCGCCGCCACGGTATTCATCCAGCGCGAGCTTGATCCGGCGCAGCCGTTCCTGATTGTCTTCAGGGTTCAACAACGCCAGTTCAGTGGCCAGCACATCAATAGTCAGCAGCATGCCGTAACGTGCTGCCGTGGGTTTGTAGATGAAATTGGTTTCAGCAATTTGCAGCGGCAACACCACCTCGGCCAGTTGCGCCAGCGGTGAGTCGGGCAAGGTTATAGCCAGCACGCGCGCGCCATAGCTGCGCGCCAGGGTTACCGCGTCGAGCAGTTCTGGTGTACGGCCACTGAGCGAGCAGACAATCAAGCTGTGTCGCGGGCCAAGCGTGGCGGTAATCATGCGCATCATCACCGGGTCGCGGCAGGCGGCCACCGGAAAGCCCAGGCGCACCAGCCGGGTTTGCAGTTCCTCGCTGCACAGGCTGGAGCAACCGCCCATGCCGAACGCGTGAATCATGCTCGCATCGGCGACACATGCCACGGCTGCCGCAAAGCGCGACGCATCAAACCCGGCAAGGTGTTGACGCAACGTTGCTTCGATGTCGCCGACAATCCGGGTGAAAAAGGCCGACTGTTCCGGAGCCTGTTCTGGCTTCAGAAAGCGGCTGCCGACCGCGCTGGCCTGCGCCAGTTGCAGCCGCAAGTCGCGCAAATCCCGGCAACCGATGCTGCGTGCGAAGCGCGACAACGTCGCGCTGCTGACCTCGGCACGGCTGGCCAGCTCATCCAGACTGGCACTTGCAGCAAAGGCAATATCGCTGAGCAACAGCCTGGCGATTCGGCCTTCTCCCGCGCTGAGTGACTCCTGACGGGCACGTATCTGGTACAGAATGTCCACTCACAGTACCTGTGCCAAGCCCAGCGTCAAGGCAAAGGCGACGATGGAAATCAGCGTCTCAAGTACCGTCCAGGTCTTGAACGTTTGCGCTACGGTCATGTTGAAGTATTCCTTGATAAGCCAGAAACCGCCGTCGTTGACGTGGGAAAAGATCACTGAGCCTGCGCCCGTTGCCAGCACCAGTAACTCAGGGTGCGGATAGCCCAGTCCCATCGCGACCGGTGCGACGACGCCTGATGCGGTGGTCATCGCCACCGTCGCCGAGCCCGTCGCAACGCGCATCAATGCCGCGAACAGCCAGCCCATCAGCAACGGCGACAAATGAAAGTCCTGCGCCAGACCAACGATCTGGTTGGTCACGCCGCTGTCGATCAGGATGCGATTCAAACCGCCACCGGCACCGACCAGCAAGGTGATGCTGGCGGTCGGCGCGAGGCATTCATTGGTGAATTTCAGGATCGAGTCGCGATTGAAGCCCTGTGCTATGCCCAGCGTCCAGAAGCTCAGCAGCGTGGCCAGCAGCAGGGCGATCACCGAGTTGCCGATGAACAAAAGAAAGCTATTGAAGGAACTGCCTGGCGTGCTGATCAGGTTGGCCCAGCCGCCCAGTAACATCAGCACCACCGGCAACAGAATGGTTGCCATGGCCCAGCCGAAGCTGGGCAGTTTTTGCCGTGGTTCGCGGTCGAGGAACTGCTTTGCCATCGGGTTTTCGGAGGGCAGATGGATGCGCGGCACAATGAACTTTGCATACACCGGGCCGGCAATGATGGCCGTGGGTATGCCGATCAGAATGGCGTAGAACAGGGTTTGCCCGACCGAGGCCTGATACGCCTGAACAGCCAGCATCGCCGCAGGGTGCGGCGGCACCAGCGCGTGCACGACCGACAGACCGGCGACCATCGGCAAGCCGACCATCAGAATCGACACTCCGACACGGCGCGCTACGGTAAAGGCGATCGGCACCAGCAGGACGAAGCCCACCTCGAAAAACAGCGGCAAGCCCACCAGAAACGCAATGCATACCATGGCCCAGTGCGCATTGCGTTCACCGAAGCGGTCAATCAGGGTGCGCGCCACCTGCTCGGCACCGCCGGACTCGGCCATCATCTTGCCGAGCATGGTGCCCAGTGCAACGACCAGCGCGATGTGCCCCAGTGTTTTGCCAACCCCTGCCTCATACGAGGCAACCACGCCAGTGGCTGGCATTCCGGCAACCAGCGCCAGACCGACCGAAACAAGCGTGATGACGATAAACGGATTGAGACGATAGCGTGCGATCAGCACGATCAAAGCAATGATTGCGACAGCGGCGTAGACCAACAGCGACATACCGGGTGACGGCGACATAGCGACGGTTCCTTGCAGAGTAGAGGGGCGAGGACGCAACACCAACGGCTGAAGCCGTCAGCCTGGAGGCGACCCGTGAGTACTCGGCAGGGATGACGCAAGAAAAGGGAGCGGCAAGGTTTCAGGGCGATCACAGGTATTCATTGTTTTTATCTCTGTTTTCGTGATGAAAATAAATTACACGAAAATTAAATATAAACAAATATATGAAAATAATTTTCTTCGTGGCATGCCGATGAACAACAGGAAAGTGCCCGTGCGCCGCCCCGTCCTGCATTTTTACGAGTGGACCTTTTACGACGCCAGCAATTGCTCCGCATAGCGGGCAACGACGTGGCCAAAGGCGATTGGATTGGCTGCTCCCGAGCGCAGTCTTTCTATGAGGTACGTCAGCTCGGCAGTACTGGCGCTGCTTATGAGTAGGTGGGCGTCCAGTCTTCGTTTGCGCTGTCTTTCCATTCGGTGAATGACGCAGGCTCAGTTCCCTTGATTACGCGTCTCATCGGCCAATGAGCTCCTTGCGCTTGAGCAGTGCTTCCGCGCCTGCGAACTCGGGCAGATCGGGCGCTTTCTTCTTCAAAGCGTCTAATTGCAGCCTGGCCTTTTCAAGCTCGTTGTTTTCCAGTGTGCTGAATAGCTCGTCGAGCAACGCTTCAATTTCGGGCTCGCGCTGCGACACGCCCATGACCTCTTCCAGGATGCTGCTGGAGTCCAGGCCGTAGGTTGCTCTTGGGTGAGAGCTGCCGTGGTTATTCAGCAGGATGACTTCGCCGGGTTGCAGGCTGCCAATGATCTGGGGCGAATGGCTGGCCGCAATGAACTGTACCTTTGGGAATGCTTTTTTCAGCGCTGGCGCAATAGTGCGTTGCCAGCCAGGGTGTAGATGGATGTCCAGTTCATCGATCACGATGATGCCGTTTGTCTGCGTCAGTACGTCTTTTCCCATATGAGGGTTGAGCAGGCAGATACGACGAGCGATATCTGCAAATAGTGCGACCATTCCGCGTTGCCCGTCGCTCAGGTCGTTGAACGGGATTTGTTGGTCATTCATATCGACTACCAACGCACGTAACTCCATGTCGTACTCTATTCCCTTGGCGTCAGGAAGTGCACATTGGATGGCTGAGTTTATCCAGGTCAGTTCGTCGTTGAAAACGTTGGAAGAACCTGCTCGGGATAGCCTTTGAAAACGCTCCAGCGTTTTGCCAATGAACCAGGTCTCAAAGTTTTTCAAGTTGGAAGCGGCATCGAACAAAGAGGTGTACGCATCCAGCCTTGATGGTTTGCTCTGTGCAGCAAGCTCAGCGGTTACATTCATCGTCAGCCAGCGTCGATTGGCTTGATAGACGGCGAATACAGGCAAATCCACATGAGTAGTGCCATCGATGCTGATCAGATTTTCTGAGAATACGAGACTGTTTAGTGCACTGAAATTTGTCTTAAGACTGTTGCGTTCTAGCGATACTTGCCATTTCTGACGCTCAAACGCACCACCTTGGGCAGTCAATACAAGAGGATAGCTGCGCTCAAAACGAATCCTGTCTTCGAACTTTACTAACTCGAACCGAACATCGGACTCAGCTATCGATGGTTGATGGATGCCTATGCTCCCAAGTAAATTCCCGAAGCATCCCGCCGCCCCAAGCAACAACGACGTCTTCCCGCTCCCATTGACCCCCACCACCAGATTGAACCCCGGCTGGAAGTCGAAATGAGCATCTTCGTAACAACGAAAATTCTGCAGGTGGAGATGGTCGAGGCGCATGTCGGGTTCCTTTACCAGAACTGGCGGATGCGCCAGTGTACCTTGGCTTACCTCATCCGCCAGTGCCTGATATGTGACTAGACCTTGGTCCTCAGCGGCTGCAATCTCGCCAACCTCAACGCCACCCCCAAGGCAATGAGTAGCAGCACGCCGATAAACAGCCCGATGCCGTTCCAACCCGCGTAGTGCCAGAACACGCCGCCGCCGGTTCCGGCCACGCTGGAGCCTGCGTAATAGCAGAACAGGTAAAGTGACGCGGCCTGACCTCTGGCTGTTGTGGCCCTGCGGCCTACCCAGCTGCTGGCCACCGAGTGAGCGCCGAAGAAGCCGAAGGTGAAGATCAGTACGCCGAGGATAACCAGCGGCAGCGGCGTGAAAAGCGTCAGGATCAAGCCTGCCAGCATCATGACTATCACGGCCCACAGCACTTGCCTGCGGCCCAGTCTATCGGCCAGTGAACCGATCTTTGCCGAGCTGTAGATGCCGGACAGATACACCACCGAAAATACGCCGACCACCGCCTGGCTCAGGTTGTACGGCTCGCTCAGCAAGCGATACGCGATGTAGTTGAACAGTGTGACGAAGGCGCCCATCAGCAGGAAACCGACCAGAAACAGCAGCGGCAGCCCGGCATCCCGAAACTGCACGACAAAGCCATTCAGCAGGCTGCGAGGATGCAGCGAGCGGGGACGGAAGTTGCGTGATTCCGGCAGGATTTTCCAAAACACCACGGCTGCGATCAAAGCCAGCCCGCCGACCACCAGCATCGCCGCGTGCCAGCTTACATAGTCGATCAGAACCCCGACGATCAATCGGCCGCTCATGCCGCCGACCGCACTGCCGCCGATATACAGCCCCATCGCCAGGCCCAAATGCGTGGGGTGTATTTCCTCGCTCAGATACGTCATCGCCACCGCCGCCAGCCCACTCAATGACAGGCCGACCAGTGCCCGGGTGATGAGCACGCCTTCCCAACTGGGCATCAAGGCGCTGGCGATGGTGAACAGCGATGCACAGAACAGTGCCATGACCATCACCGACTTGCGGCCGAGCCGGTCTGATATCGGCCCGGTGATCAGCAGGCCGATGGCGAGCATTGCTGTGGCGACCGACAGGATCAGGCTGCTCTGGGCTGCCGAGAGCGAGAACTCGCTGGACAATGTCGGCATCATCGGCTGTACGCAATACAGCAGGGTGAAGGTCGAGAACCCGCCAGCGAAGAGTGCCAGTGCCGTGCGTTTGAACAGCGGCGTGTTCTTTTCGATGTAGCTGTCGCCAGACGGCTGGGTGGGCGTATTCAGGGTGGTGGTGTGCGGGGCGACGGCAGGATTCAAGGGAGACCTCGGGGCACGATTGGGCAGGCAATGGAAAAATCATATAGCCCGCCAATCATTCCATCCAATATATTGTTCGACCTGTTTGATAGGTAAAACGACTTAATGGAGGCCGCATGGAATTGCGCCATCTGCGTTACTTCATTGCGGTTGCCGAAGAGCTGCATTTCGGCCGTGCAGCGCAGACGCTGGGGATTTCACAGCCGCCGCTCAGCCAGCAGATCCAGACGCTGGAGCAGGAACTGGGAACGCGCCTGTTCGACCGCACTAATCGGCGGGTTGAACTGAGCGAATCGGGGCGGCTGTTCCTGGATGAGGCACGGTTGGTGCTGGCGCAGGTCGACAAAGCCACTGATGTCGCCCGGCGTGCGCAACTGGGGGAAATCGGCGAGCTGAAAATTGGCTTCACCTCGTCGGCGCCCTTCACATCCAGTATCCCGCAGGCGATCTTTGCGTTTCGCCAGGCCTACCCTGACGTCCACCTGACCCTGAGCGAAATCACCAGCCAGGAAGTGGCCGCAGGTCTTGAGGACAAAACCATACAGGTCGGCATCATGCGCCCGCTGGCGTTGCCCGACTCATTGGTGGTGTTCGAGTTGCTGAACGAGCCGCTGGTGGCAATCATGCGCGCTGACCATCCGCTGGCGGCGGGCAGCGAGGACGGGATCTACCTGTCGGCACTGGCCAACGAGCCGTTCGTGTTCTTTCCGCGTACCTATGGCAGCGGCATCTACGCGCAGGTCCTGAGCCTTGCACGCGCCGCAGGTTTCAGCCCGTTGATCACCCAGGAAGCGGGCGAAGTCATGACCATCATCGGTCTGGTCGCGGCTGGGTTGGGTGTCACGGTTCTGCCTGCGTCCTACCGGCGCATGCGTATCGACAGCGTGGTCTACCGCAACGTCCTCGACCCCGGCGCGACCAGCGCCGTGTGGCTGGTGCAGCGCAAGGATGAACAGTCACCCATGGCCAAGGCGTTTACCGAGCTGTTAACGCGCAACGTCGGGTGAGGATCGGACTCAGAGCGTCCAGAACGGCATTTCTACGCGGAGCGTGAGGAACAAGAGGCGATCGAGAGAACGCCTCTCGTGCCAATGCTCTGCGTGGGCATGCCTTGGGTGACGCTCTGCGTCACAAATCTGCGCCGCGCCTCTTGTTCATATCAGACGCAGAGCGTCCAGAACTGCATGCCGACGCTGGGCACCGCACGAATTGAGATTCTCGTTCCTCATGCCCTGGTGTGCGAGGTCTCAACCCCAGCGCTTGAAGATTAATGAGGTGTTCACCCCGCCAAAGGCGAAATTGTTGTTCATCACGTATTCGTTACTTATCTGCCGGGGTTCGCCGACGATGTAGTCCAGTTCGCCACACTCCGGGTCAATGTCGGTCAGGTTCAGCGTGTGGATGTACCGGTCACTGTTGAGCATTTCGATGCTGAACCATGATTCCAGTGCGCCGCAGGCACCCAGTGTGTGGCCGAGGAAGCTTTTCTGCGAGCTGAGCGGCATGCGTGGTCCGAACAGGCTGCTGGTGGCCAGGGTTTCGGCGATGTCGCCTTGTTCGGTGGCGGTGCCGTGGCCGTTGACGTAGCCGATGGCTTCGGGCGGTAAACCGGCATCTTCCAGGGCCAGCTCCATGGCGCGGCGCATGGTGGCTTGCTCCGGGCGAGTGCTGTGTGCACCGTCGGCGTTGCTGCCGAAGCCGACGATTTCGGCATGGATCGTCGCGCCACGTGCCTGGGCGTGTTCAAGCTCTTCAAGCACCATCATGCCGCCACCTTCGCCGATCACCAGACCGTCGCGCCCGCTGTCGTAGGGGCGCGGTGTGGTGTGCGGTGCATCGTTTTTCAGGCTGGTGGCGTACAGCGCGTCAAACACCATCGCTTCGGTCGGGCACAGTTCTTCCGCTCCGCCCGCCAGCATCAGCGGCAGACGCCCGAACTTGATCGCCTCGTAGGCATAGCCGATGCCCTGGCTGCCGCTGGTGCAGGCGCTGGAGGTCGGGATCAGCCGTCCGGTCAGACCGAAAAAGATGCTGATATTGGCCGCTGTCGTGTGCGGCATCATGCGTACATACGAGTTGGCGTTCAGGTTCAGCGCCACCGAGTTGATCAGCATGTTGCCGAACGCCTTGATCTCGTCGGTGCTGCCGGTGGACGAGCCACAGGCGGTGCCCATCCGGCCGTCGCGGATGATCGGATCATTCAGCAGTCCGGCGTCGATCAGCGCCTGCTCCGAGGCGGCCACCGCCAGCCGTGATACGCGACCCATGCTGCGCAATTGTTTGCGCGTCCAGTGCGCAGGCACGGCGAAGTCATCGATAGGTCCGGCCAGCCGAGTGTTCAGTTCAATGAAGCGTTCCCACTCGTCCATCCGCCGGATACCGCTGCGGTTTGCGGTGAAGCTCGCATTGATGGTGGGCCAGTCGCTGCCCACCGAGGTTATGCCGGACATGCCGGTGACCACCACGCGCTTCATCAACACAGTCCCCCGTTGACGGCCAGCACCTGGCGAGTGATGTAACTGGCTTCCGCCGACATCAGGAAATTCACCGCGCCAGCCACTTCTTCCGGGGTGCCCATGCGCTGTGCCGGAATCATTTTCATCAGTTCATCCACGGGAACGTTTTCGTCCAGCATCGCGGTATCGATCAACCCCGGTGCGACGCAATTGACTGTGATCTTGCGTTTGCCCAACTCGATGGCCAGCGCCTTGGCGGCACCGATCAGGCCTGCCTTAGAGGCGCTGTAATTGACTTGACCGCGATTGCCGATCAAGCCCGACACCGAGGTGATGCAGACGATGCGGCCCGCCGCACGACGGCGAATCATCGGCATGGTCAGCGGGTGCAGGACGTTATAGAAACCGTCCAGATTGGTGCGCAGCACCTGATCCCAGTCGTCATCGCTGAGCGCTGGAAAGGCGCCGTCGCGGGTCAGGCCCGCATTGAGCACCACGCCGTAATACGCGCCGTGGGTTTCCACGTCTTCTTCGAGAATCGCTTTGCAGGCCGCACGGTCCGAAACATCGAATTGCAGCACCCGCGCCTGACGGCCCAGCGCGATGATCTCGGCCTGCACGACTTCGGCTTCACTGCGCCCGGTGCGGCAATGCAGGATCAGGTCGTATCCGGCGTGCGCCAGACGCAAGGCAATGGCGCGGCCGATGCCACGGCTGGAGCCGGTGACCAGTATCGATTCAGTCATGCCGGGGCTCCTTCAGCCAGATAGTCAGCAGTGTTGGGTGGGCAATATACATTGAGGCGGGCAAACGCTGTGATGTCCTGGCCAGTGATCGTGCATTCGAACACGCCCATGCCGCTGTCGTCCTGCAGGGAACGCACCGCGTGGATATGCAGTTCGCTGCCCAGCGGAAAGCGGTCTACGTTGCAGTCGAACTTGCGGCTGCCCAGCAGAAACCCCAGCTTGACCGCTTCGCCCTTGCTGCGCGCCTGGCAGCCCGCGTAAGCCGCTACGCTTTGTGCCATCAGCTCCACGCCGAGCCAGGCGGGCAGGCTGCCGTCCGGTTGGTTGAACAGGCCGTCGGCGCGTACGGTCAGGCGGGTCTGAATCTGCTCTTCGTCAAACGCCAGTACCTGATCGATGAGGATCATGTCGCCAGCATGGGGGATGAGTTCGGCGAGCGACCACTCGGTCATGGGGCATCTCCGATAATCAGGCTGATGTTATTGCCGCCGAAGGCAAAGGAATTGCTCATCATGTAGCGAGCGCCGGCAGGTGTCATGCGTGTCCCCGGTGCTGTCCAGCGCAGCTCAGGCAAGAGCGGATCGGCCTCGCCATCCCACACGTGCGGGGGCAGGGCTTGTTCGCTGTTGTGCGGTGCCAGGCTCAGCCAGCAGAACGCGACTTCAAGCGCCCCTGCTGCCCCCAGCGTGTGTCCGCTGAGCGGTTTGGTCGACGAGCAGGGTACGCCGTCCGGAAACACCGCCTGCACCGCCAGGCTTTCCATCGCATCATTAAGCGGCGTGGCCGTGCCGTGCAGGTTCAGGTAACTGATCTGAGCCGCCTCCAGACGCGCATTGTGCAGCGCTTGCAACATGGCATCCCGAGCGCCGCGCCCGCTGGGTTCCGGGGCGGAAATGTGATGAGCGTCACAGTTGGCGCCCGCGCCCAGCAGCGCAATCGAGTGCGTGCCGCTGGCTTCGCGGGTCATGAGAAACAACGCCGCCGCTTCGCCGATATTGATCCCGTCACGGTTGCTGGAGAACGGGTTGCAGAGCTGTGAGGACATAGCTTCAAGCGACAGAAAGCCGTTCAACGTCAGCTTGCACAGGCTGTCCACGCCGCCACACAGCACGGCGTCGCACAGGCTCATGTCCAGCGCCCGCCGGGCACTGAGCAAGGCCCGCGCGCTGGAGGTGCAGGCCGTTGAAATGACGTAGGCCGGCCGGTCAATTGCAGCCAGTTGGCGAGGAAATTGGCGGGTGCGCCGAGTTCTTGCTGTTGATAGTTGTAATGCTCGGGAAACGCCTTGTCACGCAGCCAGATGGCCATGCTGCTGCTGGCTTCATCGATGCCGGAGGTGCTGGTGCCGATGATCACACCAATGCGCGAAGCGCCGTAGCGCTCGATGGCCAGACGAATGTCGTCTTCGATCTGCAAGGCAGCGGCCAGCAGCAACTGGTTATTGCGACTGTGCTGCGCACTCATGGCGGGCGGCATGGCGGGCAATGTTGCCTTGACCGCGCCGACCGGCAGCGCGCGGTCGGGCACCCAACCGCTTTCGACGACCATCCCCGAGCTGTCACCGGCAAATAGCCTGCACGACACCTCTCCGCGGCTCGCGCCCAGCGAACAGATTACGCCCAGCGCATTGAGGTAAGCGGTCATGGTGCTGCCTCGCCGTTCAACGGCGTCACCCGGTAGCTCAGCCCGTCCTTGAGGCGAAGGGTGAACGCGTTGGCCGATTGATATTCCACCAGCCAGCGATCATCCAGACGGCGTTGCATGCCCTGGCGAAACGCAGTGGGGTAACGATCACGCATTTCCAGGTCCGGCGTCATGGCAAACATCAGCGCGGCAAACAGCTCGCGTGCTTCCGGGTTGGGCGGCAGCAGGCCGTCGGCTTGCCATTGCCCGTTGATCAGCAACTGACGTGCTTGAGGAATGCCCAGCGGGTCCATCATCGACCAGCGCAGCCCGGCGTTTTCGCGCTGGATGATCAGCATCCAGTCCTGACGCTGATCGGCCTGGCGGCGGTCGATGTGCAGTTGCATCGGCAATTGCATCGTTGGTGCGGTGCTCGGCAGCGGTGCCTGGGCAGCACAGCCGCCGAGCAGTAGAACGGCTATTAACAACAGGCGAATCATGACGCATCACCTTGCAGCGGTTTGCGGGCCACGACATTGACCAGCGTTTCTTCGCGCTGGCCGAACGTCCTGGGCTTTTGCAGTTTCAAGGCTTCGAGCAGACCGAAATCCCTCGCGCGGCTCCACCACAAATAAGGGTATGAGACATTGCGGGCATCGAACTCGAAACCCTGTTCACGGATCATCTGCAGATACTGCGCGGCGCTTTTCTGCACCTGCATCGGGTGACGGAACAGCCAGCGAATCACCCACGTGTCGATATACGCTTCGGTGGACTCGGCGAACAGCAGATAGCCGCCCGGTTTGAGCACCCGGTAAAACTCGGCCAGTGCTTTTTCCTGCTCGACCAGATGATGAAAGGTCTGGTGACAAAACAGCAGGTCGACACTGGCGTCCGGCAATTGCAGGGCGGCGCAATCGCTGCCGATCAGTTCGGCCTCGATACCTCTGGCAGTTGCTTCCTGACGGCTCATGCGCAGGCTGTGCGGGTCTGCATCGACCCCCAGCAGCTTCGATGGCGCAAACACCTTGCTCAAGTGCTGGAACGACTTGCCCTGCCCGCAACCGGCGTCAAGCAACACCGGCGCGCCAGGTGGCGGGGCGCTGAACAGGCTGCGCAGGTCATCGATCGCGACACGCAACACCCGGTGTTGCCAGGTGTGGCTGCGCAGAAACCATAGGCCGAAACGGGTTTCCTCGACATAGCTGTCACTCAGGAACGGCCGATTCATGAGCCACCGTCCGCACAGATTTCCGACAGCGTGCGCAGGCGTCGCTTGGGCTCGCTGACGAACGGATTGCGTTCATCCCAGGCGTACCCAGCCAGAATCGAGCTGATCATGCGGCGGATATCCGGCGCGCTGCCGGGGTAGAAAATGACGTTCTGGAACGAGCTGTCGTACCAGCCTTCGACATAGGCGCGAAAGGTATCGACGCCGCGTTTCAGAGGGATGGCGAACTCGGTTTCCCAGTCCACGCTTTCGCCCTGCAACTGTCGATTCAGCACGCCAGCGGCCATGCTCGCCGAGCGCATGGCAATGGTCACGCCCGAAGAAAACACCGGGTCGAGGAACTCCGCCGCATTGCCCAGCAGCGCAAAGCCTTTGCCGTGCAAGGTTTTGACGTTTGCCGAATAGCCGCCGATGGTCCTTGCAGGT
The DNA here is from genome assembly GCF_000452705.1 of Pseudomonas syringae CC1557. NCBI lineage: Bacteria > Pseudomonadati > Pseudomonadota > Gammaproteobacteria > Pseudomonadales > Pseudomonadaceae > Pseudomonas > Pseudomonas syringae. The sequence continues at coordinate 439,813 of NZ_CP007014.1, forward strand.
GTATCCCAGACTGCATTTTTCAGTACCGTGGCCAGTTGTGGTGTTTCATCGATAAAGGCACGCAGGCAGGCGTCCAGATCGGCAGGCTTGTCCTTGAAGCGCTCGGCCGAGGCCACCACGCCCACCGAGCAGCGACCCGCGCTGAACGGTATCGACCAGAACCAGACATCGCTGTATTGCGGATGGATGCTGACGAGAATTTTCTGACGGTCGAAGGGCGGGCTTTCGATGTGATCTTCGACATGGGTGAACACCGCCTGACGCACTGGAAAGCCCGACGGCGCTTCCAGGTCCAGCAGGCGCGGCAACACGCGACCGTAGCCGCTGGCATCGAGCACGAAGGTTGCCTGCACGCTGTATTCGCTGCCGTCTTCACGCTTTACGCGCAACACCGGCTGCGGGCCGTCGAAATCAGCGCTGATGATTTCCTGCTGATAGCGGATGTCCACACCTTGCAGTTCGGCCTGATCAGCCAGCAACTTGTCGAACTCGCTGCGCTGCACCTGAAAGGTCGTCGGCTTGCCGTGACTGAACGTGTCGCCGAAATCGAAATCGCTGTACTGCTCGCCACGCGCAAACGCCGCGCCGTTCTTGCGCTGGAAGCCGGCAGCCTCCACGGCATCCAGCATCCCGGCCTCTTCAACGAAGTCCAGGCAGTGGCACAGCAGGCTTTCGCCAATCGAGAAGCGCGGAAACAGCAGGCGCTCTATGATCAGCACATCGTGGCCCTGACGTTTCAGGAGGGCGGCAGCAATTGAACCGGCCGGACCGGCACCGATAACGACGACCTGACGAATTTCCCTATCAATGATGGGCACAGGTGTTCCTTTCCGGTTTGACGGTGGCAGGGAGTAACGAAAAAGGGGCATGGCTCATGATCGGGGCTCTTGTGCATCGGCCGGCGCATGAGCCACCTGACGCGGGCTGGCCCACGGCGCCAGAAGAAAGCTGAACGCCAGCCCCAGACTGACCGATAGACCGAAATTGCTGATCGCCGGCGTGTTGGAAAGCGCCAGCAACCCGAACGACAGCCAGGTGGTGACGGCCGCCAGTAGTGTGCCCAGCAGGCTGACCGCAGCGCCGCCGATCTGCTCGCGCATCAGGATGGCGTAATCGACGCTGATCGCCGTGACCAGCAGCAGCCCGAACAGGCTGAACAGGGTCAGCGGCTGACCCAGCCACCCGAGGCTGGCAAGGCTGCACAATGCGGCCAGCAAAGGCAGGATGACGATGCGCAAAGCACCGTTGAAACCGAACGGGACGATCAGCAGCAGGACGATCAATACGCACGAGGCCAGTTTCAGTTCTGCGGCACTGACCTGCGTGTGGGCAAATACATCATTGAGTTCGCCCAGGCGGTCTACCAGTTGTACGCCTTCCAGCCCGGTGGCCTGTACGCGCAACAACGCCATGCTGTTCAGGCCGCGCAGGCTGATAATGCTCGCTACGCCCTCATCGTTGGCGCCCAGCCAGAGCGTCCGCCAGGGTTCACTCAGCGGGCCCTGAAGCGCCAGTTCGATATCCTGTGTCGGCAGTGCCTGCAATTGAGCAAGTTCGGCTTTCAAGGCGCTGGCCGGAACGCCGAGCTGCACCAACGGTGTCCAGTATTGCGGGAGTTTGCCCAGTGCGCTGCGGGTTGCCTGCTGCTCGGCAGGTGAATCGAGCAACTGGTTGATTGCCATGTAGCCTTGCAGCTTGTCCATGCTGATCAACTGATCAAGACGCTGAGTCAGTGCCGACTGGCGATCCAGCAACTGCTGCTGATCCTTGCCGCGCACCAGAAAAAACTGGCTGGTGGGCTGGTAACCGGTAATCCGTGCGATGGCCTGTGCTTCGTCGGTCAGCGACTGAGGCGCCGCGACCCATTGGCGGATATCGTTTTTGGTAGTCAGATGCCAGAGCCCGCCGCCGCAGAAGGCCAACAACAGCACCAGTAGAATCGGCGTACTGATGTGCTGTAACAATGCTGCGCGGCAATCGAGTAGCAGTTGCGCCAGTTTCAGTGGCCACTGCGCCGGGCGGATCTCTACTCTGGCGAGCAGCGCAGGCAGCAGACACACCGCAGTCAGATAAGCGCCAATCAGCCCGGCCGCCGAGAACACTGCGATTTGTGTCAGCGCGGGAAGGGCGTCCAGGCCAGCGCCAGGTAACCGATGCAACTGGTGATCAGGCTCAGGCTCAACCCCGGCAGCGTCAGGCTCAACGCGGGCCAGCTGCGCCAGGGTTTCAGGCTCCAGCTCTTGGACAGGTAATGCAGCGGGTAATCCACCGCTACGCCGATCAAGCTGGAACCCAGCACCAGCGTCATGACGTGCATGCTGCCGAACAGCGCCACGCAGGCCACCGCACCAAACAGCATGCCGACCACCACCGGGATGAAGGCCAGCAACACGCTCCAGCGCCGGAAGGCCAGCAACAGCAGCAACAGGATGCCCACCGTCGCACCGCCGCCGACCCAGGTGATTTCCCGGCTGGCCTGCTTCTGACCGTCTGCGGCATACAACAGGCCGCTGGCTGCCAGCAATTGACCGCCCGCCTGACCTGCCTGCACACGAGCGTTCGCCAGCAAGTCCGCAACCTGACCTGGCAGGTGCATGTCGAAGGCATCGGTGCGGGTTCGCGAGCGCAGCAGTACCCAGCTTTTGCCCTCGGCAGTGGCGATCAGTGCGCCACTGGCCAGGTCGGGTTCAACAGCACCCTGCCTGGGCAGTCCGTTCTGAATGCGTCCGGTCAGGCCCAGCCAGTCCTCCTGACTCGGCACCAGGCTGAAACCGGCGAAAGGATCAAACAGGGTTTGCACGCGCTGCTCGATGAAGGTCTTCGGGTCGTCGATCAGCAGGGTCCGGTCCGCTGTCGGCAGCATGGCGATCCGCCCTCGCAGCAACTGGGTACGCAGCGCGGGAAGGTCGGCTTGCAGCGTCCACTGGACCTTTTCGAACAGACCGCTCGCTTGCCACTGTTGCGCAAGTTTACGGGCCAGCTCGACGGCTTGCTGGCGGTCGGCATGGCCTACCAGTACCAGCATTTCGCGGTTGAGAGGCTCCTGGATACGTTTTTCTGCGCTCGTTACCAGCGCATCGTTGTCAGTGCCCGGTACCAGCTCCATGAGGTTGGCCGACAGCGGCGAGCGGTCGTGCCATTGCCAGACGGCCAGCGCGAGGACGCCCGCCAGAATCAGCAGGAACAGCCGCGGCAGCAGCCGCTCAGTTGCTGAAGTCATTACGCTGCGCATCGGTAAGGGTTGTGGCGCTGCTGCTGTCGATCATGTTCAGGACCGTGCTGTCGCCTTGGGTTTCCAGCAGTTCGATGCGCTGCACCAGTTCGCCGCCATTGATATTGATCTGTTTGAACACTTGTTGCAGCAACAGCGAGCGTGGGGTGAGGGTGAGTTGCCACGCGCTTGCATCGCCCTTGAGCTGCAAGTCGAAATCACGTTGCAGACCGCTGCTGTCACCTTGCAGAACAGCGAGGAACAGACGGTTCTGCTCGGCCCCGGCATTCTTGTTCGGGACCGGTTTCCAGGCGCTGACCGTGCCAGCGGTTTCACGGCGGGCAATACCGTCGGCGTTGATGCGGTAATCCTGTTTCAACGGTGTTTCCAGCAACCACAGCAGGCCGAGCTCTTTGGCGAGCACGAAGCGGCCTTTGCTGACTAACGGCTGCGGCAGCGAGCGCAGGTGCTTTTCCTGAATGAAACGACCCTGCACCACCGCAGGTCTGGCGAGCTGGTCACTCAGTTGTTGCAGATCGAACGCCTGCGCCAGCGAAGACAGGCACAGCAAACCCAGCAGAACCAGGGTACGAAAAGGACGGCTCATGACAAGGTGCTCTTTATGGCATGTTCTACGGCATCGACAAAAACCCTGGGCGAGGCCAGTTGCATTTCGCGGCTGTCACGGTCGACAGCCACCTGCACCGTGCTGGCGCGGGTCAGTCGTTCGCCGGTGTCGGCATCGGTGATCAGATAATTGATTTTCAAGCGGTTCTCCCACTCCACCAGACTGGCGCGCACGTTGAGCTTCTGGCCGAACACGGCGCTGCGCACATAGCGCAATTGCAGGTCGATCACCGGCCAACCATAACCGGATTCGAGCATGTGCATGTAGTTATGACCAATATGATCGAGCAGTGCACAGCGCGCCACTTCAAGGTATTTCACGTAATGCCCGTGCCAGACAATGTTCATCATGTCGACGTCGAAAAACGGCACTACGATTTCTGTATCGAGGTGCAGGAAGCCTTTACTGCGCATGCAACCTCCAGCGGCGGTTGGCGATGTGTTTCAGGCACAGGCGCAGTTCGCCTTCCAGTGCCCGGTCTTCGATGACAGGGGCAAAGTCTTCCGCCAATTCGACGTGCATGGCCGCCAGTGCCGGTGGCAGCGGCGGCGCATCGGCAGCCCTGCTGCGCAGCCAGATGCCTTGGTTGGCGGCGATCAGCGTGGCAGCAGCGACCTGCTCGGTCAGCTCCAGCACACGAATGGCGTCACGTGCGGCAATGGTGCCCATGCTTACCTTGTCCTGATTGTGGCATTCGGTCGAGCGCGAGAAGACGCTGGCCGGCATGGTGTTTTTCAGCGCTTCGGCGGTCCAGGCACTGGTGCCGATCTGCACCGCCTTGAAGCCATGATTGAGCATCGCCCGCTCGGCGCTGGCGCCTGACAGGTTGCTCGGCAGGCCGTGGTTGTAACGCTCGTCCACCAGCAGCGCCAGTTGCCGGTCGAGCAAGTCCGCAACGTTGGCCACCAGGGTTTTCAGGCTGTCCATCGCAAAGGCGATATGCCCGCCATAGAAATGCCCGCCATGCAGCACGCGCTCGGCTTCGGCATCGATGATCGGGTTGTCGTTGGCGCTGTTCAGTTCAATCTCGATGAATGAGCGCAACCAGTTCAGGCTGTCGGCCAGCACGCCCAGCACATGCGGTGCGCAGCGCAGCGAGTAACGGTCTTGCAGGCGATGCAGCGGGGCGGTCGGTGCGTCGATGGCCAGATCCTGACGCAGCCACGCCGCGACCTGCATCTGGCCCGGATGCGGCTTGGCAGCGAACAGGCGTTCGTCGAAATGCTCCGGGTTACCTTGCAGCGCCACCACATTCATTGCGGTGATGCGGGTGGCCAGTTGCAACAAGTAATCGGCGCGGGCAAATGCCAGGCAGGCAATGCCGGTCATGACGGCGGTGCCGTTCATCAGCGCGAGCGCTTCCTTGGGGCGCAGCACCAGCGGTGCCCAGCCGAGTTCCCGATGCACGTCGCTGGCCGGGTGGCGTTCACCACGGAACAGCACTTCACGCTCGCCGGACAGGGCCGCGGCCACATAAGACAGAGGCGTCAGATCACCGCTGGCACCCACTGAGCCTTCTTCCGGGATCAGCGGCAATATGTCCTGGTCGATGAACGCCTGCAAACGCTCAAGCAGTTCGACCCTGACTCCGGAAACGCCCTGACACAGCGACTGCAAACGTGCTGCCAGCACAGCCCGGGTGGTTTGAGCATCCAGCAGTCTGCCCAGTCCGCAGCCATGAAAGGTGTACAGATGACGCGGCAGCGCCTCGACATGCTCCAGCGGCACGGCTACCACGCAAGAGTCGCCATAACCGGTGGTAACACCGTAGATCACGCCTTCCTTGTTCAGCAACGAATCAAGAAACTGTGCGCCCCTGGCAATGCGCGCGCGAAATCCTTCATCACCTTGCAGTACGCCGGTTACCTGACGATTGGCCAGTGCCGACACGTCCTCGATACACAGGGCGCGCTCGCCGAAAACGATCGGGTCAGGAGCTTGATTGATCATCGGACTTCCAGAATGGGTAGAAATTGAACCACTGCTGCGGTGCTTCCAGGCAATAATGCCCCAGCCGGTCGGCATAGCGCGTAGTCCAGTGGGCAATGACCTGAGCACGGTCGCTGCGGCGCCATTCGATGGCCTCGGCGAACGGTTCGAGAATCACCCGATAGCCCTGCGCGCCCTTGAGGCAGAAAAACAGATTGACCGGGCACTTGAGCAGACCGGCCAGCAGCCACGGGCCCTGCGGAAAGGCGGCGGGATGCCCGAGAAAGTCGACACGCACGTTGCGCCCGCCGTGCAGTGCGACGCGGTCACCGGCGATGGCCAGCCACTCGCCTTCGTCCAGACGCTGGCTCAGTTGCAGCATGATCGCCGGGTCCAGCTCGCTGACCTGAATCAGCCGCAGGTTGGTCGCCCCAGCCTCGCCCAGCAGGCGATTGAAGCGTTCGGCGTGCTTGGTGTGCACCAGCACGTTCATGGTGATCTTCTCGCCGAGTTCGGCCAGCGCCCGGCACACCTCAAGGTTGCCCAGGTGTGCGCCCACCAGCATTTGCCCGCGCTCGCCGCGCAGGTTCTGGCGGATCTGGCCGGTGTCGATGATCTTGATCTGATCGAGGCCCAGCTTGCCGTTCCACACGTCGAGCTTGTCGAGCAACGCTTCGGCAAAGGCCATGAACTGGCCGAACACCCGCCGCTGGCTCGGGCGCAGTTCAGGCCTTGCGCTCCAGTCCGACAGGCGCTGCTGGTATTGCCAGATGCTGCGCCGGGCACGTCGGCCGAACACAAAGAAATACAGGACGATGCCATACAGCACCGGGCTGAGCAGGCGACGACCCAGAACGCGCATGCCCCAGGCGGTGAGCTTCATGAGCATGAAGCTGCCGCGCTCTTCGTGACTGGCCCAGTGCTCCCTGGGCGATTTTTTCAGGCTCATGACCGCCACCTGCGCCACAGAATCATTGGCGCGCGGATCAGCATGCCGAAGAACAGTTTGGCGTGCATTTTCGAGATCAGGGCGTTGTCGTGAAACAGGCGGAAATGCGACAGCCCGTCTTGCGGATAGTGAACGCGGGTCGGCAACCAGTGCATCGCCTGACCGCGCCACGACAGGCGCACGAGGATTTCCGAATCGAAGTCCATGCGCTTGCCTATCTGCACAGCGTTGATCAGCGTCAGCACCGGAGCCAGCGGATACAGCCGAAAGCCACACATGGAATCGCGAATCTGCAACGACAGCGTGTTGATCCACACCCAGACGTGGGTGAGGTAGCGCGCGTACAGGCGGCCTTTCGGCACGCTGTCGTCGAACTGTGGATAGCCGCAGATCAGCGCATCCGGGTGCAGGCGTGACTGCTCCAGAAACAGCGGAATATTGCTCAGGTCATGCTGGCCGTCTGCATCGACTTGCAACGCATGGCTGAAACCCAGACGTGCCGCTTCCCTGAACCCGGCCATGACCGCGCCGCCCTTGCCCTGATTGACGGGCAGGCTCAGCAAGTAGATTTCATCGCCCAAGGCGAGCTGTTGCAACACGGCGGCGCAGGCGGGGCTGCTGGCGTCGTCCACCAGCACACAGGGCAAACCGGCTTCGCGAACGGCCTTGACCACATGGGGCACGGCCAGCTCATGGTCGAACACCGGAATGATCACACAAGGCTTATGCATGCTCGACCCCGAGCACAATGCGGCCGCTGGAGCAGGGCGCGTTCCCGGCATTGTGAAACGCGAAATGCAGCTTTGAACGGGCGGCATCGAAGCGCAGGGTCAATGTCAGGTGATCGCCGGGGCGCACCAGTTGCTGAAACTTGAGCACTTCCATACCGGCAAAGATGGGCGGTAGATCCAGCAGGCGCTGACCCAGACTGATCGCCCAGTCGACCTGCACCACGCCCGGCAAGATCGGCGCCGTGGGGAAGTGGCCGCTGAAAAACGCCAGGTCGGGCGGGACGATCAATTGCAGATGCAGTTCGCCATCGACGGTCTTTTGCTCCACGACTTCCGGCTGTTTCGGGCGTGGTGCCATGAGCAGCGCCTCGACCTCTGCCTGAGGCAGCTTGCCCTGGGCCGTCAGCGGCATCTGCCGCAACAAACGCCAGCGGCGAGGCAGGGCGATGGTTTCGCAATGTGGACGCAGGTGTTGCCGCAAGGCCTCGGTCAGCGCGCGACGGCCTTGATTACGTAGCGCCAGCAAGCCGCTCTCGCTCAGTACCAGCAATGCGCCGAGGGACGCACGGTTGTTTTGAAAGACCCCCAGGCGTGCTTCGCTGACCCATTCATGAGTCGTAAGAGCCTGCTCGATCAGTGGCAGCGAAACGCGTTTTTCTTCGAGTTTGACGATGCGGTCCAGCCTGCCCAGTAGTTCAAACCGGCCGTCCTCGCCTATCAGCACGGCATCGGCTGTCTGCTCGACATGGCCGGGCGGCAGGTAGGGGGAACGGATGCGCAGTGCGCCGTCGTTGTCCTGGCTCAATTCGACGCCATCAAAGGCTTGCCAGCGTTGCCCGCCCTGCCGCCAGGCGATGCCTCCGGTTTCCGAGCTGCCGAGAATTTCTGTAGGCCACTGACCCAGGCGTTGTTCCAGGCTTTGCCCTGCGTCGGCTGGCAATGCGCCGCCGGAAGAAAATACCCGGCGCACGGCGCTCAGGCGTGTCCAGTCGAGGTTGTCGCCCATGCGTTTGAGCAGCGCCGGGCTGGCTACCCAGGCAAATGATGGGTATTCGCCGCTGGCGCGTTGCAGGTCTTCGGCGAACGGCAATTGGCGGCGAACGAATGGACGCGCAGCGCACAGCGGCCATAGCAAGCGGAACAGCAAACCATAGATGTGTTGCGTCGCCACGCTGCCGATCATGCACGCGGCGCCCAGTTCTGCGCCCCACAGCTGTTCCAGCCCGCAGACTTCATTGGCCAGTTGCCGCAGGCGCTTTTCAATCAGCTTGGGCTCGCCGCTGGAACCGGAGGTACACAGGCTCAGTCGACACTGGTCCAGGTCAAGCGTTGCTGGAGCGAGCGGCGTGGCGTGCAGATCGCTTAAATGTGCGTCGCCTGCCAGGTCAGTCAGCCACAGATCGACCTGATTCGCCCAGCGCTCACGGGTCTGGCCTTGCAGGTCGGCGGGCAGTAATACATGCACACCGGCGCGCCAGGCACCGAACAGCGCGATGCCGAGTTCGGCAGCGTCTTCAAGATGGACCGCGATGCGCGTGATGCCGCGCGCCTGCAACCCCGCCGCAACGCTCAGCGCCTGAGCGCAAAACTGTGCGTGGTCAAGTTCGGGCGCTTGGGTCAGCAGTCGGCCCGGCAGGGCATCGAGCAGCAGGTGTTGCAGATTCAGCCAGTTCATGCGATCCATTTCATTTGCCCCCCGCAGAGGGCGGGCGGACGATCCATTCGATTGCAAACAGCAGGCCCATCACCCCGTAGGAGATCAGCCCGGTGTAAAGCGTCCACCATGACAGCGGTGCCCACAACGTCAGCATCGCTGCCGTGAGGCCATTGAGCAGAAAGAACAGGCACCAGATCTGTGTCACCCTGCGAGTGTAGCGAATACCGGATTCAGGCAGGTCCGGGCGGTTTATCCGCGCCATCCTTTCCACGATCGGTGGGCCATAGATCAGGCTGGAGCCAAACAGGCAGAGCATGAATACGCTGACCAACACCGGATACCAGCGCAGCATCACATGGCTGTCGAGCAGCCCGAGCATGACGCAGAACAGCAGCGCCACGATGGCCATCGCCAGGCTGCCGGGCTTGCGCTCGCCCGTCAGCGCCCGCGCCAGCCACAGGCTGCCGAGCAACAGGGCGAACTGCCACGGCGCGAAGTGTTCGGTTCCCCAGTAGACGGCGAACGGGTACAGCACACCGGCCAGCAACAGGATCAGGCCAATCAGCCGTTTCATTCGGCTGCGTTGACCAGTCGGTAGACGGCCTCGACCACATCATTCACGGTTCTGACCGACTTGAACGCCTCAGCGGCGATCTTCTTGCCGGTCTGGCGTTTGATGTGGTCGATCAGGTCCACCGCATCTATGCTATCGATTTCCAGATCCTGATAGAGATTGGCTTCCAGCGTGACCCTTTCGGGCTCGAGTTCGAACAGTTCCACCATTGCGGTGCGCAGGATTTCGAAGATGTCTTCACGGGTTTGCATGTTCAATACTCAGGCCGATTGTCTGGCGCTGACGAAGGCCACAAGGCTGTCGACGCTGGCGAAATGGTTACGGGTGTCCTTCGCATCGGCATCGATCCTGATGCCGTAGCGTTTCTGGATGACCAGGCCCAGTTCGAGCGCATCCACCGAATCCAGCCCCAGGCCTTCGCCAAACAGCGTCATGTCGTTGCCGATGTCTTCGGGCGTGATGTCTTCGAGGCTCAGGGCATCGATGATCAACAATTTAATGTCCTGGTGCAGATCGCTCATCTGAGGCGAGCTCCTTGGTGAAATAGGCATGCAGGTAATCGTTGAGCTTGCGGGACGCTATGGGCGGCGGGCCCAGCGTACTGAAGGCATTGGGGTCTATATCGGCACCGACGCACAAACTGAAGTGCACGCGGCGCTGCGGAATGCGATACCAGGGCTCAGCCTTGGTCAGGGTGGTCGGGTGGACCTTGATGGTTACCGGCGTGATCATGCTCGCGCCACGCAGTGCAATGGCGGCTGCGCCCCGGTGAAAGACCGGCGGCTGGCCGGGCTGGGTGCGCGTGCCTTCCGGGAAGATGATCAGTGTCTGGCCGGTTTGCAGACGCTCCACGGCGGCGTCGAGCATGTCCATGCTGCCGTCGTTGCTGATATAGCCGGTGGAACGCACCGGGCCGCGCGTGAACGGGTTCTCCCACAGGCTGCGCTTGACGACGCAGTTGGCGTCACGCACCAGCCCGATCAGGAATACCACGTCGATCAGCGACGGGTGATTGGCAATGATCATCTGGCCGGGGCGGCCGAGTCTTTCGGCCCCCTGAACGTCATAGGTCAACACGCCCATGCGCGCCATGATGCGAATGAAGCGCCAGAACAGTCGGCTGATGGTGCGCCGGGCGCGGCGCTGGTGGCTGGCTGGGCTGCCCGGCAGGCAGCTCAATACCGGGAAAACAAACAATCGCAGACAAAGGCCGCTCACCCCGAACAGGGCAAAACTGATGCCGGTTGCAAACAGACGCCAGTAATAGGCGTCCCGGCCCTTTTTCAGTGATTGCGTTGCCAGTTCCATAACCGGTTATTCCAGGGGTGCAGGCAGGCGGATTGATGGGTGTGCAAGGCTTGCAGCAGATTCAATGCGTGGGGCCATTGAGTTCGCCGGGTGCCTTGTGTGTCGCTGTGCAAAGACAGTTCCCACTCGTTGCCGGGCGTCAACAGCAAGCCAACGGCATAGGGAAAAGGCACGTCATCAATCCATTGGGCATAAGCTTGCGGTGGCTGCTCTTCCGTCACCACCAGCAGCACGGCTTCGGCTCCTTCAGCCAGCAGCGCCGCTGCTTCGAATGCTCCATATTCCAGGCCGTCGCCTGCGGCCGCCAGGGCCGTCATTTCACTGGTCTCACCGCGCATGATCGACCACAGACCGATCACTGCGTTATGCACTGACAAGCTGAACTGGGTCGGTGAAAGCGGTTCATCGGCGGCCAGATCACGCAAAATTTCAAATGTTCTCGGGGTTTCGCCGTGGCGCGAGACAAACACCAGTGGCACCCGGTCGTAACCCTCGGTCAATGGCCAGCCAACGGCAAATGCCATCCGTGCCATACGCCCCAGGCGTCGGCGTTGCATTGCAGGAAGAAACGATACGTCTGGCGCTTCATCACTGGTCTCCAGCAACGTCGGATTGTGACTCCACTGCTGCCAGTCATCCGCGCTCGCCAGGCCCGGAGCCCAGGCATGCCATCGTGCAATGTTGAAGGTGATCAAGGTTTCTCTTCCCGCCCCTGCGGGCATGTTTCTCGCTATATCGATATCAGGTCGATATCAGCCTGGGTGCGGTAATTTGACCGAGTGCGCGCATTATCCTGATGGGGCTCATGACTGGCAAATTTGTTACATGAAAGTCCTTATAAGGTCGATATTGCCGCGCTTTGACCTGCTTTGTGTATGACAACCAGACACCTGCCGTTTTGCGTTAAGCTCTCGGCTGTAATATGTAGTGCCTAAAATCGATCTTCTTAGGGTCGTTATCGGCCACTCTTGCTGTTTCTTCATCTTCAAGGAGTCCAAAGCATGCGTCGCGTGATATTCAATCAGAAAGGTGGTGTCGGCAAATCCAGCATCGCCTGCAATCTGGCTGCAGTCAGCGCTCACGAAGGCTATCGGACACTGTTGATTGACCTCGATGCCCAGGCCAACTCGACTCAGTACCTCACGGGTCTGACCGGCAACGACATTCCGATGGGGATCGCCGAGTTCTTCAAGAACACGCTGGCGGCGGCACCGTTCGCCAAAAAGAACCACGTCGATATCTATGAAACGCCGTTCGACAACCTGCACGTAGTGACTGCGACTGCCGAACTGGCCGACCTGCAGCCCAAGCTTGAGGCCAAACACAAGATCAACAAGCTTCGCAAACTGCTGGACGAGTTGAGCGAGGATTACGAGCGGATTTACCTGGATACGCCTCCTGCGCTTAATTTCTACGCTGTTTCGGCGCTGATTGCGTCTGATCGCGTATTGATCCCATTCGACTGCGACAGCTTCTCGCGCCAGGCCCTGTACGGCCTGATGCGTGAAATCGAAGATCTGAAGGAAGATCACAACGAGGCTCTCCTGGTCGAAGGCATCATCGTCAATCAGTTCCAGCCAAGAGCCAGCCTGCCGCAGCAGATGCTCGACGAACTGATCGCCGAAGGCCTGCCGGTGCTGCCGGTCTATCTCAATGCCTCGGTGAAAATGCGCGAATCGCATCAAGCCAACCTCCCCCTGATCCACCTCGACCCGCGGCATAAGCTGACGCAGCAGTTCGTGGAACTCCATCACCTGCTGGAAACCAATGCTCATCCGTGATGGGCATACCTGCACGGAGCGTCGGCGCTAGAGTTGAAACGCAAGTCATGTGTGAGCCAGCTCACTCCCACACAGCATGTGTATGCTGAATACGGAGCATGGGCACGAGATTCGCAACTCAACACGGCTGCGAAAGAAGTCTGAGCACCTCGGGCGTATAGCTGCCGTCTCTCAGTGAGCGGGCCAGATGTTCGGCATGAAGCCGCGCTGTGGATGCCAGTTCTTCAGGGATTCTAACAGCGGCGTCCATATCCGCCTGGACATGTTCCTGGGACGCGGTCAGGCGGTTGCTGCCGGGTTTGCAGCCGCACTCTACTTCATGACCCTGCGTGGCGACCGCCACGAGGTCATCGACATACGTCGGGTTGCCCTGGGCGATGAAGCCGATGCTTGTGCACGCCGGACACCACACCAGATCGCCCATGCGCGCCACGCGGCGCATGTCGATGACCTCGCTGGCTGATGCGCTCAGCACAAACCCGCCTGTGGTGGTTGGATCGCCTTCCCTGACAATTAACGGCATGGCAGTAGTCCCTCTCGGTTCTGGAAAGCCTGGATTCTAGGTGCAAACTTGTCGTCAGAGATCAATGAAAACCACTTAAAGACAGGTCCTACGCAACTATCGGCAGGGCGTTTCGCAAGTGTTTCGCAAGCCCGCAATCGTCATACCTGAATGATCATTTCGCCCATCATTACTCCAGCCGTAACGATCCGCCTCGCTGCTTGATTGATGCCCGACACCTGTCGCCCCTAAGGTGCTCCACGACAGCAAAATCGTGGAGCGATCATGACAACAACAACTTCCCCCGACGCGCGCTGGACACGTCGTCGTACCGAGAAGCAACGGCGTCTGGAGCAGGTGCGGGCGTTGGCCGACGGCGTCGTGTTGCCGACCGATAAAATCGTCGCCGCACTGGAGGCTTTGTTGGTTTCCGGGGATCGGGTGGTGCTTGAGGGCAATAACCAGAAGCAGGCGGACTTCCTCTCCCGCGCGCTGGCCAAGGTCGATCCGGGCAAGGTGCATGACTTGCACATGATTATGCCCAGCGTCGGCCGCGCCGAGCATCTGGACCTCTTCGAGCAGGGCATCGCGCGCAAGCTGGATTTCTCCTTTGCCGGCACGCAAAGCCTGCGCATCAGCCAGTTGCTGGAAGATGGCCTGCTGGAAATCGGTGCGATTCACACCTACATCGAACTGTATTCGCGCCTGGTGGTGGACCTGATCCCCAACGTGGTGCTGGCGGCAGGCTTCATGGCCGACCGGGCCGGGAACATCTACACCGGGCCCAGCACCGAAGACACCCCGGCACTGATCGAACCTGCTGCCTTCAGCGATGGCATCGTCATTGTTCAGGTCAATCAACTGGTGGATGACGTTAGTGAGCTGCCTCGGGTCGATATTCCCGCTTCGTGGGTGGACTTCGTGGTGGTCGCCGACAAGCCGTTCTACATAGAACCCCTGTTCACCCGCGACCCGCGTCACATCAAGCCGGTGCATGTGCTGATGGCGATGATGGCGATTCGCGGAATCTATGAAAAACACAACGTGCAGTCGTTGAACCATGGCATCGGTTTCAACACCGCCGCCATCGAGCTGATCCTGCCGACCTACGGCGAGTCGCTGGGGCTGAAAGGCAAGATCTGCCGCAACTGGACGCTTAACCCGCACCCGACCCTGATCCCGGCCATCGAAAGTGGCTGGGTCGAGAGCGTGCATTGTTTCGGCACCGAACTGGGTATGGAAAATTACATTGCTGCCCGCCCGGACGTGTTCTTCACCGGGCGCGACGGCTCGCTGCGTTCCAACCGGCAACTGTGCCAGCTGGCCGGCCAGTACGCGGTGGACCTGTTCATCGGCGCGACGCTTCAGGTCGATGGCGACGGGCATTCCTCCACCGTCACCCGGGGGCGTCTGGCAGGCTTCGGCGGCGCGCCGAACATGGGCCATGACCCGCGTGGTCGGCGTCACGCAACCCCGGCCTGGCTGGACATGCGTCAGCAGCAGGATGACGGCCCGGCTGCCTATCTTGAGCGCGGCAAGAAACTGGTGGTGCAGATGGTCGAGACCTTTCAGGAAGGTGGCAAACCCACCTTCGTCGAAACGCTGGACGCGGTCGAGGTGGCGAAGAAAAGCGGTATGCCGCTGGCGCCGATCATGATCTACGGCGACGACGTCACTCATTTGTTGACCGAAGAAGGCATCGCCTACCTCTACAAGGCGCGCAGTCTGGAAGAGCGTCAGGCAATGATTGCCGCCGTGGCGGGTGTGACCGTCATCGGCTTGCGCCACAACCCGAAAGACACGGCGCGCATGCGTCGTGAAGGCTTGATCGCGCTGCCGGAAGACCTCGGCATCCGCCGCACCGACGCCAGCCGCGAGCTGCTGGCCGCCAAGAGTATCGCCGAGCTGGTCGAATGGTCCGGTGGTCTCTATAACCCACCTGCCAAATTCAGGAGCTGGTGATGAGCGCACTGCAACGGACACCGCAATCTGCCTCGCTGGCCGAACAACTGGCAGATCTGGCCATCGACGCATTGATCGACGAAGCCGACCTGTCACCCAAACCTGCGCTGGTGGATCGGCGTGGCAACGGCGCGCATACCGACCTGCACCTGGGGTTGATGCACGCTTCAGCGCTGTCGCTCTGGCCGACGTTCAAACTGATGGCCGATGCCGCTGTGGAGTTCAAGGCGGTGGGCCAGCCGTTGCGTGAGACGCTGGGGCGTCTGGGCCGCGAAGGCGAAGTTGCCATGCTGCGCACCACAGATGGGGTAAATACGCATCGTGGTGCGATCTGGGCATTGGGCCTGTTGGTGACGTCGGCGGCGCTGGACCCGCAAGACTGCACAGCGCAAACGATCTGCCAGCGAGCGGCCAGTCTGGCGCAGATCCAGGATCGGCAGGTCATCACGCAACACAGTCACGGCAATGAAGTGGTTCGCCGCTATGGTGTCATGGGTGCCAGAGAGCAGGCGCAGCAGGGTTTTCCTGCTGTCACTCAGTTTGCGCTGCCGCAATTGCAGCGCAGTCGTGCGGCGGGCTGTGGCGAACAGAACGCCCGGCTTGATGCACTGCTGGCAATCATGACCTGCCTGACCGACACCTGTGTGTTGCATCGTTCTGGCCTCGAAGGGCTGAACGCCATGCAGCAGGGCGCGCAACGCGTGCTGGACGCGGGAGGCAGTGCCAGCCTGGCCGGTCGTCGTGCGCTGAATGAATTGGATCAGCAACTGCTGGCCCTCAATGCCTCGCCCGGCGGCGCGGCTGACTTGCTCGCCGCCTGCCTGTTTATCGATGGCCTGGAGCCTGCGCTCGGCCTTGTTTCAAGGAGTGCCTGAAATGGAAACCCTGTCTTTTGAGTTCCCCGCCGGACAGCCGCCGAAAGGCCGGGCGTTGGTGGGTGTGGTCGGCTCCGGTGATCTGGAAGTGCTGCTGGAGCCGGGTCAGCCGGGCACTCTGTCGATTCAGGTGGTGACCTCGGTCAACGGCGCTGCGCTGCGCTGGAAGCACCTGTTCGAGCGCATGTTCGACGGTCAGACGCCGCCCGCGCTGAGCATCGACATTCATGACTTCGGCGCAACCCCCGGCGTGGTGCGGTTGCGTCTGGAGCAGGGCTTCGAGGAGATCGGCCATGACTGATAACGCACGCTTGCTGAGTCAGCACAGCTTCATCGAACTCGGTGCCCGCCAGCGTGCCCGCGCCTTGCTGGATGCGGGTAGTTTCAGGGAATTGCTCGGCCCGTTTGATCGTGTCATGTCGCCTTGGCTGGCCATGCAAGGCGTAGTGCCGCAGGCCGATGATGGCGTGGTGGTCGCCAAAGGTACGGTCGATGGCCGGCCGGTGGTGATCGCCGCCATTGAAGGCTCATTTCAGGGTGGCAGCATGGGCGAAGTCGGCGGTGCGAAAATGGCAGGAGCGCTGGAGCTTGCGGCCGAGGACAACCGCAACGGCATTCCTACTGCCGCCATCGTGTTGCTGGAAACCGGTGGCGTGCGTTTGCAGGAGGCCAATCTCGGGCTGGCGGCGATTGCCGAGATACATGCCGCGATGGTCGATCTGCGCCAGTACCAGCCAGTGATTGGCGTGGTGGCAGGCAGCGTCGGCTGTTTTGGCGGAATGTCGATTGCCGCAGGCTTGTGCAGTTATCTGCTGGTTACCCAGGAAGCCCGTCTCGGTCTGAACGGTCCGCAGGTGATCGAGCAGGAAGCCGGCATTGAAGAGTACGACTCCCGCGACCGACCTTTTATCTGGAGCCTGACCGGCGGTGAGCAGCGTTTCGCCAGCGCCCTGGTGGACGGCTTTGCCGCAGACGATGTGGCCGATATCCGTCAGCAGGTCAGTGACTGGCTCAAGCAGGGCGTGCCTGAAACGCATCGCAGCAGTCAGTACGAACTGTTCCTGCAACGCCTGACCCGCTTGGACACTGAGCTGCAAATCGATCCGCAAGGTGTGCGCACCCTTTATCAAGGAGCCCGGTCATGAGTCATTCACTGCGGGGTTTGAACTGGTTCAACGCCTTGAGCGCAGGTGCCAGAGAAGTCACGGACCAGCCTGCCTCGATCAAGGTGGCCGACGGTCTGCTGGGCGACCAGCCGGTACGCTTTCTGGCAGTGATTGCCGATACCGACAACCGCTTCCCTCGGGCGCGTCAGGGTGAAGTCGGCCTGCTGGAAGGCTGGGGCCTGGCCAAGGCAGTGGACGAGGCTGTCGAGCAGGATCGCGACCGCGCCGAAAAGCGCGCCCTGATTGCCATCGTCGACGTACCGAGCCAGGCCTATGGGCGTCGCGAAGAAGCGCTCGGTATTCACCAGGCATTGGCCGGTGCGGTGGACAGTTATGCGCGGGCCCGTCTGGCGGGGCATCCGGTAATCGGCCTTTTGGTCGGCAAAGCGATGTCCGGCGCATTCCTGGCCCACGGCTATCAAGCCAATCGACTGATCGCACTGCGTGATCCCGGCGTTATGGTGCACGCCATGGGCAAGGCCTCGGCCGCCCGCGTGACCCTGCGCAGTGTCGAAGAACTGGAAAAGCTTGCCGCCAGCATCCCGCCGATGGCCTACGACATCGACAGCTACGCCAGCCTGGGTCTGCTTTGGGAAACCCTGTCGGTCAGCCAGATCGAGCAACCTGCGGCAGATGACCTGGATCAGGTGCGCAGCGTGCTGAGCCGTGCGATCAAGGACGTGCAGGCCAGTGGCGTCGACCTGAGCAGTCGTCTGGGAGCGAGCAACCGTGCGGCTTCGGCGAAAGTGCGTCAGTTGATGCGGGCGCAGTGGTGATTAATAACGCCCTTGCGGTGCTGCCCCACGATTTGTTGTGGGGCATGCCGCTGTCTGCCTTGCCGGACGATGCGCCCAAGTGGGCGGTCGAAGTGTTACTCGCCGGGCAGCCGGTCGTCGTGCGGCGTCAACTGATGCCAGCCGGTCAGGTGGCGGTAGGCTTGCGTGGCCGGGGGCGCGAACAGCGCTACGGAGCGGGTATGTTGCTGGCGGATGTCTATCGCTGGGTTACCCCCGAACAAGTGCTTGATTGTCCTCCCGACAGCAGTCACGACTGGCCAGCGCTGCGCGCCTTGCGTCAGGTCCGTCCTGTGATGGACGCACTGGAGCTGGTCTGGGGTGTCGGTGGCAGTGCCGGATTTGAATTGGCCAGCGGCTGCCCGGCATTGCATCAGGACAGCGATCTGGACCTGATTCTGCGTACGCCCCAGCCGTTCAGCCGGCGCTGTGCAGCCGAGCTGGTCGAAGCGCTGGAAACATCGGTCTGCCGGGTGGATGTCCAGCTACAGCTTGATCAGGGCGCAGTCGCGCTGAGTGAATGGGCGCGGCCAGCCGGTCGCGTGTTGCTCAAGACCGCCAGCGGGGCGCGACTGGTGACAGACCCGTGGCATCTGGTCGAGGCGTGCGCATGAGCAGCCTGTGGGCGTTTCCCGGTCAAGGCGCGCAGCAGGCAGGCATGCTGCATCAGTTGCCCGAGGACCCGGTGGTTCGCGATTGTCTGCAGGAAGCTGCCGATGCGCTGGGTGAAGAGGTCTCGGCGCTGGACACTGCTCAGGCGTTGCAATCGACCCGCGCTGTTCAGCTGTGCCTGCTGATCGCCGGTGTCGCCTGCGCCCGCATGTTGCAGGCGCGTGGCTGCGTGCCGGATTACGTCGCAGGGCTGTCAATCGGCGCGTATCCGGCAGCGGTCATCTGTGGCGCGCTGGCCTTCGACGATGCGCTGCGGCTAGTCGCGCTGCGTGGCGAACTGATGCAGCGCGCTTACCCCGAGGGCTATGGAATGACCGCTGTCATCGGGCTGGATCAGGCTCGGGTCGAGGTGATGATCGGGCAAACAAATAGCCCGAAAACCCCGGTTTTTCTCGCCAATATCAACGCCGACAATCAGATGGTTATCGCAGGCAGCGCCGAGGCGATGCAGCAGGTTGGTCAACTGGCCAGAGCGGCCGGTGCCGCAGCGGTAAAGCGACTTGCGGTCAGCGTGCCGTCGCATTGCTCTTTGCTGGAAGCGCCCGCACAACAGCTGGCCGAGGCTTTTTCACGCATTCAATTGAAAACACCGACAGTGCGCTACCTCAGCGGCAGCACGGCACGCCCGCTGTTGAGTACCGAAAAGCTGCGTGACGATCTGGCTTTCAATATGTGTCGGGTTATCGACTGGCGCAGCACGGTGGAAACCGCCTACGAGCGTGGCGTGCGCCTGCACATCGAGCTGCCGCCCGGGTCGGTACTGACCGGGCTGGCGCGCAAGGTTTTCCAGCAAGGCACCGCGCTGGCGTTTCAGGCGGCGCGTCTGGACAGTCTGGTCGCGCTGTCGCGAGAGGAGGGCTGCCGCACCCGATAGAGCCGCCGTGCAGATGCTACGAAGGACAAAAACAACAACTTCAGCAATGCGAACAGAGGAATAACAACAATGATTATCTACGGTGTTGCACTACTGGCTATCTGCACGCTTGCGGGCGTGATTCTCGGCGACATGCTCGGCGTACTGCTGGGCGTCAAATCCAACGTGGGCGGGGTCGGGATCGCCATGATCCTGTTGATCTGCGCGCGCCTGTGGATGGAAAAACACGGCGGCATGAGCAAGGGCTGCGAAATGGGCGTCGGTTTCTGGGGTGCGCTGTACATCCCGGTGGTGGTCGCAATGGCCGCGCAACAAAACGTCGTCACCGCGCTGAAAGGCGGCCCGGTGGCGGTATTAGCCGCGCTGGGTTCGGTGGTGCTGTGTGCCTGCACCATCGCGCTGATCAGTCGCACCAACCGGGGCGAGCCGTTGCCCGAGGAAGAGCCGCTGCTGACGCCTGAAATCACCCCGGCTGGAGGTCGCTGATATGTGGGATCTCATCGAGAAAGGACTTGAACACAACGGCCTTATTACCGCATTCGCCTTTGTCGGCATCATCATGTGGGTATCGGTGGTGCTTTCAAAGCGCCTGACCTTCGGCAGGGTGCATGGCTCGGCGATCGCCATTGTCATCGGCCTGATTCTGGCCTGGGTCGGCGGTACCTTGACGGGTGGCCAGAAGGGGCTCGCCGACATCACGCTGTTCTCCGGCATCGGTCTGATGGGCGGGGCGATGTTGCGTGATTTCGCCATCGTGGCGACGGCCTTCGAGGTGCAGGCCACTGAAGCACGCAAGGCCGGGCTGATCGGGGTGATTGCCTTGCTGCTGGGCACGATTCTGCCGTTCATCGTCGGTGCGAGCATTGCCTGGATGTTTGGCTATCGCGATGCCATCAGCATGACCACCATTGGCGCGGGTGCAGTGACCTATATCGTGGGTCCTGTTACCGGCGCTGCCCTGGGGGCAAGCTCGGACGTCATGGCGCTGTCGATTGCCACCGGCCTGATCAAGGCGATTCTGGTGATGGTCGGCACGCCCATGGCGGCGCGCTGGATGGGGCTGGATAATCCGCGCTCGGCGATGGTCTTCGGTGGCCTGGCGGGTACGGTCAGTGGTGTGACTGCAGGGTTGGCGGCGACAGATCGGCGTCTGGTGCCTTATGGTGCCCTGACCGCCACGTTCCATACCGGGCTCGGCTGTTTGCTCGGGCCGTCAGTGTTGTATTTCATCGTTCGCGCTATCGTCGGCTAGCGGGCTGATCAGGTCGCCTGCTCCAGCAGGCGATTGGCGTACATCCGGCATTCGGCCAATAGCGCCAGCAGGTTGGGATCGCGCTCTTTGGATTTGAGAAAAACCATGCCGATGTGTTGCTGCATCCGGTAGCGGCTCTGCAACGGAATCAGTCGCACACGGTTTTCATAGACCGCAGCTATTCTGCCCGGCAGCAACGCATAGCCGACGCCGGAACTGACCATGCTCAACAGGGTGAAAATGTCATTCACCTGCATCGCTACCTTGGGCTCGAACCCAGCCTGACGAAAAACCCGGATACCGTCACGATGTGTAGCGAAGCCTTGGGTCAGCGTGATGAACGTCGCTTCGCGCAGGTCGCTCAGGTCGACTTCGTTGCGTTCGGCGAACGGCGAGTCGGTAGGGACGGCAAGAAAGATATCATCGGAAAACAGCGCGAGATGCTCGCAGTCCTGGTCATTGGTGCTCTCGTCCAGCGCGACCAGCATGGCGTCTACTTCCATGTTCTTGAGCTTGTAGAGCAGGTCGATGTTCGAGCCCAGAATCAGGTCGATATTCAGTTCGCTGCGGCGGATCTTCAAGCCCATGATCAGCTGCGGCACGGTCTTGACCGTCAGCGAGTACAGCGCCCCAAGCCGAAAGCGCGCTGCCGAGAAGCCCGCCGCCTGACGAGTCAGTTCCACGGTGGCGAGCACATCCTGCACCAGTTTCTGCGCGCGCTCTTCAAGCACATAAGCGCTTTCCAAAGGTGTCAGGTTGCGGCCCTCGTGTTTGAACAGCGGGCAGCGCAGGGCGCTTTCCAGCGAATGAATGGCGCGGTGGACGCTGACGTTACTGGTCTGCAACTCCTCCGCAGCACGGGCCAGATTGCCGGTGCGCATGAACGCCAGGAATATTTCCAGTTTCTTCAGCGTGAGTTCGTCATCGATTTGCATGGTGTGGCGCTTGTTGTTGGTGTGGGCTGATTGTGCCCTGTAATGACAGATACGTTGCTCTTTGTTTCAATAACCGGGAGCCTCTGTCATCGGTATTTTCTCTAGGTGAGGGCAACAAGCAGATGTACTACGGAGAAAAATTCAACGCGTGGTCACACTTGATCGGTGCCGTGCTGGCGACTGTTGGCGCGATCTGGCTGCTCGTACTGGCCAGTCTGCAGGGTGATGCCTGGAAGGTAGTCAGCATTGCGATCTACGGCGCCTGCCTGATCACGCTGTACAGCGTGTCGACCATTTACCACAGCGTTCAGGGCCGCACGAAGTCGATCATGCAGAAGGTTGATCATTTTTCGATCTACCTGATGATTGCCGGCAGTTACACACCGTTCTGTCTGGTGACCTTGCGCGGCGCGTGGGGCTGGACGCTGTTCGGCATTGTCTGGGGGCTGGCGCTGATCGGCATCCTGCAAGAGATAAAACCGCGTTCCGAAGCGCGAATCCTGTCCATCGTGATTTATGCAGTGATGGGCTGGATCGTCCTGGTGGCCGTCAAACCGCTGATCGCCGCGCTCGGCACCGCAGGTTTCATCTGGCTGGCAGGCGGCGGTGTGCTGTACACGGTCGGCATCCTGTTCTTTGCCTACGACCACAAACGCCACTTTCACGGCATCTGGCACCTGTTCGTGATCGGCGGCAGTTTGATGCACTTTGTGGCGATCTGTTTTTATGTGCTTTGAGGGTGCGCGCTGAAGCCAGGTTCTCGTTGACCCGATTATCGTGACCACTCCAGCGTGGTAATGCCTTTCTGGACGCTCCGCGTCCGCTCTTGAGCCTTCAGTGCGGCGCAGACGGGTGACGCGGAGCGTCACGAAATGCATGCCAACGCAGAGCATTGGCACGATAAACAGGTAGATTTGTGTATAACCGTGAGCGCTGGAGCGTGGGGACGATTATCAGCAGTCAGAAATCGCCCCACAGCTGCTGTGCCACGCTGAGTGCGACCACCGGGGCGGTTTCGGTGCGCAGGACGCGTGGGCCTAAGCGGGCTGCGTGGAAGCCGGCGTCTTTTGCCTGATCGACTTCCGCGTCATTCAAACCGCCTTCAGGGCCGATCAGGAAGGCCAGGGTTTCGGGTTTTGCATGGCGGGTCAGCGGTTCGGCCACCGGGTGCAGGACCAGTTTCAGGTCGGCTTCGGTGAGCTTGATCCAGTCCGCCAGCGGCATCGGCGGGTGAATCACCGGTACCACCGAACGACCGCACTGTTCGCAGGCGCTGATCGCGATCTGTTGCCAATGCGCCTGACGCTTCTCGGCGCGCTCGTCCTTGAGACGCACTTCGCAGCGTTCGCTGACAATCGGCGTAATTTCGCTTACGCCCAGTTCAGTGGCTTTCTGAATCGCCCAGTCCATCCGCTCGCCACGCGACAGGCCCTGACCCAGATGTATGCGCAAGCCCGATTCAACCTGCCCGGCGAAGCTCTCGGTCAGTTGCACACGTACGCGTTTCTTGCCGACTTCCAGCAAGGTGCCGCGAAACTCGTTGCCCGAGCCATCGAACAGTTGCAGTGCATCGCCTTCGGTCATGCGCAACACGCGGCTGATGTAATGCGCCTGCGCTTCAGGCAGTTCGTGCTCGCCCAGGCTCAGCGGCGTTTCAGTAAAAAAGCGGGACAGTCTCATGGTGTGTCTCGGTTCCGGTGTTCGTTCTGTGATGACGCTTTCGCGGACAAGCGAAGCGTCGCCCGGTTCGCTCCCACATGTGCAGTGTCTTTGCGGACAACGCCGCTCTAATGCAGGAGCGGACTTGTCCGCAAAGGTGTCAGTCGCGAAGCCGCAAATTCCAGCCTTTAACCCGGATCCCTGAAATCCGGATGAAAGTTCTCGCGAACGGCAACACTGATGCTGCTGCGTGTCGCGATATCAATACC
Source organism: Pseudomonas syringae CC1557 (assembly GCF_000452705.1). NCBI lineage: Bacteria > Pseudomonadati > Pseudomonadota > Gammaproteobacteria > Pseudomonadales > Pseudomonadaceae > Pseudomonas > Pseudomonas syringae. Next base: position 463,541 of record NZ_CP007014.1, read on the forward strand.
TTCGGTGGCCACTTCTGCGAGGAAGTCGATCTGCTCCGGTGTAATCACGTAAGGCGGCAGGAAATACACAACGCTGCCCAGCGGCCGCAGCAGCGCGCCGCGCTCCAGTGCGTGCTGGAAGACTTTCATGCCACGGCGCTCCTGCCACGGGTAAGCGGTCTTGGTAGCCTTGTCCTGAACCATTTCGATAGCGATGGCCATACCGGTCTGGCGCACTTCGGCAACGTGCGGGTGATCCGCCAGATGCGCAGTAGCGGTCGCCATACGTTGTGCCAGCGCCTTGTTGTTTTCGATGACGTTGTCCTGCTCGAAGATATCCAGCGTCGCCAGCGCCGCAGCGCAGGCCAGCGGGTTGCCGGTGTAACTGTGCGAGTGCAGAAAGGCGCGCAGGGTCGGGTAGTCGTCGTAGAAAGCGTCGTACACGTCGTCTGTCGTCACGCACGCAGCCAACGGCAGGTAACCGCCAGTAAGCGCCTTGGACAGGCACAGGAAATCCGGGCGAATCCCCGCTTGTTCGCAGGCAAACATGGTCCCGGTACGGCCGAAGCCCACGGCGATTTCATCGTGGATGAGGTGTACGCCGTAGCGGTCGCAGGCCTCGCGCAGCAGCTTGAGGTAGATCGGGTGATACATGCGCATGCCGCCTGCGCCCTGAATCAGCGGCTCTACGATCACTGCTGCGACAGTGGCGTGATGCTCGGCCAGGGTTTGCTCCATGGCTGCGAACATGTTGCGCGAATGCTCTTCCCAGCTCATGCCCTCAGGGCGGTGATAGCAGTCGGGGCTTGGCACCTTGATGGTGTCCAGCAGCAGCGCCTTGTAAGTCTCAGTGAACAGCGGCACGTCACCGACCGACATCGCGGCCATGGTTTCGCCGTGGTAACTGTTGGTCAGGGTTACAAAGCGTTTCTTGTCCGGCTGGCCGCGATTGAGCCAGTAATGAAAACTCATTTTCAGAGCAACTTCGATGCACGATGAGCCGTTATCGGCGTAGAAACAACGTGTCAGGCCCTCGGGCGTGAGCTTGACCAGTCGCTCGGACAACTCGATGACCGGCTGATGGCTGAAGCCGGCAAGAATCACGTGTTCCAGCTGGTCGACCTGATCCTTGATGCGCTGGTTGATGCGCGGGTTGGCATGCCCGAAAACGTTGACCCACCAGGAGCTGACAGCGTCCAGATAACGCTTGCCTTCAAAGTCTTCGAGCCATACGCCTTCGCCGCGTTTGATCGGTATCAGTGGCAGATTTTCGTGGTCTTTCATCTGCGTGCAGGGGTGCCACAGGACCTTGAGGTCACGTTGCATCCACTGGTCATTGAGGCCCATTTTCAATCTCCGGGTAGCGACTCGCCTGATGCGAGGACGAACAATCGCGCAAGCCTATGCAATGCCCGGCCATGGAACAACCTTTGATGCATTTTTAACGGTCGATGGACATTGCTGGCGGCTATTTGATGGCTCGCGTATCCTGCGCAGCGAGTCGTTTTTTCGGGCTGACTGCCCAATCTTTCCTACTTTTTCGGAGTTCGCCGAATGCTTTCTGGGTGGCTGCGCGCGTGTGCGCTGATAGTTGCAGGGCTGGTTAGCGTTTCGACGCTCGCCGATGAAAAACAACGCACCGCGATTGTCGTTGGTGGTGGTCTGGCGGGTTTGACCGCTGCCTATGAACTGCAGGCCAAGGGCTGGCAGGTGACTCTGCTCGAAGCCAAGCCGGCTCTGGGTGGTCGCTCCGGTCTGGCAACCAGCGAATGGATCGGCAACACCAAGGCCCAGCCAGTGTTGAATCGCTACCTGGACACCTTCAAGCTGACTACCGTGCCCGCGCCGGAATTCGTGCGTACGCCCGGCTACCTGATCGACGGCGTGTACTTCACCCAGGCCGACCTGGCTGTCAAACAGCCTGCGACCGCCGAAGCGATGAAGCGTTACAACGACACGCTGGACAACCTGGCGCGCTCGGTGGATGACCCGGAAAACCCGGCGTCCAATAGCACGCTGTTCGCTCTGGACCAGATCAACGTCGCCAACTGGCTCGACCGCCTGAACCTGCCCGCCACGGCCCGTCAGTTGATCAACCAGCAGATTCGTACGCGCTACGACGAGCCTTCGCGCCTGTCGCTGCTGTATCTGGCACAGCAATCGCGGGTTTACCGTTCGGTGGATGAGCGCGATTTGCGCGCCTCACGCCTGCCCGGTGGCAGCGCGGTATTGACTCAGGCGTTCGTCAAACAACTGAAGACCGTCAAGACCAACGCGCCGGTGTCGGCAGTGGTTCAGGAAAAAGACAAGGTCACCGTCAAGGCTGGCGCGACCAGCTACACCGCCGATTACGTGGTAATGGCTGTGCCGTTGCGCGCACTGAGCAAGATTCAGATGACACCTGCGCTGGATGCTCAGCACATGGGTGCGATCAAGAGTATCAATTACGGCTGGCGCGACCAGATCATGCTCAAGTTCAAGACTCCGGTCTGGGACAGCAAGGCGCGTATGTCGGGTGAAGTGTTCAGTAACACCGGTCTGGGCATGCTCTGGATCGAGCCTGCACTCAAGGGCGGCGCCAATGTGGTGATCAACCTGTCTGGCGACAATGCCCGCATCATGCAGGCGTTCGGCGACAAGCAGATGGTCGATCAGGTGTTGATCCGTCTGAACGCGTTCTACCCTGAAGCGCGTGGCGCCTTCTCCGGCTATGAAATCCGTCGTTACAGCGTCGATCCATCGACCGCTGGCTCGTATCTGGCGTATGGCCCGGGCCAGATCAGCAAGTACTGGCGCTTGTGGGAAAGGCCGATTCTGCGTGTAGCCTTTGCCGGTGAGCATACCGACACCTTGTACCCCGGCACGTTGGAAGGTGCGTTGCGCAGCGGCCAGCGGGCTGCCAGCCAGGTACAGGATCTGGCGGCGGGCAAGTCGTTCGAACCGGTCAAGGTTGCGCCGCCGAAAGCGCCGGCACCGGCTACGCAGCGGTCAGAAGGCAACTTCTTCAGCAATCTGTTTGGGGGTGGTTCTTCTGACAAACCGGCTGAACCTGCCAAACCGCAGGCTGAAAAGCCGGGCTTCTTCTCGCGCCTGTTTGGCGGTTCAGAAGCACCAGCACCAGTTCCTGCTCCGGTAGAGAAAGCGCCGGAGCCTGCTCCAGCGCCAGTACCTGTTGTAGCTCCGGCGCCAGTGGTTGCCCCGGTGGTTCAGCCGGCCAAACCGCCGGTGAAAGCAGAGCCGGTGAAAAAAGCGCAGTCCAAGGAAGACGCAAAGAAAGCGGCAGCGAAAAAAGAAGCGGCTAAAAAAGCGGCAGCAAAAAAGGAAGCAGCGAAAAAAGCGGCGAGCAAACCTGCTCCCGCCAAAACGCCTGCTGAAACAGCACCCGCCGACGTCAACAACTGACCGGGCACTGGCTGACCCAAAAGGAGCGCGGTTCATGCCGCGCTCCTTTTTTATGCACGCCGGCTTCGTTCTATACACAAGAACCGGGTTTGCGTAGAGGGATTTTGCCGTTCATCGGTATCGAACGGCCGATGGTCCTTACAAAGTGTTACTGATCGCGAATTATCGAGATGCTGTTGCGGCAAGGGCAGTCTGCACGGCTGAAAGGCGGTTCAGACACTGATAAAACCAGCCTCGCCGAAGCGCAAAATGTTGTCACGACAGATCGTATTGTTCGATAGGTCAGAGCAAAATTTTGCGCTTTCATTCGATAGATAAAGCGCTAGTCTGGTAATACTTCTGACAAGGTACTGGTAATGCAGCTACGTAACTCATCCTCTCGCTACGGTCTGGTCAGCATGGTGCTGCACTGGGGCGTGGCCGCTGTTGTGTTTGGCATGTTCGCCTTGGGGCTGTGGATGGTAGGGCTGGATTACTACGATACCTGGCGCAAGGCCGGTCCTGATCTGCACAAGAGCATTGGCATTACCTTGTTCGCGATCATGCTGATCCGCGTGGTCTGGCGTTTGCTCAGCCCGCCACCGCCGCCGTTAAGCAGCTACAGTAAGTTGACGCGTATCGGCGCAACGTTCGGTCACCTGTTTTTGTACGTTGCGCTATTTGCCGTGATGTTTGCCGGCTATCTCATATCCACTGCCGATGGCGTGGGTATTCCGATATTTGGCCTGTTCGAGGTGCCTGCGCTGGTTTCAGGTTTGCCTGATCAGGCCGAAACGGCCGGCTGGATTCATTTGTATCTGGCGTGGGTCATCGTGGTTTTCGCGGTGCTCCATGGCCTCGCTGCACTGAAACACCATTTCATCGATCACGATGTGACCCTCAAGCGCATGCTGGGTCGTAATTGATTGTTCAACCAAAACGGGAATAAAAGCATGTTGAAGAAGTCTCTCGCCGCTCTGGCTCTGGGTACCGCACTGTTGTCTGCCGGTCAGGCCATGGCTGCCGACTACGTAATCGACAAGGAAGGTCAACACGCATTCGTTGACTTCAAGATCAGCCACCTGGGCTACAGCTTCATTCACGGTACGTTCAAGGACTGGGACGGCACGTTCAGTTTTGACGCTGCCAAGCCAGAAGCCAGCAAGATCAATGTCGAGCTGAAAACCGCCAGCCTGTTCACTAACCATGCCGAGCGCGACAAGCACATCTCCAGCAAGGATTTCCTGGACGTTGCCAAGTACCCGGAAGCCAAGTTCGTTTCCACCGCTGTCAAATCGACCGGCGAGAAAACGGCTGACGTCACTGGCGACCTGACCCTGCACGGCGTCACCAAGCCAATCGTGATCAAGGCAACTTTCAACGGCGAAGGCAAGGATCCGTGGGGCGGCTACCGTGCCGGCTTCAACGGCACTTCGACGCTGAACCTGAACGACTTCGGTATCAAAGGCCCTGGCCCAACGTCGCAGACGCTGGACCTGGACATCAGCTTCGAAGGTGTACAGAAGAAGTAATTGCACGCTTGATCGACAGAACGCCGACCCTTGGGTCGGCGTTTTTGTTGGCGTGGCCCAGGATCGGACGCGGAGCGTCCAGGGCTGCGCTACCACGCGGAGCCTGGGAGCGATCAACTCTGCGGTCAGAACGCTTGAGGTGACTATCGTGCCAATGCTCCGCGTTGGTATGCATTTCGTGACGCTCTGCGTCACAGATCTTGGCCGCGCTGCCTGCTCAAGACCGGACGCGGAGCGTCCAGGGTTGCTCTACCACGCGGAGCGTGGGAGCGATCATTCCTCGAGGCCCGAAAACAAAAACGCCCCGAACAGGTCGGGGCGTTTTGTGTGTTGCGTGGCTATCAGCTGTCGCGGTTGCGGGTCAGCAGGGCCGGCTTTTCACCGCGTGGGCGTGCTGGCAACTGATCCAGTTGCTCGGCAGACGGGAAGCGGTCGATCTTTGATTCCTTGTGCACGATCTTCGGCTGAGGCTGGCCGTCACGCGGGGCGCGCGCGGCTGGCTCCTGGCCTTCACGCGGCAAGGGTTGCTCTTCACGGGCCGGACGACGGCCACGTGGCTGGCTGTCGCGCGAGCGCGGTGCCGAAGTGCCCGAGCCGTTACGCTTTGGAGCGCCAGTCCCTGAACCGGTGCGTGGAGCACCACCGGCAGGGCGACCCTGACTGGCTGGACGGGCAGCGCCGCCAGCGGCCGGTGCGGCTGCGCCAGGCGCGGCAGCGGGGCGACGACCACGGTTCTGGCCTTTACCCTGATAAGGGCTGACGTAGTCAGCGCGATTGCCGAAGTTGTCTACTTCGTCATCACGAAATTCGTCAGGGGCGCGATCCGAAGCCGGGCGCGGTGTGGCAGGTTGCGATGCACGCTGTTCGCTGCGAGGCGTGCCCTCACGAGGTTTTTTTTCGCGTGGCTGCCTGGCAGGGCGTTCGCCAGTGGCGGCTGCAGCGGCAGGTTTCTCCTTGCCTTTATCCTTGCCCTTGTCGCGACGACCACCGTTGTTCTTGTCGCCATCGCCACGAGCAGGGCGTGCACCACGCGGGTTGCGAACATCCGGACGCTCACGCACTTCCGGCTTCTCAGCCTCGACTGCGGTGATGTCGAAGCCCATCAGATCGCCATCCGGGATCTTCTGTTTGGTCATGCGCTCGATGCTTTTGAGCAGCTTCTCTTCGTCCGGCGCGACCAGCGAAATGGCTTCGCCGGAACGACCTGCACGGCCGGTACGACCGATACGGTGGACGTAATCTTCGTCAACGTTAGGCAGCTCGAAGTTGACCACGTGCGGCAACTGATCGATATCCAGCCCGCGAGCCGCGATATCGGTGGCAACCATGATGCGAACATCACCGGCCTTGAAATCAGCCAATGCCTTGGTACGTGCGTTCTGGCTCTTGTTGCCGTGGATCGCAACGGCCGCAAGACCGTGCTTGTCCAGGTACTCGGCCAGACGGTTGGCGCCATGCTTGGTGCGCGTGAAGATCAGCACCTGTTCCCAGGCACCGACGGTAATCAAATGCGCCAGCAGTGAGCGTTTGTGGTTGGCCGGAAGGCGGAAAACCCGTTGCTCGATACGCTCGACCGTGGTGTTCGGCGGCGTGACTTCGATGCGCTCCGGGTTATGCAGCAGCTTGCCAGCCAATGCGGTGATGTCGTTGGAGAAGGTTGCCGAGAACAGCAGGTTCTGGCGCTTGGCAGGCAAGCGGGCGAGGACCTTCTTGACGTCATGCACAAAGCCCATGTCGAGCATCCGGTCTGCTTCATCAAGCACCAGGATTTCGACGTGGGACAGGTCGACGCTGCCTTGACCGGCGAGGTCGAGCAGGCGGCCAGGGCAGGCCACCAGTACGTCCACACCACGGGCCATGGCCTGAACCTGCGGGTTCGTGCCAACGCCACCGAAGATGCAGGCGCTGACGAACTTCAGGTCGCGGGCGTAGAGCTTGAAGCTCTCGTGTACCTGCGCAGCGAGTTCGCGAGTCGGGGTCAGGACCAGTACGCGCGGTTGGCGCGGGCCGTGACGCTGGGATTTGTCCGGAACACCATTGGGAAACAGCCGCTCCAGAATAGGGAGGGCGAAGCCGCCGGTTTTACCAGTACCTGTCTGTGCCGCAACCATAAGGTCACGACCTTGCAACACGGCGGGAATGGCCCGCTGTTGCACTGGAGTAGGCTGGGTATAGCCCGCTGCCTCGATGGCGCGGACTAAAGCCTCGGAGAGACCGAGGGAAGCAAAGGACATGAGTAATCCTGTTCTGTTGGAGCTTAAGCTCAAGGGATGTCTTGCCTGGCGCGAATGGCGTGTAAAGACAACGCGATCCCGTCCGGTCCTGCCGGGTCTTCAGTGCATCTCGTGACGTCTGCGCTTGATGAAAATTGCGCTGAGGGCGTGAACGAGTGACGATTGCAAGACCGAGCGTCCGGGCGTAAGCCTGGCGGGAAGGCTGGAGTATAACAGAGCGAGCGCAATACGCTGCTTTCCTGCTGCCCAACGGTGTACCAAGCCGCGATTGCCTGGGAATTACTCCCCGGATCGCGGCGTGACAGCGGTATCAGCGTGGCAATTTAAGGTTGTTCCACACCGCCAGGCTCGGATCGGCCTGGTTCAGCGTGTAGAAGTGCAGGCCCGGTGCGCCGCCTTCAAGCAGGCTTTCGCACATCTGCGTGATCACTTCTTCGCCAAACGCCTGAATGCTTTGCACATCATCGCCGTAGGCTTCCAGCTGCTTGCGGATCCAGCGCGGAATTTCCGCACCGCAGGCATCGGAGAAGCGCGCCAGCTTGCTGTAATTGGTGATCGGCATGATGCCCGGCACGATCGGGATGCTCACGCCCATCTTCTCGACGCGCTCGACAAAGTTGAAATAACTGTCGGCGTTGAAGAAGTACTGAGTGATTGCACTGTCGGCACCGGCGTTGGCCTTGTTGACGAAGTGCTTGAGATCGTCCTCGAAATTGCGCGCTTGAGGGTGCATTTCCGGGTAGGCGGCGACTTCGATATGGAAGTGGCTGCCGGTTTCTTCACGAATGAACTTCACCAGGTCATTGGCGTGACGCAGCTCACCGCTGGCCATGCCCATGCCCGAAGGCAGGTCGCCGCGCAGGGCCACGATGCGTTTGATGCCCGCATCCTTGTACTGGGCCAGCAGGCTGCGCAAATCGTCCTTGCTGTCGCCAACGCACGACAGATGCGGCGCGGCGGGTACTTTCACTTCGTTCTCCAGCTCCAGCACGGTATTTAGCGTGCGGTCTCGGGTAGAACCACCTGCACCGTAGGTGCAGGAGAAAAAATCGGGGTTGTACGTAGCCAGCTGACGAGCAACGGTCAGCAGCTTTTCATGTCCAGCGTCGGTCTTGGTAGGGAAGAACTCGAAGCTGAAGCGGCGTTCTTGAGACATGGAGCCGATCTCATCGTAGGAGCGAACTTGTTCGCGAAAAGGTCGGAACGACCTTCAGATACTGAGCATCACCGGCGTAGAGAGTGCTGCCGGTGATGGCAGATTACGCTCGATCCGCCTCTGCATAAGAAGCGGTCCGAACCTGCTCAATCAGTAGCGATAAGCGTCAGGCTTGAACGGACCTTCGACGGTCACGCCGATGTAATCGGCCTGGGTCTTGGTCAGTTTGGTCACGACGCCGCCGAAACCGCGGACCATTTCCAGGGCCACTTCTTCGTCGAGTTTCTTCGGCAGTACTTCAACGGTCAGACGCTCGGCTTTTTTGGCCGGTGCCAGGTCAGCGTACTTCTGATCGAAGAGGAAGATCTGTGCCAGAACCTGGTTGGCGAACGAGCCATCCATGATGCGGCTTGGGTGGCCCGTGGCGTTGCCCAGGTTTACCAGACGGCCTTCGGCCAGCAGAATCAGGTAGTCGTCGTTCTGTGCGTCGAACGAGCCGGCGCCGGTACGATGGATCTTGTGAACCTGTGGCTTCACTTCTTCCCATGCCCAGTTCTTGCGCATGAAAGCGGTGTCGATTTCGTTGTCGAAGTGGCCGATGTTGCACACGACCGCACGCTTTTTCAGTGCTTTGAGCATGTTGGAATCGCACACGTTGACGTTACCGGTGGTGGTCACGATCAGGTCGATCTTGCCCAGCAGCGCTTTGTCGATGCTCGCTTCGGTGCCGTCGTTTTCGCCGTCGATGAACGGGGAAACCAGTTCGAAACCGTCCATGCACGCTTGCATGGCACAGATCGGATCGACTTCGGTCACTTTGACGATCATGCCTTCCTGACGCAGGGACTGGGCCGAACCCTTGCCCACGTCACCGTAGCCAATCACCAGCGCCTGCTTGCCGGACAGCAAGTGGTCGGTGCCGCGCTTGATGGCGTCGTTCAGGCTGTGACGGCAGCCGTACTTGTTGTCGTTCTTGCTCTTGGTCACCGAGTCGTTGACGTTGATGGCCGGGATTTTCAGCTCGCCCTTGGCCAGCATGTCCAGCAGGCGGTGAACGCCCGTGGTGGTTTCTTCGGTGACGCCGTGGATCTTGTCCAGCATCGCCGGGTATTTCTTGTGGATGATCTCGGTCAGGTCGCCGCCGTCGTCGAGGATCATGTTGGCGTCCCAAGGCTGGCCATCCTTGAGGATGGTCTGCTCGATGCACCACTCGTATTCTTCTTCGGTTTCGCCTTTCCAGGCGTACACAGCAATACCGGCAGCGGCGATGGCAGCAGCGGCCTGGTCCTGAGTCGAAAAGATGTTGCACGACGACCAGCGTACTTCGGCACCCAGGGCAACCAGGGTTTCGATCAGCACGGCAGTCTGAATGGTCATGTGGATGCAGCCGAGAATTTTCGCGCCTTTGAGCGGCTGCTCAGCGGCGTATTTGCGGCGCAGGCCCATCAGGGCAGGCATTTCGGATTCGGCGATAATGGTTTCGCGGCGACCCCAGGCAGCCAGGGAAATGTCGGCGACCTTGAAGTCATTAAAACCTGCGGGCGTGATTACAGCACTCATTGAGAGTCTCCATTCCATAAATATGCGAATGGGCGCCGTTGTGCGTTTAAGGCTTGCCGGCTGTGATCAGCCCTGCAAACAACGCCCCATCCGAGCCTGACAGGGAAAACCTGCTGCAGCGCCCCTCGGACAGGTGGCGGGAACGGTACCAAGCGTTGATGACCGTTTTGAAACGTTTTGCAGTATAGCTGCGCTCGCGATTCTTCCCAAGGCTTTCTGTCGGATCACCGTTCGGCGGACTTTCGACCGCTATATTCCTCTATCGCAACTCATTGATCCCGGCCTGGCAACAGACCTGATGTCCGGTTCGGACATGTTGATCCTCCGGTTCGAACAGCAGGAAAGCCCGACCGACCGTGGTGGCTCGCTGGATGACATTATTGCTGCTTACAACTGCGATGCAACTGCGCAATGACATGGGCAGGGGCCGCTGGCTCTGCCATCATGCAGTTCTCTACAGGCCAGACGCTCAGGAGTGAACATGAATTTCCACACCCGCAAGTGGGTAAAGCCCGAAGACCTGAACCCTAACGGCACGTTGTTCGGCGGTAGCCTGCTGCGCTGGATTGATGAAGAAGCCGCGATCTACGCCATCGTCCAGTTGGGTAATCAGCGGGTGGTGACCAAGTACATTTCCGAGATCAACTTCGTCAGCGCTTCGCGCCAGGGCGACATCATCGAACTGGGTATTACCGCCACCGAGTTCGGTCGTACCTCGATTACCCTGAAATGCCAGGTGCGCAACAAGATCACCCGCAAAAGCATCCTCACGGTCGAGAAGATCGTCTTCGTCAACCTCGACGAAGACGGCCAACCTGCGCCACACGGCCGGACTGAAATTCGCTATATCAAGGATCAGTTCGACGTCGAGGACTGATCTCACCCTGGATAGGTGTTCTTTCGGACGCCTATCGTTCCTCACTCCAATGGACTGCCTTTCGTGACGCTCGCGTCACACATCTGCGCCGCACCGCACGCTTAAGATCGGACGCAGAGCGTCCAGAAAGGCATGCCGACGCGGAGCGTCGCACGATAGTCGAGATTATCGTTCCACCACTCCGCGTGGGAATGCCGTTCATGACGCTCCGCGTCTTCTTTAGCGCCTCGTAATCAGCCCTTTGCCTGTAACTGGCGTAGCCATTCCAAACCTTCGCTGGTGTCGCCTTTCGGACGGTATTCGCAGCCGATCCAGCCGCTATAACCCAGCTCGTCGATGACGTTGAACAGATGCTCGTAGTTCAGTTCACCGAGGTTCGGCTCGTGACGGTCCGGTACGCCTGCGATCTGGATATGGCCGATGCCTGCAAAGTCACGACGCAGTTTGGTGGTCAGGTCACCTTCGACGATCTGGCAGTGGTAGCAGTCGAACTGCACTTTCAGGTTGTCAGCGCCCACCAGCTTGCAGATGTCCTGCGCTTGATCCTGGCGATTGAGGAAAAAGCCCGGCATGTCTCGGGTGTTGATCGGCTCGATCAGGATCGTGACGCCTGCGCCCTTGGCCTGTTGCGCCGCGAACGCAAGATTTTCCAGATAGACCGCCTGATGACGCTCACGCAGGTTCTCGTCAGGCAGCAGCCCGGCCATTACATGAACGCGGTCGTTGCCCAGCACCTGCGCGTATTCCAGCGCACGTTCAACGCCGCTGCGAAATTCCGCTTCGCGGCCCGGCAGCGTGGCGATGCCGCGCTCGCAGGCATCCCAGTCACCCGGCGGGGCGTTGAACAGCGCCTGCACCAGACCGTTGTCGGTCAGGCGCTGTTTGAGTTCCTGCGGCGTGTAGGCATAGGGAAACAGATACTCGACCGCGCCGAAACCATCGGCGGCGGCTGCGGCAAAGCGCTCAAGAAAATCATGCTGTGGATACAGCATGCTGAGGTTGGCGGCAAAACGAGGCATGTTAACTCCAGTCTTCAAAGGGTCAGACGAATGGCCAAAGCAGCAGGGTGATCACGAAGCCCAGTGTGCCGAGCAGCGTGACCAGCACGGTCCAGGTGCGCAAGCCGTCGGCGACGTTGAGGCCCGCCAGCTTGGTGAACATCCAGTAACCGGCATCGTTGATGTGCGACATGGCCAGACCGCCACCGCCCATTGCCAGGCACAGCAGGGCCAGATGGTTGGCGCTCAGGTCCAGCGTGGCGATCAGTGGGCTGAGAATACCGGCCGTGGTCACCAGCGCCACGGTGGTAGAACCTTGAACGGCACGCAGCAACAGCGTCAGCAGGAAGCCCAGCGCCAGCACCGGCAGACCAGTGTTGCGCAGCGCCTCGGAGACCACGGCACCGATTCCGGTATCGACCAGCACCTTGCCGAATACGCCACCGGCGCCCGCAATCAGGATCACCATCGCTACACCCGGCAAGGCCGAGCCGATAACGTCGGACACCTGAGAACGGCTCCAGCCACGGCGCGACCCCAGCAACCAGGCGCACAGCAGCGTGTCGATCAACAGCGCAACCAGCGGCGCACCGATTACGGTCAGCACTGCACGCAGCGTAGAGGTGGCGGGCAGCAGGGTGGTTGCCAGGGTGCCCAGCAGGATTAACACAATCGGCAATAGAATCAGGGCGATGATCAGCCCGAAACCCGGTGCAGGCGCAGGCGGCAGTTTGCTCGCCAGGCTGCTGGCGCTTTCTTCGGCGCCCAGGGTTCTGGTTTCGGTCGCTTCACGCACGCCTGAATAGTCATTGCGCGCCCAGGCTTCGAGGTCTTCGTTGGTGACGTGCGAGCCGTAGACTTCGGCGCGAATGTCGTCGGTCATCGGGTAGGTTTTACGCGTCATGCGGCCTGCGACGAAGTAACCGATTGCGCAGAGCACCGCCACGATTGGAATACCCAGCATCAGTACACGCCCCAGGTCTGCGCCCAACTGGCTGGCAGCGGCGACTGCGCCGGGGTGCGGCGGCAGGAACGCATGCACCGCCAGCAGAGCTGCACACATCGGCAGTGCAAAAATCAGCAGCGGCTTGCGTGCCGCCCGTGCCACACCGTAAGCCAAGGGCATGAGGATGATCACGCCTACCTCGAAGAACACCGGAATGCCGACCATGAAGCCCGCAACCGTCAGGGCCAGCGGCGTGCGCTTGTTGCCGAAGCGGTTGATCAGGGTTTTGGCCAGCGCTTCGGCACCGCCCGACAGCTCGATGATGCGTCCGATCATCGCGCCCAGCGCAATAATGATTGCGATATGGCCAAGCGTCTTGCCCATGCCGCCTTCGATAGTGGCAACCAGATCGGCTGGCTTAACACCGGCGACCAACGCCACGATGATACTGACCAGCATCAACGCAACGAATGGCTGAAATTTGTACTTGAGCACCAGGAACAGCAGCAGGGCGATGCCCGCACCTGCCACGACCATCAACATGAGTGGTGTCATGCCTGCACACTCCAGCCTGTGGTGGTAGGGAAGAACAACGAAACAGCGGTGTGGAGGTAAGTCATGCTCTCGATTCCTGTTGTTATTGTTTTTCGGCCGTGAAGCGCAGCGCGCCTCACGATCAATGTGTGCTCGTTACCACTTGGCACCGAACACCTGACGCAACTCTTCAAGCGCCGCCGGGTTAAGCGGTTCGGGTCTGGGCTCGGTCATCAGCCACAGGCGAGCAGTTTCTTCCAGCTCTTCCAAGGCATAGCAGGCCTTGGCGACCGAGCTTTCCCAGACCACCGGGCCGAGCCGTTCGAGCATCACGCCGCGCACGCTATTGGCGAGTTGTGCCACACGCTCGGCAACTTTCGGCGAGCCGGGACGCTCGTAAGCGATTAGCGGGATGTGCCCGACCTTCATGACTTGATACGGCGTCAGTGGCGGCAGAATGTCGTCTTCACGCCAGACGCCCGCCAGGGTCAGTGCGACCAGATGCGTCGAGTGGGTGTGCACCACGCCGCCGACCTGCGGGTTGCGGTCGTAGACTTCGCGGTGCAGCGCCAGGGTCTTGGAAGGCTTGCTGCCCGACACCCACTCACCGGCAAGATTGACCTTGGCAATATCGGCCGGGTCCATGCGGCCCAGGCAGGCATCGGTCGGGGTGATCAGCCAGCCGTCGTCGAGTCGTGCGCTGATGTTGCCCGCGCTGCCGACCGTGTAGCCACGACCGTACAACAGCCTGCCGACATCGCAGATTTCCTGACGCAAAGCGTTTTCATCGATCATCAGGCTGCCCCCGCCAATTGCTTGAGGGCCTTGGCGAAGAAGTCGCGTGCGCCGAAATTGCCGGATTTCAGCGCCAGTGCCAGCGGTTGAGCGCCACTGCTGACGGTGGCCGGAACGCCCGGATCAATCTGTGCGCCAATCTGTAGCAATTGCACGCCCAGTGCTTGAACCACTGCGCCGGAGGTTTCGCCTCCCGCCACTACGAAGCGCCGCACGCCAGCGTCCAGCAGGCCTTTGGCGATCTCGCCCAGCGCGGCTTCGACCATTGCACCGGAGCGTTCGACGCCCAATTCTTTCTGCACGGCTTTGACTTCATCCGGGGTGCTGGTGGCATAGATCAACACGGTTTGCCCGGAGTCTCTGGCAAACGCCAGTGCCTGTTCAACCACCGGTTTGCCTGCGGCCAGATCCAGCGGATTGATGCGCAAGGCAGGACGGTTGTCTTCCAGCCAGGCCGCAACCTGACCGTTGGTGGCGACCGAGGCGCTGCCAGCCAGTACCACTTCACCACCACTGATGGCTATTTGTTTAGCCGCGTCAATGTCGCGCAGCTTGCCCGCCTTGCGGAAGTTGCCAGGCAGGCCCAGTGCCAACCCTGAACCACCGGTCAGCAGCGGCAGGTCGGCGCAGGCTTCGCCCAGCGTGTACAGGTCGGCGTCCGACAGGGCGTCAGCAATCGCCATGCTCACGCCCTCGGCACGCAGTTCGGCAATTTTGCTGCGCACGCTGTCGACGCCTTTGGCGACCGTGTCGTAACGCAACAGGCCGACCTTGGCGGAGGTTTGCGCTTGCAGCACACGCACCAGGTTGGCATCGGTCATAGGCGTGAGCGGGTGGTTCTGCATGCCCGATTCGCTGAGCAACTGGTCCTGCACAAACAGGTGACCACGGAAGATGGTGCGACCGTTTTCCGGGAAGGCCGGGCAGGCGAGAGTGAAATCGCTGCCCAATTGCGCCAGTAACGCCTCGCTGACCTGACCGATGTTACCGGCGGCAGTCGAATCGAAGGTCGAGCAGTATTTGAAAAAGATTTGCTCGCAGCCGCGTTCGCGCAGCCACTCCAGCGCAGCCAGGGATTCAGCCACCGCTTCAGCGCTGGGCGTAGTACGCGATTTCAGTGCGATGACAATTGCATCGGCGTCCAGATCCGCCGCCATCTCGGCGCCGGGAATGCCGATGCTCTGCACCGTACGCATGCCGCCACGCACCAGCATATTGGCCAGGTCGGTCGCGCCGGTGAAATCGTCAGCAATACAGCCCAGCAGCGGGCGAGCGTTGTTCAGGCTCATCATTCGCTCCTCAGGCTTTTTCTGGCTTGGCTTTCGGCAATTCAATGCCCGGGAAAATCTTGATCACCGCCGAGTCATCCTCACGGCCGAAACCGGCACTGGAGGCCTGCATGAACATTTGGTGCGCCGTGGCCGACAGCGGCAACGGGAATTTGCTGCTGCGGGCGGTATCCAGTACCAGGCCGAGGTCCTTGACGAAGATATCCACAGCCGACAGCGGTGTGTAATCGGCGTTGAGGATGTGCGGCACGCGGTTTTCGAACATCCACGAGTTGCCGGCGCTGTTGGTGATCACTTCGTACAGCGCGTCGGCATCCACGCCTTCACGCAGGCCGAGCGCCATGGCCTCGGCACTGGCAGCGATGTGGACGCCAGCCAGCAACTGATTGATGATTTTGACTTTCGAGCCCAACCCGTGGACGTCGCCCAGGCGGTAGACCTTGCCGGCCATGCCATTGAGGATGGCTTCAGCCTTGGCGTAGGAATCGGCGGGGCCGGAGGTCATCATGGTCATCTGGCCGGAGGCGGCTTTGGCGGCGCCGCCGGAGATCGGTGCGTCGAGGTACAGCAGGTGTTGCGCGGCCAGCCGCTCGCCGAGCTCCACCGCGAAGGTTGGCGCGACGGTGGCGCAACCAATCACCAGGCTGCCCGGGCGCAAGGCTGCAACTGCGCCGTTCTCACCAAACAGAACGGTCTCGGTCTGCTCGGCATTGACCACGACGGTAATGATCACATCGCAGGCTGCCGCCATGCTGGCGGGAGATTCGCAGGCAACACCACCTTCCTGGGCGAATGCTTCAGTCACGCTGCTGCGCACATCGCAGGCATGCACATTGAAACCGCTGCGCAGCAACGAGCGGGCAATGCCCAGGCCCATCGCACCCAGGCCGATAACGCCAACATTTTTGCTGTTCATGCCGTAATCCTCAAAGTCTGTGTCGATGTCCGTGATGCCGACATTCGAACGTTATTGTTCTGATCTGTGAATCCGATAGTGAATCAATAGGTAAATAATGTGAAGTATTTTTATTTCTAACAAAAATTAACACTCAGGCGGATCTCTTGTAACCATTTTCCATCGCCCACAAAAAAGCCCCTTGTCGGGGCTTGATTGAAATCGTTCGATTGCGACGCGGTCAGAATTTAGGCACTGGCGCGCTGGTGGCGTTTTTCAGTGAACCGCTTTCCTGGCGAACTACGTCTTTGGGCTTGTAGGCGCAGTAACCCGGGCGCGGGCCGATCTTCGGATGGTTGCGGCAGGTGTCCGGGCGTTTATCGTAGATCGTACACAGACGGCTTTTGCGGTCCAGATACAGGCAGTCGTTGTTACTCATGCGCTGCAGGGTGAAGATTTCCGACTTCTGGTTGTAGCGCTCGACGATGCCTTCTTTTTGCAAACGCTTGGCGATGTTCTTCGCCGGATCACCCCGTTCGAACTCATCGACGATGCCGATGCGGATCAGGTCCTTGATCTTCACTTCGACCGGTAACGTGCAGCAACTGGACACGCAGCCCCCGCACATGTGGCTGGAGTACTTGGCCCAGGTATCGATACGATCGAGTTCTGCGGCGGCGATCAAGGTGGATTTCATTTTACTTCCGGGTTTCAGGTGCAACAGGGCGCGCGATCATAAAGGGGCAAGGGGTGAGCGGCAAGCTACAAGCTACAGGCGGCAAGCTAAAAGCAAACGGCTCCTGGCTTGTAGCTCGCAGCTTGCAGCTCGTCGCTGCCTCACCTACCCATGATTTTTACCCAGCAGTGCGTGGTATAGCTCGGTATCGCCGAGAATGCCGACCACCTGATTGCCGTCCTGCAAGACCAGTTTATTGCCTGTCTGGTAGCGGATCTGCAAGGCGTCGCGCATGCCTATGTTGGAATGCACCAGCGTCGGGCGGCGATCCAGACTGTTCACGTCCTGGCCAGGGGTCCAGTTTTGCAGGTCAAGCGGGCCGGCGCCCTGGCGTGCGCCCTTGATCACATTGCCTTCTGCCAGATCAAGCCACGAGTCGCCACTCGGGTCCAGACACACCGAGCCATTGACCCTTGTGCAGTCATCGACGGTGCGCATCAGGCTGCGACCACACAGCACATTCAACGGGTTGGTGTGCGCAACGAAGGTCCGCACGTACTCATCAGCCGGGTTGAGGACGATCTGTTCCGGCACGCTGTACTGCACGATGCGGCCGTCTTTCATGATGGCAATGCGGCTGCCGAGTTTCAGCGCCTCATCCAGATCGTGGCTGACGAACACGATGGTCTTGCTCAGCTTGCTTTGCAGGGCGAGCAGCTCATCCTGCAATCCCTGGCGGATCAACGGGTCGAGCGCCGAGAACGGTTCGTCCATCAGCAGAATGTCGGCGTCCATCGCCAATGCTCGGGCCAGTCCCACGCGCTGCTGCATACCACCGGAAAGTTCGTCCGGCTTCTTGTTGCGCCACTGGGTCAGGCCGACCAGCTCCAGCTTTTCATCCACCAGCTTGCGCCGTTCCTTTTCAGGGCGACCCTGCATTTCCAGGCCGAAACTGATGTTCTCGCGCACCGTCAACCAGGGCATCAGGGCGAACTTCTGGAACACCATCGCGATGCGCTTGGTGCGCATCATCTTCAGTTCGGCGGCGCTGCAATTGGCGATATTGATCTGCGAGCCTTCGTGCTCGACGAACAGCGAACCACGGCTCACGGTATTAAGACCGTTGATACAGCGCAAAAGGCTGGATTTGCCTGAGCCCGAGAGGCCCATCAATACGCAGATTTCGCCCTTTTCGATATCGAGACTGGCGTTTTCGACGCCGACGATCTGTCCGGTTTTCTTGAGGATCTGGTCACGCGTAAGGCCTTCATCCAGAAGCTTGAGGGCCTCACGCGGGTCCTTGGAGAAGATGACGTCTACCTTGTCGAATTTGATGATGCTCATGCGTCGGACCCTTTCTTGGCTTCGGGTTGTTTGCAGATGCGGTCGAGCATGATTGCCAGCAATACGATTGCCAGACCTGCTTCGAAACCGAGCGCGATGTCGGCGGTGTTCAGCGCATTGACCACCGGTTTACCCAAGCCATCAGCACCTACCAGTGCCGCGATTACCACCATCGATAACGACAACATGATGCACTGGGTAATGCCGGCCGCGATGCTCGGCATGGCGTACGGCAGTTCGATGCGGGTCAGCAGCTGTCGCTGTGACGAACCAAAGGCCTTGCCGGCGTCCAGCAGTTCCTGAGGCACATCGCGAATGCCCAGATACGTCAGGCGTATCGGTGCGGCGATGGCGAAGACCACGGTCGAGATCAGGCCCGGCACCACGCCAAGGCCGAACAGCGTGAGCGTCGGGATCAGATAAACGAAGGTGGGAACGGTCTGCATCAGGTCGAGCAACGGGCGGATGATCGTGTAGAACAGCGGTTTGTGCGCGGCAATGATGCCCAGCGGCACGCCGATGACGACACAGACCAGGGTGGCAAATAGCACTTGCGCCAGGGTTTCCATGGTTTCCTGCCAGTAATGCAGGTTCAGGATCAGCAGGAATGAAAGAATGACGAAAACCGTCAGGCCCCACTTGCGCTGGATAAAGTGCGCGAGCGCGCCAATGAGGCCGATCAATACAAACGGATTGAACCAGGTCAGCGCGAAGGTGAATCCGTGGATCATCATTTCCAGTGTCGAGGCAATCGCGTCGAAGTAGTCGGCGCCGTTGGCCGTCAACCAGTCGACAAACGCGGCGATGTACTCGCCCAGAGGGATTTTTTGATCAATCAGCATGGTATCGGATATCCGCTTGCGGAAGGTGGAGAGGGCAACAGGCGGGGCAGGCCCGCCTGCTGTCGGCTTACTGGGTCAGCTTGGCCTTGGCTGCCTCCAGACCAGGTTTGCCATCAACCGTTGTCACGCCTGCGAGCCAGGTGTCGAGCACCTGCGGGTTCTTCTTGATCCACGCTTTGGCGGCGGCATCAGGCTTGATCTTGTCGTCCAGTACATTGCCCATCAGGGTGCTTTCCATGTCCAGTGTGAAGGACAGGTTCTTGAGCAACTGGCCTACGTTGCTGCATTCCTGACTGTAGCCTTTGCGCGTGTTGGTGTAGATCGTCGCCTGGCCATAGTTCGGGCCGAAGAAGTCATCACCGCCAGTCAGATATTTCATCTTGAAGCGGGTGTTCATCGGGTGCGGTTCCCAACCGAGGAACACGACGTCGTTCTTGCGCTTCACGGCGCGGTCGACCTGCGACAGCATCGCGGCTTCGCTGGATTCCACTACCTTGAAGCCTGCATCTTTCAGGCCGAAAGCATTCTTGTCGATCATGCTCTGGATCAGACGGTTGCCGTCGTTGCCAGGCTCGATGCCGTAGATCTTTCCGCCCAGCTCTTTCTTGAATTTGGGGATGTCGGCGAAGTCATGCAGACCCTTGTCGTAGAGCGCTTGCGGAACGGCCAGGGTGTATTTGGCGTTTTCCAGGTTGGCGCGCACGGTCTCGACCGTTCCGGCTTCGCGATAAGGCTTGATGTCGTTTTCCATGGTCGGCATCCAGTTGCCGAGGAAAACGTCCATGTTCTTGCCGTCTGCCAGCGACTTGTAGGTCACGGGTACGGAAATCATGGTGGTCTTGGTCTTGTAGCCCAGCGATTCAAGTACCGCGCTGGTCACCGCGGTGGTGACAGTAATGTCAGTCCAGCCTACGTCGGAGAAGTTGACCGTATGACAGGCCTCTGGCTCGGCTGCCTGGGCAAGCACCGGCATACAGAGCGTGGCGGCCAAGAGCAACGATTTGGAACCTTTCATGGGTGGACTCCTGTGAATTTTTTTCTGGTCGTCAGCAGGTGAACGCTGACGCGGCTTATGGGATGGCAGGGCCTTTCGCGAAGCTCCATCACTACGCCGGGCGATCGAGTCGGAACCGATCATCTAACAGGGATAGACAAACGCCTACTGGGGGCGTCGTATCCAGTGCAGGCGGCGTCGCATCCAGTGTGCGCAAGGTCGCTTACAGATTGATTGCATCGTACAAGCGCCCGGTTGCAGCGTCGGAACAGCTGAAAAACGGCCAGTACGTTACGCAGTCGCTGCGTGTGTCGGCAGCGTTGGTTGGCAGGTCGGAGCCTGCGCGAACGCGGACCTTTGGAGGGAGGTATGCCCGACAAGTTCATTTTTCGGAGAGTATTCGCTGGCGAGGAGCCATGCCGGGCATCCATTTTTGGGCACTGCGCGGTTTTCGCACACACAGCTTTGCGGCTGCCACCTTTTAGCGCGAAAACTGTTCACAACCGATTTTTTTCCGAGCGTGCATTGAGTAGCACTCAGCGTGCGGTCGGGCCTTGGGCGTTTCCCTGAAGTGCTACCGAATTGCTCATCTGCTGCGGCAGGCAGTGGACCGTGGCGTCGCAAACAGGCACTCGGGTCGCTGCCGGATAGACGCATCGCGACGTCGTTTTCAGGTGTTATTGAATGGCTGATCAAATTCCGGCATGGGATTTGCGACGTCATCACAAAGCCCTGCAAAGGAAGGGGCTATAACAAGAGCCCGGTCTCGGGCCCACCTTTGCCACATGTGAGGAGATAGTGTGATGACATCGTTCAATGCAGGGGCTCAACCCCAGAACCGCGCGCCACAATCCATCGGCTTTCTGCTGCTGGATAACTTCACCCTGATCTCACTCGCATCGGCGATAGAACCTCTTCGCATGGCCAATCAGTTGTCGGGACGCGAGCTGTATCGCTGGACCACATTGAGCGTGGACGGCGGTCAGGTCTGGGCCAGTGATGGCCTGCAGATCACCCCGGACGCAGCCATGCAGAAAGCCCCGGCGCTGGACATCGTGATTGTCTGCGGTGGCGTCGGCATCCAACGCGCGGTTACCCGTGAACACGTCAGCTGGTTGCAAAGCCAGGCGCGGCAATCCCGTCGTCTCGGCGCTGTATGTACCGGCAGCTGGGCGCTGGCGTGTGCCGGATTGCTGGATGGTTTCGATTGCAGCGTGCACTGGGAGTGTCTGGCTGCAATGCAGGAAGCCTTCCCTCGTGTGTCGATGAGCACTCGCCTGTTCACACTGGACCGCAACCGCTTCACCAGCTCCGGCGGCACCGCGCCGCTGGACATGATGCTGCATCTGATCAGTCGCGATCATGGCCGTGAGCTGTCGGCGGCGATTTCCGAAATGTTCGTCTATGAGCGTATTCGTAACGAGCAGGACCATCAGCGCGTGCCGCTCAAGCATATGCTCGGCACCAATCAGCCGAAGCTTCAGGAAATTGTCGCGCTGATGGAGGCCAACCTCGAAGAGCCGATCGACCTCGACGAACTGGCAGTGTACGTCGCTGTGTCGCGCAGGCAGCTGGAGCGCCTGTTCCAGAAATACCTGCACTGTTCGCCGTCACGCTACTACCTGAAACTGCGCCTGATTCGCGCCCGTCAGTTGCTCAAGCAAACGCCGATGTCGATCATCGAGGTTGCGTCGGTCTGCGGCTTTGTGTCGACGCCGCACTTCTCCAAGTGTTACCGCGAATACTTTGGCATCCCGCCACGCGACGAGCGCGTAGGCTCCAACACCGCACAACAGGTCGCCATGCTGCCCATCCCGCAAGCACTGGTGCTGGCCCCGTTGTCCGGCCCGCTGTCGGCGTTGAGTCAGGCGCGCAATGAGTCGACGTTTGCGAGTGTGCGGCTTTAACAGAAATCCGGTATGCACACGCTGACGAGAAAGGATTTCTCATACGCTGCAAAACACTCGCTTTGCTCATCATCTCCCTCCAGGCACTAAGGTTCAGCAGTGAACCGGTTCTGGAGGGCGATGGAGTGCCTGATCACGCAACAAAACGCTACCTGCGTAAAGGCAGATTCTCTGCGGCTGGTCAGATGTATAGGGTGACTTCGGTGACCAAATGCCGTTTGCCAGTGTTCGCTGACACGCAATTGGGCCGCTTCTTGTACTGGAAATGAAACGCTGCGAAGAACAGGGGCTGGTCAAGTCTCTGGCGTGGGTAATCATGCCTGACCACCTTCACTGGCGGCTTGAACTCAGGGCCGGTGACCTGTCCAGGGTGATGACGCAGGTTAAGGCCCGAAGCTCGATTGAAATTGGAAAAGTGAGCGTTCATCCACACGCCTTGTGGCAATCCGGCTACCACGACAGAGCAGTCCGCGACGAAAAAGACATCGCGCCATTGGCTCGCTATATCGTGGCCAATCCTTTGCGCGCTGGCCTGATGACAAAGGTGGGGGATTACCCATTAGGGATGCGCTATGGGGTTGATTCATCAGAGCCTTCGCGAACGTGTTCGCGAAGGCGGCGTTTCAGGCAGAAGAGCTTCTGGAAACAGAACGCCTCCGATGGGACATCAAAGCGCGAAGCGCGCCACCATGCTGTTGAGGTCCACTGCCAGGCGGGACAGTTCGCCGCTTGCTGCGCTTGTCTGGTTGGCGCCGGTGGTGGATTGCGCTGACAGGTCGCGGATGTTGACCAGGTTGCGGTCGACTTCCCGTGCCACCTGCGCCTGTTCTTCGGCTGCGCTGGCGATGACCATGTTGCGTTCGTTGATCTCTTCGACCGCGATGTTGATGGTGTTCAGTGCCATGCCTGCGCCCTTGGCGATGCTCAGGGTCGATTCGGCGCGTTCGGTGCTGTTGCGCATCGAACCGACTGCCTGCTCCGTGCCGCCCTGAATGCTGCTGATCATGCGCTCGATTTCACTGGTCGATTGCTGGGTACGATGCGCCAGGGCGCGGACCTCATCGGCGACTACCGCGAAACCACGGCCCGCTTCACCGGCGC
This sequence comes from Pseudomonas syringae CC1557, assembly GCF_000452705.1. Lineage (NCBI taxonomy): Bacteria > Pseudomonadati > Pseudomonadota > Gammaproteobacteria > Pseudomonadales > Pseudomonadaceae > Pseudomonas > Pseudomonas syringae. The sequence continues at coordinate 486,581 of NZ_CP007014.1, forward strand.
GTGCCGCTTCGATGGCGGCGTTGAGCGCCAGCAGGTTGGTCTGGTCTGCCAGACCGCGAATCACATCCAGCACCTTGCCGATGTCGCGGGATTCAGTGGCCAGATTGATGATCAGATCGGAGGTTTCTTTTACGTCGCCGCTCATCCGCTCGATAGCGCTGACCGTTTCCTGAACCAGATCACGACCGTCGGCAGCCGAGGTCGCCGCATTGCGTGATGCCTCCGAGGTGCTGATGGCGTTACGCGCCACTTCTTCCACAGCGCTGGTCATCTCGTTGACTGCCGTGGCGGCCTGCTCGATTTCATCGTTCTGCTGCAACAGTCCGCGGGCGCTTTCGTCGGTAACCGCATTCAGTTCTTCAGCGGCCGAGGCCAGTTGGGTGGCGGAGCCGGAGATGCCCTGGAGGGTGTCGCGCAGTTTGTCCTGCATGGTTTTCATGGCCAGCAGCAGACGACCGGCTTCATCGGTGCCGTCGATCCGGATTGGCTGGGTCAGGTTGCCTTGCGCTATGGTTTCTGCAGCGTTGAGGGCAGTGGCGATGGGGGTGGTGATGCTCTTGATCAGCATCCAGGCAAACACGAGGGTCAGCAGCGTAGCGGCAATCAGTAGCCCGATCACCATATTGAATGCTGAATCGTACTCGCTGGAGGCGTCCTGTTTGACCTGGTTCAACTGAGCGGAATTGATCTCCACCAGTTTGCCGAGCACGACGTTCATCTGGTCGGAGTTGCTGACCATTTCGTTATTGAGCAAGTCCTGAAGTTCGCTGATTCTGTTTGCCAGGGTGAGGCTCTTCATGCGTTCTTCAAGCTGGCGGTATTGCCCCAGCAATTGAACGTATTGATCGTAAAGGGCGCGCTCGTTGACGTCGGCGATCAGCTTTTCATACGTCGCCTGGGCATCAGTGATCTGCTTGTTGCGCATGGCCAGCAGGTCGATGGTTTTCTGCTGGGTGGCCGGATCACGGTTGACCAGCAATCGGTAAGACAGTACGCGTAGACGAATACTGACCTCCGCAAAACGGTCGAGGCTCTTGATGCTTGGCACATTGTTATTGGCCAGTACTTCGGTCGCACCGCGGATCTTGCTCATCTGCGACAGGGCGAAAACACCGAGAATCAGCATGAGTGAGCCAATCAAGGCAAACCCCAGGAATGCTCGGGGTGCGATGTTCATATTTCGAAGTGACATACAAGCTTCCAGGGTGAGGTGCGCGTTCCATGCAGCGTGGCGAAGAAGGGAGGTGAAAAAGTAGTTAATGGCTGCCTATCGGTCATGCGACTAAAGTCTTGAGCGAACAGGCACGTGAAGAATGGCGCTGGCGGCTGACGGTTTCGCACCGGGTTGCCTGTTGAACGCGCAAACCCTTGAAAACATTGAGGGCGGCCGCCAGAGTAGTATGGCACTTTGCCCAAAGAGTGTGCGGATTTGTCGCAGCCGGCAATGGTCTGACGAACAGCAGGAACCGGAATCCGAATACGCAGTCACAAGCCCCCTATGCGTGTGCGTTATTGACGTGTTCATGCCGTGACAGGTCATTATTCAAGGCCCGACGCTGGCATGCGCAGTGACTTTTCTTTATCGTGTGCGCCCGTTGAAATTTGCTCGAGAAATCAAAATGTTGGAAGCCTCCCTTAGCCAATTGGAACAACTTGTCGGTGATCTGGTGCAGCAGAACCAGGCGCTTCAAGAGACAAATGCACAGCTCGGTGCCGAGCTGGCAAAAGCCAAGGACGAGAACGAGAACTTGCAACTGAGTCTGATGGAGCAGGAAGAAAAACAGGGCAGCACCGCCGCCCGTATCCAGGCGCTGGTTGATCGCGCGACCAGCGCAAGTGCTGTCAGCGCATGAACGTCGACGGCAGCGGGGTAACCGTTCTTTCGATTCTGGGCAATGAGTACTCGGTCAAGGCGCCGGCCGGTGAAGACCTGACGCTCATGAAGGCGGCCGCGATGCTCAATGCGTCGCTGGCCGACACCAAACGTAAATACCCGACCTTGATCGGCGACCGTTTGCTGGTTCTGGCCGCCCTGAACCTCTGTTCGCAGCAGATCGAGCTTGAGCAATTGCACAAGGTCGAGCTGAAGCGTTATCGCGAGAAGGTCGACGCGACGGTCGATGTGATCACCAAGACCATCTCCCAGGGTTGATCTGGAGGCTGCTTTCAGAACGAATGTGTCTGCTTGCGTCTGCGCCATTGCCCTAGCCTCTCCTCCAGCAACAGTGGGCTGTCGATTTGCTGCCGGCGTGCATGGCTAAATAGGATCAGCGTCAGTTCTGCGGTTACCAGGGCATCGGCGCTGGCGTTATGGCGTTCTTCGGCGTGCAGGCCGAAATATCGGGTCCAGTCGTCGAGCCCGGCATGCCGCAGGTTGGCCTGCTCGAAAAGCATCGGGGCGATTTCGGCGGCGTCGAAAAACGGGTGCTGCAGGCGATAGTTCAGGCTTTCCTTCAGCGCCCGCGACAGCATGTGCTGATCGAAAGGCGCATGAAAACCCAGAATCGGGCTATCGCCGACAAACTCCATGAAGTCCAGCAACGCCTGGGCTGGCTCGCTGCCCGCCGCAATCGTGCTGGGCGCCAGACCATGGATCAACACCGCCGGGCTGACCTTATGGTCGACACGCAGCAAGGTGCGTTCGAACTGCTGGCCCAGATCGATGGCTCCGTCTTCGATCACCACCGCACCGATGGACAAGACCTGGTCACGGTTCATGTTCAAACCGCTGGTTTCCAGATCCAGTACCACCCAGCGTTGTTGGCGCAACGTTTTATCACTTGGCCGCGCGTAGCCAGGTAGCCGTTTGAGCCGCTCCAGTTGATCTGCTTGCAGTGGCACTTGTTTGCGACGCGGCTTCAGCCATTCGAACAGATTCATAGTTGATAACGCAGGGTCAGGCTGGTTTGCAGTCGCTGCGCCTGGCGGAACGACTCGCGCAGGATGCGGCGGTCCAGATGATTGAGCGTATCCGGGTCGATACGATTGGAGTAGGCGAGATTCTGGCGGCTTTGCAACTGATGCTGCTGCATACGGGTTTGCTGGATGAAGTGATAAGCCTCTTCATACGCAGCACCATCCAGCGGGTCGATGACTTCACGCTCAACCAGTTGTTGCAGGCGTTCCTGGGTGTTGTTGGCCGCGATTCCGTTGGCCAGCGCCAGCAGACGTGCGCCGTTGACAAAAGGCGTGAGGCCTTCTGTCTTGAGGTCCAGCGTGTCTTTCTCGCTGCCTTTCCGGGCCAGTACGAAATCCTTGAAGCGGCCTACCGGAGGACGCTGTCGCAGCGCGTTTTCAGCCATCATGCGTTGGAACAGTCGGTTATCCGCCACCTGATCAAGCATGCCACGGCGCAATTGCTCGCAGCCGCTTTCATCACCCCAGACCACACGCAGGTCGAAATAGATGCTGGATGCCAGCAGGTTCTCCGGTGTCGCCTCGCGGACAAAGGCTGCGAAGCGCCTCGCCCATTCCGTACGCGACAGGCACAGCTCTGGATTGCTGGCCATGATATTGCCCTTGCACAGCGTGAAGCCGCACAGCGCAAGACTCTGGTTGATGCGCTCGGCAATCGGCAGCAGCCGCGTGCGAATCTGCTCCGTCTGTGCCGCATCACTGGCTTCGAAAAGAATGCCATTGTCCTGATCGGTGTGCAGTGTCTGTTCACGTCGGCCTTCGCTGCCGAAACACAGCCAGCTGAACGGCACGCCGGGGTCGCCCTTTTCTTCAAGCGTAAGCTCAATGACCCGGCATACCGTGTGATCGTTGAGCAAAGTAATGATCTGCGTAATCTGCGTCGAAGAGGCACCATGGGCGAGCATGCGATCGACCAGTTGGATAATATCGCCGCGCAGGCTGCTCAGCGCTTCAATGCGCGCCGCAGTGCGAATGGTCCGCGCAAGGTGCACCAGATCGACTCGCTGCAATGAAAACAGATCCCGCTCCGACACTACGCCGCACAGTCGCCCGTCCCTGACCAGGCACACATGAGCGATATGCCGCCCGGTCATGGCGATGGCGGCGTCAAATGCGCTCGCGTCGGGGCTCAGATGAAAGGGGGCCAGGCTCATGGTGAGCCTGACGGGCGCGCTGAAGTCGGCATCGACATCGGCGACTGCCTCGCGCAGGTCGCGCAAGGTAAAGATACCCAGTGGCGACTGCTGCTCGTCGACAATCACAATGCTGCCCACCTGCTGCTCATGCATCAGCTTGACGGCTTCACGCATCGGCGTCTCAGGGCTGCACATCACGGGATGCCGCATGGCCAGTTCGCCCAGACGCGTGTTCAGGGAGTACTGCGTGCCGAGGGTTTCAGCGGCGCGCTGCCGAACCTGGTGATTGACCTGATCCAGTAGGCTGCTGACCCCGCGCAGGGCGAAGTCGCGAAACGTGGTGGACAGCGCGAACAGCTTGATGAAAGCCTGCTTGTTCAACTGCAGGCAGAAAGTGTCCTCGGCCGCGCGATGCTCGGTTCGGGTTGCCCGTTCGCCCAGTAATGCCGCCAGTGGAAAGCACTCGCCCGTGGTAATTTCGAACGTCGTCTCGGTGCCGCTCTTTGCAGAATGTGGACGTTCGCCTGCAACTCTGCCTTGTTTGACGACGTAAAAATGTTCTACTGGCCCATCGCCGGGCTTGATGATGCTCTCATCGGCAGCGTAGAACCTGAGCTGACACTGCTCGACCAGATAGGCGAGATGAGCATTTTCCATCTGATTGAAGGGCGGGAATTTTTGCAGGAACTGCATGGTGCCGTGTATGTTCTGCAACACGGCCGTTTTGCCTGCCTGGGTAAAAGCATCTGCTTTGCTCATGGCCTGTACCGCATTCTTGTTATTGGTGACCATGGTCGACCGCTTGCGGCACAGTGCCCATTGGACGTAAGTCTTACGCCTGAGCCGAGCGACACGACCAACGCTGTTGCGCAACGACTGATTTGACGAGTGCAAGGGATTGCGAGCTGCAACCGGCCGGGAAGCCGACGAAATACATCGCGGATTGAGCAACGTCTGCTGTCGGATGAGTTCAGGGAATGATGAGACTGCAATGATTGACCACGACATTCTGAGCGACGACGAACGCAACGCCCTCAATGAGGTGATGCTGACGCCCGAGCGCAATACACCGCAACGGGTACTGATCGTTGATGACGACAGTGACGCTCGCGAGCTGCTGGCTGAAATTCTGAGTCTCAACGACATCAGCTGCATGACTGCGCCCGCCGGTGACATCGCTCTGGAAATGCTCCAGACCCGTCAATCCATCGGCCTGTTGATCACCGACCTGCGCATGGCACCGTTCGACGGGTTGTACCTGATTCGCAAGGTCCGCGAATCGGAACGCGCCGAACTGCCCATCATCATTGTGTCCGGCGACGCCAACGTGCGCGACGCCATTGATGCCATGCACCTGAACGTGGTGGATTTCCTGCTCAAGCCTCTTAACACCAAGCAGCTGGTGAAGCTGGTGAAGCGCGAGTTGGGGATGAGTTGACGCATCGGATGCATGCCTTGAACGGGCATGCACCTGATACAGGCTCCAATAAGATTTACACCCCGTGTCTGGCCTTGAACTCACGACGGCGACGATGCAATACCGGCTCGGTATAACCATTGGGCTGTCGCGTGCCTTCGATCACCAGTTCGACCGCCGCCTGAAAGGCGATGTTGCTGTCGAAGTCCGGCGCCAGGGGGCGATACAGCGGGTCGTTGGCGTTCTGACGATCCACCACCGGCGCCATGCGCTTGAGGCTTTCCAGCACCTGGGCTTCAGTGACCACGCCATGGCGCAGCCAGTTGGCCATGTGCTGGCTGGAGATACGCAGCGTTGCGCGGTCTTCCATCAGGCCGATGTCATTGATGTCCGGCACTTTCGAGCACCCGACGCCCTGATCGATCCAGCGCACCACGTAGCCAAGAATGCCTTGAGCGTTGTTGTCCAGTTCATTCTGGATTTCTTCCGGCGTCCAGTCGGTGTTCGGGGCAAGCGGGATGGTCAGGATGTCGTCCACCGAAGCCGGTTCGCGCTGGGCCAGTTCGGCCTGACGGGCGAACACATCGACCTTGTGATAGTGCAAGGCGTGCAGCGCAGCCGCGGTGGGTGAGGGCACCCAGGCAGTATTTGCGCCGGCCAGCGGATGAGCTATTTTCTGCTCCAGCATGGCGGCCATCAGGTCCGGCATGGCCCACATGCCCTTGCCGATCTGCGCGCGGCCTTGCAGGCCACATTTCAGGCCGATATCAACGTTGGAGTTCTCGTAGGCCGAGATCCATTTTTCGGCTTTCATTTGCGCCTTGCGCACCACCGGGCCGGCTTCCATCGACGTGTGAATTTCGTCGCCGGTACGGTCCAGGAAACCGGTGTTGATGAACACCACGCGCTCGCTGGCTGCCTGAATGCAGGCCTTGAGGTTGACCGTGGTGCGGCGTTCCTCGTCCATGATCCCGACTTTCAGCGTGTTGCGCGGCAAGCCCAGTACCTGCTCGATACGCCCGAACAGTTCATTGGTGAACGCGACTTCCAGCGGCCCGTGCATCTTCGGTTTGACGATGTACATCGAACCACTGCGGCTGTTGCTGCGCGAGTTATTGCCATTGAGGTTGTGGATCGCGGCAAGGCTGGTCAGCAGGCCGTCGAGAATACCTTCCGGCACCTCGTTGCCGTGCTTGTCGAGGATTGCGTCGATGGTCATCAGGTGGCCGACGTTGCGGATGAACAGCAGCGAACGGCCGTGCAGCGTGACTTCGTGACCCTCGGGTGTGGTGTAGACCCGGTCCGGGTTCATGGTGCGGGTGAAGGTTTCGCCGCCTTTGGACACCGATTCAGCCAGGTCGCCCTTCATCAGGCCCAGCCAGTTGCGGTAGACCACCACCTTGTCGTCGGCATCAACGGCTGCGATGGAGTCTTCGCAGTCCATGATGGTGGTCAGCGCCGCTTCCATGAGGATGTCTTTAACGCCCGCCGGATCGGTTTGGCCGACCGGGCTTGAAGCGTCGATCTGCAATTCGAAATGCAGCCCGTTGTGCTTGAACAGCACCGCGAACGGCGCCGAGGTGTCGCCCTGAAAACCCACCAGTTGCGCATCGTCGCGCAGGCCAGTGTTGCTGCCGCCCTTGAGGCTGATGACCAGCTTGCCGTCGATCAGCTTGTAGGCCGTGGAGTCAACATGCGAGCCGGCGGCCAGCGGTGCGGCCTGATCGAGGAACGCGCGGGCGAAGGCAATGACTTTGCCGCCGCGCACTTTATTGTAGCCCTTGCCCTTTTCCGCGCCGCCTTCTTCGCTGATCGCATCGGTGCCATAAAGAGCGTCATACAGCGAACCCCAGCGAGCGTTCGACGCATTCAGCGCGAAGCGGGCGTTCATCACCGGCACGACCAGTTGCGGACCCGCCATCGTGGCTATTTCTTCGTCGACATTTTGCGTGGTGATCTGGAAATCCGCCGCTTCTGGCAGCAAATAACCGATCTCCTCAAAGAATACTTTGTAGGCTGAGGCGTCGTGAGTCTGTCCGGCACGCGACTGATGCCAGGCGTCGATCTGCGCCTGCAATTCATCACGCTGGGTGAGCAGTGCCTTGTTCTTTGGCGCGAGGTCGTGAATCAGTTGGTCCGCACCGGCCCAGAACGCGGCAGCATCGACGCCGGTTCCAGGGATGGCTTCGTTCTGCACGAAGTCGAACAGGACTCTGGCGACTTGCAGGTCACCGACTTGAACGTACTCAGTCATTGCACTTGCCTCACTCTGCTCAGCAGGGTCGAGCACACTCGGGGAGCGCTCTGTTATTGGTTTTCGGTGTCATGTAGTGCGTGGCGATGAATACTACATGAGCCCGTATCGTGTGAAAACGTCGCTTAATATGTCATTAAACGACTGAAATTGAGTATCGAGTCACGTAACGTTTCATGGCGCGCTCGAAAGCGCTCAGGATTGTTCCATAGAGCGTGGCAAATCGTACACGATTGCTGTGTATGAGGGGGTGCACAAGCAGGCCTATACTCAGGCTATTGCCAATTTTCAAATCGTCAGCACAGAGAGAGGAATTGACCGTGGATCATCTCGTCGTAACGCTGGTGGCTCCCGACAAACCGGGTCAGGTCGAACGTATCGCGCAGTGCATCGCCGAGCATGGCGGCAACTGGCTGGAAAGCCGCATGTCACGCATGGCCGGACAGTTCGCGGGGATTCTCAAGGTCGGCGTCGAGCCGCAGCAGTATGACGACCTGATCAAGGCGCTGAACGACCTGTCGGCCCACGGCATCCGCATGCTGCTGGCCGAAAGCGTGGTCGAGACCAGCGGCACCACGCGCCCGATCAGCATGCAACTGATCGGCAATGACCGCCCCGGCATCGTGCGCGACATCACCCGTCTGCTGGCCGGCAAGGGCGTCAACGTCGAGCACCTGATCACCGACGTAGCCCCTGCGCCCATGAGCAGCGAGTTGCTGTTCCACGCCGATGCGGTGCTGGGCGTCCCGGTGGGCTTATCGCTGGATGAGTTGCAGGCAGAGCTTGAAACACTGGCTGATGATCTGATGGTTGAACTGGTGCTGCGCAGCGAGGAGTAAAATCTCCTGTCAGGTTATCCAAGTTAACCGTGCACCTGCCTGTGGATAACCTGGGGGAAGAGCCTTGCGCGCCATACACGCCGTGGCTTGGCGAAGATTGATCAAAAATTCAACAGTTTCAAGGGCTTGTGCACAGATAAGGTAAGTCTGCCTGTGGATAACCCTTGGAGAACACTGTGCAGGCCACGTTCTACGTGGCCTGCACAGTGTTGTGTTTTTTTTGATCAGCGACGACCGCGGGATTTCAGCCAGATATCCACACTGTAGATCGCCAGCCCAGCCCAGATAAAAGCGAAGGTGATAATTGTGCTGGTGGTCAGGTGCTCGCCGTACAGCGCCACTGCCAGCAACAGGACGAGCGTGGGGGCGATGTATTGCAGGAAGCCCAGCGTGGTGAACGGCAAGTGGCGCGCGGCGGCGTTGAAGCATACCAGCGGGACCAGCGTGACCGGGCCGGCGGCGGCGAGCCAGATGGCTTGCGTGGTGGTCCAGAATTCCGGTTGCATGCTGACTGCCATCGGGTTGAACGCCAGCCAGATCAGCGCCAGCGGCACCAGCATCCAGGTTTCGACGACCAGGCCGGGCAGGGCGGCGACCGGGGCTTTTTTGCGGATCAGGCCGTAGAACGCGAAAGTCAGCGCCAGCGCCAGTGACACCCACGGCAGGCTGCCGACGTGCCAGACCTGCTGCGCGACGCCCGTTGCAGCCAGAGCGACCGCGACCCATTGCAGACGTCTCAGCCGTTCGCCGAGCAGCAACATGCCAAGCAGCACGTTGACCAGCGGGTTGATGTAGTAGCCGAGACTGGCCTCAAGCATGCGCCCGTTGTTTACGGCCCAGACATAGACGATCCAGTTGGCGGCAATCAGGGTGCCGCTCAGCGCGAGCACGGCCAGCCGCTGCGGGTTGTTGCGCAGGTCGCGCCACCAGCCTGGGTGCTTCCAGAACATCAGCACGATCGAGCCGAAGAGCGCTGACCACAGTGCACGATGGATGATGATCTCGATGGCTGGAACGGCGGCAATGGCTTTGAAATAAAGGGGGAACAAGCCCCAGATCGTGTAAGCACTCAGGCCTAGAATGTATCCACGGCGTGGATTGGCAGCTTGCATGGAGCGTCCCTTTTAATGCAGAAATTTCCGATTTTATTGCGGGGTGATGCGGTGGATGGTTTTGATCGAGTGCTCGATGTTACACACAGGTTCGACTGATTCACGGCATCTGTGCCGCGCCGCCTGCTCAAGATCGGACGCAGAGCGTCCAGAACTGCATGCCGACGCGGAGCGTCGTACGATAGTCGAGGTTATCGTTCCGCACGCTCATCCGATCAAAACAGCTTCAGCGGTTCTTCATTCAGTGCTGCCATCTGCTCGCGCAGGGCCAGGATGTGATCGCCCCAGTAACGCTCGGTGCCGAACCACGGGAAGCTGTGTGGAAACGCAGGGTCATCCCAGCGACGGGCCAGCCAGGCGCTGTAGTGCATCAGCCGCAGCGCACGCAATGGCTCTATAAGGGCCAGTTCGCGTGGATTGAAATCATGAAATTCGTTGTAGCCGTCCATCAACTCGGATAACTGACCAAGACGTTCCTGACGGTCCCCTGCAAGCATCATCCAGATGTCCTGCACGGCTGGGCCGAGGCGGCAATCGTCCAGGTCGACGATGTGAAACATTTCATCGCGGCACATCATGTTGCCGGGGTGACAGTCGCCGTGCATGCGGATATTGCTGTGCGGCGTCGCCGCGTAAACATCTTCGACGCGTTTGAGCAGGTCACGGGCTACTGACTCGTAGGCTGGCAACAGGCTGCGCGGTATGCAGTCGTTTTCCAGCAGGTAGTTGACCGAGTCATTGCCAAAATTCTTCACGCCCAGTGCTTCGCGGTGTGCGAACGGCTTAGTCGAGCCGACCGCATGAATACGGCCCAGCAACTGACCCAGACGATACAACTGATCCAGATTACCTGGTTCCGGCGCACGTCCGCCTCGGCGCGGGAACAGCGTGAAGCGAAAACCGGCGTGCTCGAACAGGGTTTCGCTGTTGTGCACCATGGGTGCGACAACCGGTACTTCGACGTCGACCAGTTCGAAGGTGAAGCTGTGTTCTTCGAGAATGGCCTCGTTGGTCCAGCGCTGTGGACGGTAGAACTTGGCGATCAGCGGCTGGCCGTCTTCGATACCCACCTGATACACGCGGTTTTCGTAACTGTTGAGCGCCAGGATGCGTGCGTCGCTGAGAAAACCGATGCTTTCGACGGCATCCAGCACCAGATCGGGAGTAAGTGTTGCAAACGGGTGAGCCATGACTACTCCTGCGCGCAGCAGGTTGCCGCGTCGGACCGCTGATGGTAACGCAGACCGGTCCCGGTTCGCCAAACCCATCCGATTAAAGTGCTCAAGGGATGGATTGTCATGAAACGGTCATCACTCGTTAGCGATTCAGCCATGTTGGACGCCTAGAGTCGCGTCAATGAGATCGATCTCAAGCGAGCGACAATGACTGATTTGAAACAGGTTGCCAGCCTGGCCGGGGTTTCCCGGGCCACCGCTGCACGCGCCTTCGCCAGCCCTGATGTGGTACGCGCCGAGACCCGCGACCGGGTGTTCGCTGCGGCCCGTGCGCTGGGTTTTCGCCCTAACCGTCTGGGCCGACAGTTGCGTCTGCAAACCACCAACCTGATTGGCGTAGTGGTGCCCAACCTGCTCAATCCGGTGTTTGCCGAACAGTTTCAGGCCATGGAACGAGCCGCGCGGGCGCGGGGCTACAACTTGCTGTTGGCGACCACCGACTACAGCGCCGAACGTGAAAGCGCCGTGGTTGAAGAGCTGCTGCGCCAGCGGGTAGACGGGCTGGTGCTGACCGTGACCGACGCCGAACACAACCGTGTGCTGCAAAGCCTGATCAGTGAGGACACGCCATTTGTGCTGGCCTACCACCAGACCAGCAATGCCGATTACAGCGCCGTGTCAGTGGATAACCGCGCAGGCATGGCGCTGGCGACACAGTACTTGATCGACGCCGGCCACCAGCGTATCGCCATGGTAGCGGGGCCGGTCATGCAGTCCGACCGCGCCCGCCTGCGTTATGACGGCTATTGCGACGCCATGGCCGAGCGTGGGCTTGCAGCTCGGCCGGTGATTGAGATGCCTGCCCATACCCGCGCCGATTTCGCCGCGCTTGAACCCTTGTTATGCGGCCCGGATGCGCCCAGCGCACTGGTCTGCTCCAACGATTTGCTGGCCATCAGCCTGATTTCCGAATTGCGCCGCAATGGCTGGGGCGTTCCCGAACGTCTGTCGGTCATCGGCTTCGATGGCATCGAACTCGGCACCCAGATGCACCCGACGCTGTGCAGCGTGGTTCAGCCCATTGCCGAACTGGCGCGCATCGTCATCGACCAATTACTGGCAGGGATTGCCGGAGCCGTACCGGTTTCTCATTGTCTGCCGTGCCACATCCGGCCCGGCGAAAGCACCCAGCCCTACCAGGAGATGCTTCATGCTCAGCCTCAGTAAAACCCTCGCGGCACTGTTGTTATGCGGTGCGGCCAGCCTCGCCCAGGCCGCCGAAACCGCCATTTGCTACAACTGTCCTCCTGAGTGGGCCGATTGGGGTACTCAGCTCAAGGCGATTGCCGACAGTACCGGTGTCCAGGTGCCGCTGGACAACAAGAACTCCGGGCAGGCGCTGGCACAGATTGTCGCCGAACAGGCCGCTCCGGTTGCCGACGTGGTGTATTACGGTGTGACGTTCGGTTTGCAGGCGCAGAAAGCGGGCGTGGTCGACACCTACAAGCCCAAGCACTGGGACGATATTCCGGCCGGCCTGAAAGACCCGCAAGGGCACTGGTTTGCCATTCACTCCGGCACCCTCGGCATCATGGTCAACGTCGACGCACTCGGCGGTCTGCCGGTGCCGCAAAGCTGGGCAGACCTGCTCAAGCCTGAGTACAAAGGCATGGTCGGCTACCTCGATCCTTCCAGTGCATTCGTCGGCTACGTTTCTGCCGTGGCGATCAACCAGGCCATGGGTGGGACGCTGGACAACTTCGGCCCGGCCATCGACTACTTCCAGAAACTGGCGAAGAACTCGCCCATCGTGCCCAAGCAGACTGCGTATGCCCGCGTGCTGTCCGGCGAGCTGCCGATTCTGGTCGACTATGACTTCAACGCCTACCGCGCTCGCTACAAGGACAAAGCCAACGTCGCGTTCGTGATCCCGAAGGAAGGCACCATCGGTGTTCCTTACGTGATGAGCATGGTGGCCAAGGCCCCGCATCGCGCCAACGCCGAGAAGGTGCTGGATTTCGTCTTGTCCGATGAAGGTCAGGCGCTGTGGGCCAAGGCCTATCTGCGTCCGGTGCGCTCGAAGATGCCGGCCGAAGTCGCCGCACAGTTCCTGCCGGACAGCGATTACGCCCGTGCCGGTGTGGTCGATTACCAGCACATGGCTGCCGTGCAGGAAGCCTTCGCCGCCCGTTATCTGCGTGAGGTGAAGTAATGTCAGCCTCGCCGGAACAAGCGCGGGCTCTGCGCAAGGGCGGATTTTTCAGGCTGCGGTTGCGCCCGACTGCTGCGGTGGCGCTGGCTCCGGCGATGGCGGTATTGCTGGCCTTCTGGCTGCTGCCGCTGACCCACCTGATCGTGCTCGGTGCGAGAAGTACGGACGGCAACGACAGCGGTTACTGGCAGGTATTGAGCAGTGCTCAGTATCTGGGCAGTCTGGTGCAGACTTGTGTGCTGGCGCTGGTGGTAACACTCGCAGCGTTGCTGGTCGGTGGCATCAGTGGCGTGTTTCTGGCCCGCAACCACTTTTTCGGACGCTCTGCGCTGGTCGCCTTGCTGACCTTTCCGTTGGCGTTCCCCGGTGTGGTGGTCGGCTTTCTGGTGATCCTGCTGGCCGGCCGCCAAGGGATTTTCGCCGCGCTCGGTCTGCAGCTGGCCGGTGAGCGCTGGGTGTTTGCCTACTCGCTCACCGGACTGTTCATTGGCTACCTGTACTTTTCGATACCACGGGTGATCCTCACCGTGATGGCGGCCTGCGAGAGTCTGGACCGTAGCCTTGAAGAGGCCGCTCATTCACTGGGTGCCGGTCATTGGCGCGTGGTGTGTGATGTGATCATTCCGGGCCTGACTCCGGCACTGGTGTCCTGCGGTGCGATCTGCTTCGCCACCTCGATGGGCGCATTCGGCACGGCATTCACGCTGGGCACACGTCTGAACGTCACCCCTGTGGCGATCTACAACGTGTTCACCAATTACGCCAACTTCACCGTGGCTGCCGCACTGTCGGTGATCCTCGGCCTGGTGACCTGGGCGGTGCTGTTGCTGGCCCGCCGAATGGTCGGAAAATCGGGAGTTGCCCTGTGAAACGCTCTCCATTGTTCGCGGCACAACTGGCGTTCACGCTGTTGGTCTGCGCGTTCATGCTGGTGCCGGTGGTGTTGTCGCTGCTGGCCGGTCTGACCCGCAATTATTTTCTGGGCCTGTCGAGTGGCTTGACCTTCGACTGGCTGATACAAGTCTGGCAGGCCTATTCGCCGACGGTCTGGCTGTCGCTGCAACTGGCTGTAGCCTGTGCGATCTGCGTCTGCGTGGTCGGTGTTCCGGCGGCGTATGCGCTGGTGCGCATGAACAATCGCTTCAGTCGGGCCTTTGAAGAACTGATGGTGCTGCCGGTCGCCATGCCCGGTCTGGCCAGCGCGTTGGCGTTGCTACTGACCTACGGCCAGTTCGGCAGCTTTCGCAGCAGCTGGTTGTTCATTCTGGTGGGTCATGTGCTGTTCACGTTGCCGTTTCTGGTGCGACCGGTGATGGCGGTGATGCAGCGTCAGCAATTGCCGGTGCTCGAAGAGGCCGCCGCCAGTCTGGGCGCCGGGCCGATCAAGCGTTTCTTCAGCGTGGTGGTGCCCAATTGCCGGGCCGGGATTCTGGCCGGTGTGCTGATGGTCGTGACCCTGTCGCTGGGTGAATTCAACCTGACCTGGATGCTGCACACACCGATGACCAAGACCCTGCCGGTCGGCCTGGCCGACAGCTACGCCTCGGCCCGGCTCGAAGTCGCCAGCGCCTACACCCTTCTTTTTCTGTTGCTGATTGTGCCGCTGCTGATTGCGTTGCAGGCCATCAGTGCGCATCTTGCCCGTGGAGAGAGCCGATGAGCGGAACCACCATTCGCCTGAAAGGCTGCCGCAAGGCATTTGCCGACGGCACTGTTGCTGTACAGGATCTGCACCTGACCATCGAGCCCGGCGAAACGCTGGCGATTCTCGGCCCGTCGGGTTGCGGCAAAACCACCACCCTGCGGCTGATTGCCGGGCTTGAGCGTCCGGACGTGGGGCAGGTGTTGTTTGATGATCAGGACGTCACGCGTTTGCCTATCGAAAAGCGCGATGTCGGCATGGTGTTTCAGAATTACGCACTGTTCCCGAACCTCGATGTGGCCGGCAACATTGTCTACGGCCTGAAGATTCGTGGCCTGTCGGCTGCCGAGCGCACCAAGCGTTGCGACGAGTTACTGGAACTGGTCGGTCTGACCGGTCACGGTAATCGCCGCGTCAACGAACTGTCCGGCGGCCAGCGGCAACGGGTCGCACTGGCTCGCGCACTGGCGCCGCGTCCTCGGGTGCTGTTGCTCGACGAGCCGTTGGCCGCACTGGATGCACAGCTGCGCGAGCGCTTGCGCAGCGAGCTGGATCAACTGCTGCGTGGGCTCGGCATCACTTCGGTGTTCGTCACCCACGATCAGGGCGAAGCGATGGCCCTGGGCGACCGGATTCTGGTTATGGAAAAAGGCTGCGTATCGCAATTGGCAACGCCGCGAGAAATCTATCAGCAGCCGGCCAATGCTTTTGTTGCCGGTTTTGTCGGCAATCTGAATGCGTTCAGCGTGGTCGCGCGCACGTCGTCGGGTCTCAAGGTGAGCGGCGGCGAATTGCCGTGGAGCGGTGCCGACATGCCGAGCACCGTCTATTGCCGTCCCGAGCACCTGCGTTTGATGCCAGGCAGCGGACATCTTCAGGGGCGTCTGGTCGGGCAGTTCTTTCAGGGCGCGCAAAGTCGCTTGCTGGTGGATGTCGGCGGTCCGCAGCCATTGCTGGTGGACAGCACCGACAACGTGATTTATGCCGCCAACTCAGCTATTGCCCTGAGCGTCGAACCGCAAGTGCTGTTCACCCTGCATTCGTGAAACCGTTTTTCAGCGAGAGATTATTTTGAATCGTCCGTTTCTTATTGCCCAGATCAGCGACCTGCACCTCAAAGCCGACGGGCGCCTGACCTATGGCGTGGTCGATACGCTTGGCGCGCTGCGTCGTGCTGTCGCTCACATCAATGCCAGCAAACAGCGCCCCGACATCGTAGTGATCAGCGGTGACCTGGTGGACTTCGGTCGTGAGGATGAATACGCGGTGCTCAAGCCTGAGCTGGAGCGTTTGCAGATGCCTTACTATCTGGTGCCCGGCAATCACGATGACCGCGAGCACTTGCTGGCAGCGTTTGCCGATCAGGTGTACCTGCCGCTGTCGGCCAATGCGCCGCTGGACTGGGTGGTGGAGAAATACCCGGTCCGTTTGATCGGCCTGGACACGACCATTCCCGGCGAACATGGCGGGCAGCTGGATTACTGTCAGTTGGACTGGTTACATGCTCAACTGTCGCGTCGCCCTTACGTGCCGACCGTGATCATCCTGCACCATCCGCCATTCATTACCGGCATCGGCCACATGGACCGTGCACCCTTCGGCAATGCGTCAGCGCTGGAACGTGTGATTGCTCAGCACCCGCAAGTGGAGCGGCTGCTGTGTGGGCATTTGCATCGACCGATGCAGCGGCGTTTTGGTGGCAGCGTGGCGAGCATCTGCCCCGGCACCTCACACCAGATCGTCCTCGACCTCGACGAAGCCGCCCCGGCGCATTTCAACCTGGAACCGGCAGGCTATGTGCTGCACCGCTGGCATTCCGAGCAGGGTCTGGTGAGCCATAACGCCGTGTTCGGCGACTATGAAGGGCCGTACCCGTTTTATGATGAGGCTGGGTTGATCGATTGATGGTTTATCGCTCCCACGCTCTGCGTGGTAGCACTGTTCCGGACGCTCTGCGTCCTCTTCTGAAGGTGACGCAGAGCGTCACGAACTGCATGCCCACGCGGAGCGCGGGCACGATCAGACGCCAATGAGCATTCCTATCGCTCCCACGCTCTGCGTGGTAGTGCTGTTCCGGACGCTCCGCACCTTCTTCTGAAGGTGACGCAGAGCGTCACGATCAGAGCTACTCGATCAGGCGCCGATGACACCGCCATCTTCACGGGTGATCACCATCACCGAGGAGCGTGGCTTGCCGTTGGGCAGGTGCTCGGGGAAGGTGGAGCCGCCGTTTTCGCCGGGGTGCTGGATGCCGATGAACATCGTCTTGTAGTCAGGCGCAAAGCTGATACCGGTGATTTCGCAACCGACCGGGCCGACCAGGAAACGACGAATCTCGCCGCTGGCAGGGTCTGCGCAGAGCATCTGATTGTTGCCCATCCCGGCGAAGTCGCCTTTGTTGCTGGAGTCGCCATCGGTCTGAATCCACAGGCGACCGGCCTGATCGAAACTCAGGCCGTCCGGGCTGTTGAACATGTTCTGTGGGTTGATGTTGCTCGACCCGGCCTGCGGCGTGCCCGCATGCACGGTCGGGTTGCCCGCGACCACAAACAGGTCCCAGTCGAACGCCATCGCCGAAGGATTACTGCCTTCTTCACTCCAGCGCAGGATCTGCCCGTACTGATTCTTGGCACGCGGATTCGGTCCGCCAACCGGCTGACCCTCATCGCCGCGCTTGATGTTGTTGGTCAGGGTGCAATACACCTGGCCGTCCTTGGGGCTGACCACGATCCATTCCGGGCGGTCCATGCGTGTGGCCTTGACGACACTGGCCGCCAGACGCGCATGAATCAACACTTCTGCCTGATTATTGAAACCGGCTGCGGCATCGAGGCCATTCTTGCCGTGAGTCAGTTCGACCCATTGGCCTTTGCCTTTTGGATGATCCGGATTGCTGTCGCCCGAGTCGAATTGCGCGACATACAAGGTGCCATGGTCCAGCAGATTGCGATTGGCTTTCGGGTTCTGGTTATCGATCTTGTCGCGGCTGATGAACTTGTAGATGAACTCGCCACGCTCGTCGTCGCCCATGTACACCACGGCGCGCCCGCCCTTGGTTTGCGTGAACGCAGCGTTCTCATGCTTGAAGCGTCCGAGTGCCGTGCGCTTGACCGGCGTCGATTCGGGATCGAACGGATCGATCTCGACCACCCAGCCGTGACGGTTCACTTCGTTAGGATTTTTCGCAACGTCGAAGCGCGGGTCGTGCGGGTGCCAGTTGATCTCTTTGCTCGCGGCCACAACGCCATAGCGCTTCATGCCAGCATCAAACTTCTGCTCCGGGTTGCTGCTGCCGAAACAATCAGTGAAGTTCTCTTCACAGGTCAGGTAAGTGCCCCACGGCGTCTGGCCGCTTGAGCAATTCTGGAACGTCCCCAGCGCGTGGGTGCCGCTCTCGTCGGCGTCGGTCTTGAGCCAGTCGTGACCGGCTGCCGGGCCACTCAGGTTGATCGGCGTGTTGCCGTGCACGCGACGGTTATAGCGCGAGTCCTGAACGAACTGCCATTTGCCGTCTTTCTGTTGAACTTCGATCACTGACACGCCTTCTGCGGCCAGTGCCTTTTGCACCTCTTCGGCGGACTGTGGCTCCTTGCCGTGATCGAAGAGGTAGCGGTAGTTGGTGTACTCGTTGTTGATCGCCATCAACGCGCGGTCTTTGTGACCCGGCATCGGGAACAGACACATGCCGTCGTTGTTGTCGCCGAACTGCACTTCCTGAGCCTTGGCGGTGCCTTTGCCGCTCGGGTCGAACGCCGGGCCGCCCACTTGCAATGGCTGGCCCCAGCTGATCAGCACGGAGGATAGGTAGCCTTTCGGCAGGCTGATGCTGTCGGCGGTTGCCATCGGGATGCTGTCGAAACCCAACAGGGCCCCGGACGCTGCGCTGACGCTGTTGGCCAGCACCGAGCGGCTCAACAGGTTGCCGCCAAGGAACATCGCTGCGCCGCACAAAGCGCCCGCGCTGATGAAACCACGACGCGTCAGCCCGGCCCTGTCTGCGCCGACCAGGTTTTCCAGATCGGTGGTTTGATTTTCTTCTAATAGTTTCATCATCACGGCTCCCTCGAATATGGCAGCCACCTTAGTGCGCGCATATGACGGAATTGTGTCGCGGTCATGACTTCCCGGCGCTTACGACGGTATCCCGAGCAGCACGAACGAAGCCGCGAATCTCGCCTGCACCGTGACGCCGGTTTGCAACTGCTGTGCATGCAGACGCTGAGGCGTCGCCAGGGCGCACAGCGTCTGGCCGCTTGGGAGGGTGATGCGTACTTCGCTGGGGCCGTCTTCGGCGTCGATCACGCTGTCGATCTGGCCAATAAGGCAATTGTTGCCATTTGTTTCCTGGGGGTCTTTAGCACTTTGCGCGTGCAGCTCCAGCCAGCCCGCCTTGATCAGTGCAACGGCGTCGGTGCCGATTTCCAGCCCTAAATGCAGCGTGCTGTCATGGGTCACCTGCGCGTCGATAAACACCGCCTCGGCCAGTTGCAGGCGCACCTGATCGTGATGCCCCTGACGAGTGATACCGACAATGCGCCCCAGCAACTGGTTGCGCGCGCTGGTGCGCAAGGTAAGGCGATTGAGCAGGTCCAGATCGCTGCTGTCTTCGGCGGCTTCGAGTATCTGCGCCTGCAATGTCTGCACGCGCTGATAGAGCCGCAGCACTCGCTCGCCTTCGGCCGACAGTTTCGCACCGCCCCCGCCACGCCCACCGACGCTGCGCTCCACCAGCGGCTTTTGCGCCAGATTGTTCAGCTCATCGATAGCGTCCCATGCGGCCTTGTAACTCAACCCTGCGCTCTTCGCGGCACGGGTGATCGAGCCCTGCTCGGCAATGTGCTGCAACAGTGCAATGCGCTGCGGGCGACGGACCATGTGTTGCGTGAGTAAGGGAGGCAGGGACATGGTGATCCGGGATGGTTGAGTGGGAGAGGTCAGTATGATCGCTCACGCGGCTTGCGTCGAAAACCGGACGCGGAGCGTGGGAGCGATGAGGATCTTGAGCGCGGATTCCGGTCAATCGCCCGGCTTGGGCGTACGCGCCAGACAGTACACGTCTACCCGACACGCACCGGCGCTGTTCAATAAACGCGCGATGACGTCTGTCGTCGAACCGGTGGTCAGTACGTCGTCGATCAGTGCCAGGTGTTTGCCCCGCACCCAGTCCGGATCAATCAGGCTGAATGCACCGCGCAGGTTGCGTTTGCGGGCTTTGGCGTCGAGGCCCTGTTGCGCCGTGGTCTCGCGGCTGCGCAGCACATGCTGTTCATCGACAGGCAGTTGCAGTTGTTTGCCCAGCCATCCGGCAAGCATCGCAGCCTGGTTGTAACCGCGCTGGCGCAAGCGTTTGTTGGCCAGTGGTACGGGCAAGAGATAGTCGGGACGGGGCTGGCCTTCATCAAAGCGATGCTGGAGGAAGTGCCCGCACAGTTCGGCGAGCAGTCGGCCCATGGGCCATTTGCCGTGGTGTTTGAAGCGGGTAATCAGGCCGTCGACCGGGAAAGCGTACAGCCATGGGGCGATCACCTGAGCGAAACCGGGTGATCGTTTAGCGCATTGCACGCACTCAAGGCCCGCGACAGGCATCGGCATCGGCAGCGCGCAGCGTTCGCATTGGTCGCCAAGCCACGGCAACTCGGCTTCGCACGGCATACAGATGGGCGTGGGCGTCTCGCTGCGTTCATCGCATAACAAACAGAATTGTTTGTTTTTTAACCAGATGTAAACCTCGTGGTCGTAGTTGGGTTGACAGCGCATGGCTCTTCCTTAAATATGCCCGACATCCGTGTAGCGCCTGTGGTCTTTCCCGCCCTCGCGCATTGCCCAGAAACACCAAGGAGCCGCCCGATGAGCGCCAGCACCACCGCCACTTTGCGTCACGACTGGACTTTAGCCGAGGTCAGGGCGCTGTTCGTACAGCCATTCAATGACCTGCTGTTTCAGGCGCAAACGGTGCATCGCGCTCACTTCGACGCCAACCGCGTTCAGGTCTCCACGCTGTTGTCGATCAAGACGGGCGCCTGCCCGGAAGACTGCAAGTACTGCCCGCAGTCCGGTCACTACAACACCGGTCTTGAAAAAGAAAAGCTGCTGGAAGTGCAGAAGGTCCTTGAAGAGGCGGCACGCGCCAAGGCCATCGGTTCAACCCGCTTCTGCATGGGCGCGGCCTGGAAGCACCCGTCTGCCAAGGACATGCCTTACGTACTGGAGATGGTCAAAGGCGTGAAAGCCATGGGTCTGGAAACCTGCATGACGCTGGGTCGTCTCGATCAGGAGCAGACCGAAGCGCTGGCCACTGCCGGGCTGGATTACTACAACCATAACCTGGACACCTCGCCGGAGTTCTACGGCAGCATCATCACCACCCGCACCTACGGCGAGCGCCTGCAGACCCTCGCTTACGTGCGCGATTCCGGGATGAAGATCTGCTCCGGCGGCATTCTGGGCATGGGCGAGTCGCTTGACGACCGCGCCGGTTTGTTAATCCAGCTGGCAAACCTGCCAGAGCACCCAGAGTCGGTACCGATCAACATGCTGGTCAAGGTGGCCGGTACGCCGCTGGAAAACGCCGAAGATGTCGACCCGTTCGACTTCATCCGCATGCTGGCTGTAGCGCGGATCATGATGCCCGAATCCCATGTGCGTCTGTCCGCCGGGCGCGAAGCGATGAATGAGCAGATGCAGGCTCTGGCGTTCTTCGCCGGAGCCAACTCGATTTTCTACGGCGACAAGCTGCTGACCACCGCCAACCCGCAAGCCGACAAGGACATGCTGTTGTTCTCGCGTCTGGGCATCAAGCCGGAAGCAGGCGAAGGCCACGCCGACGAAGTGCACCAGGCCGCCATCGAGCAGGCGCTGGTCGAGCAGCAAAGCAGCGCGATGTTCTACGACGCCGCTTCTGCCTGATCCCCTTGAGCGGGCCGGTAGTCAGCGGCCCGCTTTGAATCGCTCTCTCCCGCACCGGGGCCCGCATGTCTTTCGATCTCCGCACGCGCCTTGATGCCCGTCGCGCCGAACACCTTTATCGCCAGCGCCCGCTGCTGCAAAGCCCGCAAGGCCCGCAAGTCATTGTCGATGGTCAGCCGTTGCTGGCGTTCTGCAACAACGACTACCTGGGCCTGGCCAGTCACCCCGAAGTGATCGCCGCCTGGCAGGCGGGTGCCGAGCGCTGGGGCGTGGGTGGCGGGGCGTCGCATCTGGTGATCGGTCATAGCGCGCCTCATCATGAACTGGAAGAAGCGCTTGCTGATCTGACCGGACGCCCGCGAGCGCTGTTGTTCTCCAACGGCTACATGGCCAACCTTGGCGCTGTAACGGCGCTGGTCGGGCAGGGCGATACGGTGCTGGAAGACCGTCTCAATCATGCGTCGTTGCTGGACGCCGGTCTGCTCAGCGGTGCACGGTTCTCCCGCTATCTGCACAACGACGTCAACAGCCTGGCCTCGCGTCTGGAAAAGTCCGTTGGCGATACGCTGGTGGTGACTGATGGGGTGTTCAGCATGGACGGTGATATCGCCGACCTGCCTGCGCTTGCTCTGGCGGCCAGGGCCAAGGGCGCTTGGCTGATGGTTGACGATGCGCACGGCTTCGGACCGCTGGGTGCAAACGGTGCGGGGATCGTCGAGCATTTCGGCCTGAGCATGGATGACGTGCCGGTGCTGGTCGGCACCCTGGGTAAATCGTTCGGCACCTACGGGGCATTTGTGGCCGGCAGTGAAGAACTGATTGAAACCTTGATCCAGTTCGCTCGCCCTTACATTTACACCACCAGCCAGCCGCCTGCGCTGGCCTGCGCAACCCTGAAAAGTCTGCAGTTGTTGCGCACCGAGCATTGGCGTCGCGAGCATTTGATGCGTCTGATCCAGCAGTTTCGTCGTGGCGCCGAGCAGATCGGTTTGCAGCTGATGGACAGCTTCACGCCGATCCAGCCGATCATGATCGGCGATGCGGGGCGAGCGCTGCGCCTGTCGCAATTGTTGCGCGAGCGCGGCTTGCTGGTGACCGCCATACGTCCGCCCACCGTGCCAGCGGGCAGTGCTCGTTTGCGTGTCACGTTGTCGGCGGCGCACAGCGAGGCGCACGTGCGGCTATTATTGAATGCGCTGGAGCAGTGTTACCCGTTGCTGGATGTTAATGAATCCACGGAGCCCGTTCATGCGTGATCGACTGATTTTGCTGCCGGGTTGGGGGCTTGGCGTCTCGCCGCTGCAACCGCTTGCGGATGCCTTGCGTGGGCTGGACGAGCATTTGCGGGTCGAGATCGAGCCATTGCCAGAGATCGACAACTGCGACCTGCCGGACTGGCTCGACGAACTGGACGCTAATCTTCCTGACGACGCCTGGCTGGGCGGCTGGTCGCTCGGTGGCATGCTCGCCGCCGAGCTGGCCGCGAGGCGTGGTGAAGGCTGCTGCGGATTGCTGACTCTGGCGAGCAACGCCTGTTTCGTCACTCAAGGCGCATGGCTGCATGCAATGCCTGTTGAGGATTTCGATGCGTTTCTGGCGGGGTGTGCTATCGACCCGGATGCGACGCTCAAGCGTTTCAGTCTGTTATGCACCAACGGCGCAGAAGACCCGCGCGGTCTGGCGCGGTTGCTCAAGGCTGGTGCGCCGCACACGTCGCCAACCGCTCTGGTCGACGGGCTGAAAGTACTCCGGCAGCTCGATACCCGCAGTGCGCTGCAAACCTTTCGCGGCCCGCAACTGCATCTGTTCGCCGGCCTGGATGCCTTCGTTCCGGCCGAGGCCGCGGGCGATCTGCTGGCCTTGCTGCCGGATATCGAAGTGGGGCTCATCGAGCAGGCCAGTCACGCGTTTCTTCTGGAAAACCCCCACGGCGTCGCGGCTGCAATCCATGCTTTTCTGCACGAGTCGGGTGATGACTGATCTTTCCAATCCCAAACCGCCTTCCATACTGCCTGACAAGCGTCAGGTCGCGGCGTCGTTTTCCCGAGCGGCAGGCAGCTATGACAGCGTTGCTGAATTGCAGCGTAGCGTCGGTCACCAATTGCTGGCTCGCCTTCCCGCCGGATTCAATCCTTCGCGCTGGCTGGACCTGGGCTGTGGCACCGGTTATTTCAGCCGCGCGCTGGCGCAGACGTTCGCTAACAGCCAAGGCATCGCGCTTGATATCGCCGAAGGCATGTTGCGCCACGCGCAGCCACTCGGCGGGGCGCAGCACTTCGTTGCCGGGGATGCCGAGCATCTGCCACTGCGCGAGCAGAGCTGCGAACTTATTTTCTCCAGCCTCGCCGTGCAGTGGTGCGCTGATTTTGCAGCGGTGCTGAGCGAAGCGCGTCGCGTATTGCAACCGGGCGGCGTGTTTGCCTTCGCCAGTTTGTGCGTGGGGACGCTGTACGAACTGCGCGACAGTTGGCAGGCCGTTGATGGACGCGTGCATGTAAACCGTTTTCGTCATGAAGAAGACTACCGCCAGCTGTGTGCCGCGAGCGGACTGCGAGTGTGCAGTCTCGACGTTCGCCCGCAAGTGCTGCATTACCCGGACGTGCGCAGCCTGACCCACGAGCTGAAAGCGCTCGGCGCGCACAATCTCAATCCGGGACGCCCTAACGGTCTGACCGGTCGCCAGCGGATTCTCGGCATGGTCCAGGCTTATGAGCGCTTCCGTCAGGAGGCCGGGCTGCCTGCCACGTATCAAGTGGTGTACGCGGTTCTTGAAAAAGCCTGATGGCTTCACGTTATAAGGAAAAAATGCCGAGATGAGCGCAGCCTATTTCATCACCGGAACCGATACCGACGCTGGCAAGACCACCGTGGCAGCCGGGCTGCTGCATGCTGCCCGCCTGGCAGGCCTGAGTACGGCGGCCGGTAAGCCGGTCGCGTCCGGTTGCGTCATGACTGCACAGGGGCTGCGCAATGCTGACGCACTGGCATTGCAGGCCGAGTGCTCGGTCGAGCTGGATTACGACGAGGTCAATCCGCTGGCGCTGGAGCCTGCAATTGCGCCGCATCTGGCGGCGCGTGAGGCCGGTGTCGCGTTGACAGTCGAGTCGTTGCTGCACCCAATGCGCCATATTCTGGATAAACAGGCTGATTTCACCCTGATCGAAGGCGCTGGTGGCTGGCGTGTGCCATTGGCCGGGCAGGGTAATCTGTCCGATCTGGCCATCGCCTTGAAACTGCCGGTGATTCTGGTGGTGGGTGTACGCCTGGGCTGTATCAATCATGCTGTACTGACCGCCGAAGCCATCGCCCGTGATGGCCTGCACCTGGCGGGCTGGGTGGCGAATGTGATTGACGGCGAAACGTCGCGGCTTGAGGAGAACCTGGCCACGTTGGTCGAGCGTTTGCCCGCGCCGTGTCTCGGGCAGGTGCCCCGACTGAGCAACGCCAGCGCCGAAAACGTGGCGCAATATCTTGATATTGCCGGGCTCTGCTGACAGCGATGCTAAGTGGCTGACACACAAGTGGCTTTCGGCTTTTCACCAATTTACTCGCGTTACGGCCTAGTGCCATTAGTCTGTTTGTTGAGTATTTCTGTGCATTAGCTGGTTCAATGGCACGTGTTCGTTTTTTGAACTGAGGATCGGCTTATGCAAATCACCATGAACAACACCCTCTATCCAGGTCTGAGCGCCATGCAGGTCGGGCAGAGCCGTGTCGATCAGGCGGCTACCCAGATCGCCAGCTCTAACATCGAGGTTTCCGGTAGAAGCCAGTCTTCGGACTTCCAGCTTGAGAATCTACGCTCGGTCGACCGCAGTCAGCGCTCTGATCTACCGTCGAACATTGTCGAGCTCGAAGCCGGCAAGGGCCAGTTTGAAGCCGGTCTTGCTGCGCAGAAAGCCAGTGATGAAATGCTCGGCACGCTGATCGACACCTACGCCTGATTTCTGCTCCGCCTCCCCGCCGTGCCATTCGCGCACGGCGTCGCCTCATGAATTTCTCCGCATCATTGTCCTGTATCGCCCCTGCGCCTGGCTGTGACCTTTACTAAACTTCTGCTTACGCTTGCCCTCAGCTATGTGCCTGCGCGGTCTGTGGAAAGATCGTGGACGAATGGTGCGTGGTTCTCTATTGACAAGGTTTGGGCGTAAACGTATGTTTCAAACACCTGTTTGACCGTAAGGCATACGAGAGTGTCTGGTGCTTGAGGGTATGTCCCCAGCGACCGCCCGGTCATTCGTTCCAGGATTCATCAGCAGAGGTTATCGCTATGCCTGATTACAAGGCCCCCTTGCGTGATATTCGTTTTGTTCGTGATGAACTGCTCGACTATGAAGCGCATTATCAAAGTCTGCCCGCCTGCCACGATGCCACTCCAGACATGGTCGATGCCATTCTTGAAGAGGGCGCCAAGTTCTGCGAACAGGTTTTGGCTCCGCTGAACCGGGTGGGCGATACCGAGGGCTGTACCTGGAGCGAGTCGGGCGTGAAGACGCCGACTGGTTTCAAACAGGCATACAAACAGTTTGTCGAAGGCGGCTGGCCGAGCCTGGCGCATGACCTCGCACACGGCGGTCAGGGCCTGCCCGAGTCGCTGGGCCTGGCGGTCAGCGAAATGGTCGGTGAGGCCAACTGGTCGTGGGGCATGTACCCGGGCCTGTCGCACGGCGCGATGAACACGATTTCCGAGCACGGCACGCCCGAGCAGCAGGATGCGTACCTGACCAAGCTGGTGTCCGGCGAATGGACCGGCACCATGTGCCTGACCGAGTCACACTGCGGTACTGACCTTGGCATGCTGCGCACCAGGGCTGAGCCTCAAGCCGACGGCACCTATAAGGTGACCGGCACCAAGATCTTCATTTCCGCTGGCGAACACGACATGGCCGATAACATCGTCCACATCGTGCTGGCCCGCCTGCCGGACGCACCGGCGGGTACCAAAGGCATTTCGTTGTTTATCGTGCCCAAGTTCCTCTCGGCTGCCGATGGCAGCGTGGGTGATCGCAACGCGGTGCACTGTGGTTCGATCGAGCACAAGATGGGCATCCACGGTAACGCCACTTGTGTGATGAACTTCGACGGCGCTACCGGTTACCTGATCGGCCCGCCGAACAAGGGCCTGAACTGCATGTTCACGTTCATGAACACCGCGCGTCTGGGCACTGCGCTGCAAGGTCTGGCGCATGCCGAAATCGCTTTCCAGGGCGGCCTGAAATACGCCCGTGACCGTCTGCAGATGCGCTCGCTGACCGGGCCGAAAGCGCCGGAAAAGGCCGCTGATCCGATCATCGTTCACCCTGATGTCCGTCGCATGCTGCTGACCATGAAGGCTTTCGCCGAGGGCACGCGTGCCATGGTGTACTTCACGGCCAAGCAGGTCGACATCGTCAAATACAGCGAAGACCCTGAACAGAAAAAAGCGGCCGATGCGCTGCTGGCGTTCATGACGCCGATTGCCAAGGCCTTCATGACCGAAGTCGGCTTCGAGGCCGCCAACCACGGCGTACAGGTTTACGGTGGCCATGGTTTCATCGCCGAATGGGGCATGGAGCAGAACGTTCGCGACAGCCGTATTTCGATGCTGTACGAAGGCACCACCGGTATTCAGGCACTCGACCTGCTGGGCCGCAAAGTGCTGATGACTCAAGGCGAAGCGCTCAAGGGCTTCACCAAGATCGTCCACAAGTTCTGCCAGGGCAACGAAGGCAACGAAGCCGTTCAGGAATTCGTGACGCCATTGGCTGCGCTGAACAAGGAGTGGGGCGAACTGACCCTGAAAGTGGGCATGGCTGCCATGAAGGACCGCGAAGAAGTGGGCGCTGCTTCGGTGGATTACATCATGTATTCCGGTTACGCCTGCCTGGCCTACTTCTGGGCTGACATGGCACGCCTGTCCGCCGAGAAGCTGGCAGCCGGTACATCGGACGAAGCGTTCTACCGTGCCAAGATCCAGACCGCACGCTTCTACTTCCAGCGCATCCTGCCGCGCACCCGTACTCACGTTGCCGCCATTCTGTCGGGCGCTGCCAACCTGATGGACATGAAAGAAGAAGACTTCGGCCTGGCTTACTAAGCTCCGCGTCAGTCACGAAAACCGCCTGATCGCTGATCAGGCGGTTTTTTTATGGCTGGTATCTTCAAAATCGGACGTGATGCATGCTTGCGTGGCGCTGAGCGTCACAAGCCCCACACCATCTGCTCAAGACCGGACGCAGAGCGTCGCACGATAGTTGCGGTTATCGTTCCGCCACTCCGGCGTGGCAATGCAGTCATGGACGCTCCGCGTCCAGCGCATTGGCGCGAGCGTCAATAACACTTGGCGCGGCGCGTGAAGTCTATAGCTACCTATGCAATAAACATTTCCAGTCTCCTGCCGTTAAAGAAAGTAGCTCGTCTATTGATCCTGCTGAATGCATTGTTCGCTGGATGAAGGCACAATGATATCGGTTCGTTCCAGGGCAGGAGATAAACCCTTTTGTTGCGTCCATCCGCTGCACGCCTGAGTCATTTTCTGCCCTCTCTGATGTTGTTGGTGGCAGGGCTTGCGGCTGCGTATGTAAAGGACTTGAACGTCTTCTTCACCTCGCTGTTCAATGTGCTGCCAACACTGGTATTGCTATTGGGCGGTGCCTACTGCCTCGTCTACCGGCGACAACGCGAGCTGTTTCTGATGCTCACCGTGTACATCGCCTATTACCTGCTGGATACCCAGACTGACTATTACCGCGACAACGGCAAGGTCCGGGAAGACGCGGCGGTGATTTTCCATCTGGTCTGTCTGTTACTGCCGGTATTGTTCGGTCTGTACGCCGCATGGGAAGAACGCACTCATCTGTTTCAGGACATGGTCGCCCGGCTGGCGGTGCTGGTGGCACTGGGCGGCGTGGCGCTGGGCCTTGAGCAGAGTTATCCGGTCGAGCTGCAAAGCTGGCTGGCGGAGATTCGCTGGCCGGCCTTGCATGGCAACTGGATGAGCCTGATCCAGTTGTCCTACCTGATGTTTCTCCTGTCGTTCGGCGTGCTGATCTGGCAGTACCTGGAAAAGCCACGCCCCCTGCATGCCGCGCAGGTTGTCGGGCTGCTGGGGTTGTTCTGGGCGCTGCCCAAGACCTTCATCCTGCCGTTCACGCTGAATATTCTGTGCAGCCAGGTGATGTTGATGATCGCCGCGGCTGTCGCTCATGAGGCGTATCAGATGGCCTTCCGCGATGAACTGACCGGGCTGCCCGGCCGCCGGGCGCTCAACGAAAGAATGCAGCGTCTGGGCCGCAATTATGTGCTGGCCATGAGCGACGTCGACCACTTCAAGAAATTCAACGACACCTATGGCCACGACGTAGGCGATCAGGTCTTGCGGCTGGTCGCCAGCAAGCTGTCGAAAATCACTAACGGCGGCGGCAAGGCTTATCGCTACGGGGGGGAAGAGTTCGCCATCGTATTTGCCGCCAAAACGCTCGATGAGTGCCTGCCGCATCTGGAGGCGATTCGTGAAACCATCGCCAATTACCAGATCCAGTTGCGCAACAAGGACCATCGCCCCCAGGACGATCAGCAAGGACGCCAGCGGCGGGGCGGGCCACATGCAGGCAGCGTGTCGGTGACTATCAGTATCGGTGTTGCCGAGCGCCAGCCGGAACATCGCAGCGCGGAAGAAGTGCTCAAATGCGCCGATCAGGCGCTGTATGCCGCGAAGGGTGCAGGCCGTAACTGCGTCGTCGCCTTTGACCAGTTGAACCGGCGCGGTGCCGTGCGCACAACCGAAACATCGACCTGATCAAATCGTTCTATTCGCGTGACCTGTTGTGACTATTCAGTCATGACACGACCCTATGTGTCTGAAATGTTGTTCGGGTAGACTCGTGAAAACCGACCGCTGATCTTCGCCGCTGCATGCATCGATCAGCCCCCAAGTTTCTTGCTACGTGCTCACGAGGTTTGCCATGGCTGACTACAAAGCGCCGCTGCGCGATATGCGCTTCGTCCTCAATGAAGTGTTCGAGGTTTCCAGACTCTGGGCGCAACTGCCTGAGCTGGCTGAAACAGTCGACGCCGAAACGGTCGACGCCATTCTCGAAGAGGCCGGTAAAGTCACCAGCAAGACCATCGCCCCGCTGAGCCGTAATGGTGATGAGGAAGGCTGCCACTGGAAGGACACTGTGGTGACCACGCCAGCGGGCTTTCCGGAAGCCTATCGGACCTACGCCGAAGGTGGCTGGGTGGGCGTTGGCGGCAATCCGCAATTCGGCGGCATGGGCATGCCCAAAGTGGTCTCGGCTCAAGTCGAAGAGATGATCAACTCCGCCAGCCTCGCCTTTGGTCTGTACGCCATGCTGACGTCCGGTGCCTGCGTGTCGATCAACACCCACGCCACCGAAGCGCTCAAGGCGAAATTCCTGCCCAATATGTACTCGGGTGCCTGGGCCGGTTCGATGTGCCTGACCGAGGCGCATTGCGGTACTGACCTCGGCATGATCCGCACCAGGGCCGAGCCTCAGCCTGACGACACTTATACGATCACCGGCAGCAAGATTTTCATCACTGGCGGTGAACACGACCTGACTGAAAACATCATTCATCTGGTGCTCGCCAAACTGCCTGACGCACCGCCCGGGCCTAAAGGGATTTCGCTGTTTCTGGTGCCCAAATTCATGGTCTCTGACGATGGCAGCCTCGGTGAGCGCAATACCGTCAGCTGTGGCTCCATCGAGCACAAGATGGGTATTCAGGCGTCGGCGACCTGCGTCATGAACTTCGATGACGCTGTCGGCTACCTGATCGGCGAGCCGAACAAGGGCCTGGCAGCGATGTTCACGATGATGAATTACGAGCGCCTGGGTGTCGGCATTCAGGGCTTGGCGTCGGGTGTGCAGTCTTATCAGAACGCGGTGGAATACGCCCTTGATCGTCTGCAGAGTCGTGCCCCGACCGGTGTGCAGAACAAGGACAAGGCCGCTGACCCGATTATCGTCCACCCTGACGTGCGGCGCATGCTGCTGACCATGAAGGCCTTCAACGAAGGCGGTCGGGCGTTCTCCAGCTACGTTGCCCTGCAACTTGATATTGCCAAGTTCAGCGAGGATGACACCGCGCGTAAACATGCCGATGATCTGGTGGCGCTGTTGACGCCGGTCGCCAAGGCGTTCCTCAGCGATATCGGTCTGGAAACCACGGTTCATGGCCAGCAGGTGTTTGGTGGTCACGGCTACATTCGTGAGTGGGGCCAGGAGCAACTGGTGCGTGACGTGCGTATCACGCAGATCTACGAGGGCACCAACGGCATTCAGGCGCTGGATCTGGTCGGCCGCAAGATCGTCGGCTCCAACGGTGCGTTCTATCAGCTGTTCTCCGATGAAGTACGCCAGTTCATCAGCGCTTCCGACAGCTCGCTTGGCGAATTCACCCGGCCGTTGACGGCTGCGCTGAACATGCTGGACGAACTGACCGCGTGGGTGCTGGACCGCTCGCGCAATAACGCCAATGAAATCGGCGCGGCTTCGGTGGAGTATCTGCACCTGTTCGGTTACACCGCCTACGCCTATATGTGGGCAATGATGGCCAAAGCCGCCATGGGCAAGGAGCAGCAGGAAGACTTTTACGCCAGCAAGATGGGCACCGCGCGCTTCTACTTTGCCCGTTTGCTGCCGCGTATCCACTCGCTTGATGCGTCGGTACGCGCCGGCAGCGAGTCGCTTTTCCTGTTGGAGGCGTCACAATTCTGAGTTCGGAAAAGCTGTGTAAGCATTTGCTTACACTGCGTGGTGACATTTGGCCTCTTCCCAAAAAATGGATCCAAAGTTAATCTTGCTCCATGGACGTAGCGCAGGAAGCGCACTAAGACATAACAGGGACACGTAGGGAAGCCTGCCAGGATGGCGGGGTGAAAGGGAAATCAGGGAAACAGTCTGGAAAGCCCCGCTTCGGCGGGGTTTTCTTTGTCTGCGTTTCAGGAAATCAGACTTCATTGCACATGGATTCATGTGCGCAGCGAGTGTCAGGTTGCAGGTAAGGGTGATTTTCCGAGGAAAACATTTCCAGGAAAAGGCAGGCGCCGTGCCAGAGCCGTTGAACCCTCGTGAAGGCTCAGGGTCGATTAGCTGTATGGCCATTAGAGCCAATCACTCAGGAGCATCCCATGGACATCATTCGTATTATCTTCGCCATTCTGCTGCCGCCCGTGGGCGTGTTCATGCAAGTCGGTTTTGCTGGCGCTTTCTGGCTGAATATCCTGCTCACCCTGTTGGGTTACATCCCGGGCATCATCCACGCGATCTACATCATCGTTTCGCGTAAATAACGCCCCGGCGCATGGATTGATCGTTCTTTCAGCTGGAACGATCAATCGGCCGCATCAAGCACCTCCCGGTAAAACCTCCATTCCTTCTCCAGCGCATCTGCCAGGTTGTGTGCCTTGCGGAATCCATGGTGTTCGTCCGCGTAAAAGTGCGCTTCGGTCTTGATGCCCCTGTCCTGCAAGGCCTTGAGCATGGAACGAGTCTGTTCCGGCACTACGACGGCATCCAGTTCGCCCTGGAAAAAGATCACTGGCACATTGATGCTGTCCGCGTGCAGCAGCGGCGTTCTGGCTTCGTAACGCTCTATGTCCTTGAGCGGATCGCCAATCAGCCAGTCCAGATAATCACCCTCGAACTTATGCGTGGCCCTGGCCAGCGCGACCGGATCGCTGACTCCATACAGGCTGGCCCCGGCGCGAAACACGTTCTGGAAGGCCAGTGCGCATAACGTGGTGTAACCCCCCGCGCTGCCGCCGCGTATGAAGGCCTGTCGTTCATCAATCAAGCCACGTTCGGCCAGGTGGGTGACGACCGCGCAGGCATCCTCGACGTCCGCCACGCCCCAGGTCAGGTGCAGGCTCTGTCGATACTCGCGACCGTAGCCGCTGCTGCCGCGATAATTCAGGTCCGCCACGGCGAAGCCGCGATGCGTCCAGTATTGAATGCGCGGGTCGAGCACCGGGTAGCAGGCCGAAGTCGGGCCGCCGTGGATGAACACCACCAGCGGCGGCTTCTGCGCCCCAGTCATGGCCGGATAGAAATAACCGTACGCCTCGGCTCCGCCGCTCGGGTAGCGCAACGCTTGTGCAAGGCTGATCTGTTCGACAGGCAGCGGAGAGCCGCCACCGGCCAACACCTGCACACTGTGATCGACACGTGAAATGGCCAGCACGGCAGACGTGCTGAATGGCGAGGCCGCGATGCAATAGATAAAATCCTCGTCGACGGCGAGGCTGCGGAACCGGTTGTATCCGGCGCTGAAATCTTCGGCGGAGCCGTCGGCCTGACACAGCCCCAATACCCAGGAACCGTCCTGCGCCCAACTGGCCAGATAGCCCTCGTTGATCGGCAGCCAAGTGCAACTGCCCAATTGCCAGGGCGCAGATGCATGGTCAGCGGGCGCGGCCGGAAGCGACACAAACCCGGAAGCCGATTCGCCCCACGGCTGCCAGAAGCCGGCGCGATCAGTCAGGCAGTACAGTTGGCCCTGAGTATCGAAGCGCGGTTGTTGCAAGGATTCTTCAGTGTCATCACCTGCAACACATACAGCAGTGCCCCAGTTACCACTGTCCTGCCTGGTCGCACACATCAGGCGGGTACGGGTCCACGGCTGATGCGGGCGCTGCCATTCGATCCAGGCCAGACGTTTGCCGTCGGCGCTGATAATGGGCGACGCATAGAAGTCCGCACCTTCGGCCAACAGCTCGCGCTGGCCGTCAGCCAGGGCGATGGACACCAGCCGATGGGTGGTGTGGTCTTCTTCAACGGCGAGAATCCGGTCGTTGCTGAAAAACACACCACCGTAGCGTTTGTCACCCTGAGTCAGGGCAACCGGCTCGCTGGCGTCCAGCGCCTGTCGATAAAGCTGCTGATCACGCTCATTGACGAACACCACGGCGTCGTCGGCCAGGCAGAATGAGCCACCGCCGTATTCATAGACCCGGCTGCGCACGCTGAAACCCTGAGGCGTCAGGCAACGCTTGCTGTTCGCGTACCAGTGCCAGATGCGGCTGGCGCCATCTTCGGGCCGGTATTCATTCCAGAACAGGCCTGCGGAATTGACGTCCAGCTCGGCGAAGTCGACGCCCGCGGCAACCGCCTGCGCGGCGCTCAGGGGTTCAGGAAGATTTTGCGATGAGTCGTGAGTTTCGGTCATTGCGAAAGGCCAGCTCTTCAATG
The DNA here is from genome assembly GCF_000452705.1 of Pseudomonas syringae CC1557. Taxonomy (NCBI): domain Bacteria; kingdom Pseudomonadati; phylum Pseudomonadota; class Gammaproteobacteria; order Pseudomonadales; family Pseudomonadaceae; genus Pseudomonas; species Pseudomonas syringae. The sequence continues at coordinate 520,384 of NZ_CP007014.1, forward strand.
GTTTGAGTAGCAGTTTCGGACTCGTCGCGAGCCTGAGTGATGATCCCGTGGTGATAGGATTTACTGCACACCGGGTCAGCATTGGCTGCATCGCCGGTGAGCATGAAGGCCTGGCAGCGGCAGCCGCCGAAGTCTTTTTCTTTCTCGTCACACGAGCGGCAAGGCTCGGGCATCCAGTCGTAACCGCGAAAACGGTTGAAGCCGAACGAGTCGTACCAGATGTGCTGCATGCTGTGATCGCGCACATTCGGAAACTGGATCGGCATCTGTCGCGCGCCGTGACAGGGCAGTGCGGTGCCGTCCGGGGTTACGGTCAGGAAGATATTGCCCCAGCCATTCATGCAGGCCTTGGGACGCTCTTCGTAATAATCGGGGGTGACGAAGATCAGCTTGCACGGGTGATTTTCCGCCTCCAGCCGCTCGCGGTACTCATTGGTGACCGCTTCTGCACGCACCAGTTGATCCCGGGTTGGCAGCAGTCCGACACGATTCAAATGCGCCCAGCCATAGAACTGACAGGTCGCCAGTTCGACGAAATCCGCTTCCAGCGCCAGGCACAGCTCGATGATCTTGTCGATCCGGTCGATGTTGTGCCGGTGTGTGACGAAGTTCAGCACCATCGGATAGCCGTACTTTTTCACTGCACGGGCCATTTCCAGCTTTTGCGCAAAGGCTTTCTTCGAGCCTGCGAGCATGTTGTTGACCTGCTCGTCGCTGGCCTGAAAGCTGATCTGGATGTGGTCCAGCCCGGCTTCCTTGAAGGCGATGATCTTTTCTTCGGTCAGACCGATGCCCGAGGTGATCAGGTTGGTATAAAAGCCCAGTCGCCGAGCTTCGGCGATCAGCTCGGCAAGGTCCTGACGCACCAGTGGCTCGCCGCCGGAAAATCCGATCTGCGCCGCACCCATCTCCCGCGCTTCCTGCATAACCTTGAACCACTGTTCGGTGGTCAGCTCCTGGCCCTGTTTGGCGAAGTCCAATGGGTTGGAGCAGTAAGGGCACTGCAGCGGGCAGCGATAGGTCAGCTCGGCGAGCAGCCACAGCGGCAGGCCGACCTCGGGAGTGGGTGGGATGTAGGGGCTATTGGTCGCGAGCACGGTGTCAGACAAGATCGATCCAGTTTTTCTTTTTGGCGCCTTCCATGAACTCGTCGACGTCCATGCCCAGCTCGGGAACATTAGGGAACTGGCGATGAAGCTCGTCAATGATGGCGGCGATCGTGCGCTGCCCGTCGATCAGCCCGCCAATCAGGGCCGCGCTTTCATTGAGTTTGATCATGCCTTCAGGGTAAAGGACCACATGGGCCTTTTGCGCAGGCTCATACTGAAAGCGGTAGCCCTGATGCCACTTGGGCGTCAATGCCCGGAATGTCGGATCGTGCTTCATAGGGTAATCCCCTTATGCCAGACCTTCTGGTCTGTAACGCTGTGATACGGCGGGCGGTTCAGTTCGTAGGCCATGGACATCGCATCGAGCATGCTCCACAGAATGTCGAGTTTGAACTGCAGGATTTCCAGCATACGCTGCTGGCCTTCATAGGTAGTGTAGTGCTGTAACGTGATCGCGAGACCGTGTTCCACATCGCGCCGGGCCTGACCCAGGCGAGTGCGGAAATACTCATAGCCTGCCGGGTCGATCCACGGGTAATGCTGCGGCCAGCTGTCCAGTCGCGACTGATGGATCTGCGGCGCGAACAATTCGGTCAACGAGCTGCTGGCCGCCTCCTGCCAGTTGGCACGGCGAGCGAAGTTCACATAGGCGTCGACCGCGAAGCGTACGCCAGGCAATACCAGTTCCTGAGAGCGCAACTGATCCGGGTCCAGCCCGACGGCCTGACCGAGGCGCAACCAGGCTTCGATGCCGCCGTCTTCACCGGGCGCGCCGTCGTGGTCGAGCAGGCGCTGAATCCATTCGCGACGAATCTCGCGATCCGGGCAATTGGCCAGAATCGCGGCGTCCTTGAGCGGAATGTTCATCTGATAGTAGAAACGGTTGGCAACCCAGCCCTGAATCTGTTCGCGGGTCGCGCGGCCTTCGTACATCGCTACGTGAAACGGGTGATAGATGTGGTAATACGCGCCCTTGGCACGCAGGGCCTGCTCGAATTCTGCGGGGGACAACGCAGTCGCTTCGCTCATGTCAGCTCCTAAAGCTCAATGCTCATGCCGTCGTAGGCCACTTCGACGTGGCGACGAATCAGTTCGGCGCGCTCCGGGGAGTCTTCGTCGAGAATCGGGTTGGTGTTGTTGATGTGGATAAGCACCTTGCGCTGCTCCGGGAAGCCTTCCAGCACTTCGAGCATGCCGCCGGGGCCGTTCTGGGCGAGGTGGCCCATTTCCCGGCCGGTGCGGGTGCCCACGCCACGGCGCTGCATTTCGTCGTCGTCCCACATTGTGCCGTCGACCAGCAGGCAGTCGGCGTCGCGCATCTTTTCGGCCAGCGCTTCATCGACCTTGCCCAGCCCCGGCGCATAGAACAGCTTGCCGCCGGTGCGGGTGTCTTCGACCAGCAGGCCGATGTTATCGCCTGGGTGCGGGTCGAACCGGTGCGGCGAGTAGGGCGGTGCGGCGCTGCGCAGCGGGAACGGCGTGAAGCGCAGGTTGGGGCAGGCCGGAATCACGAAACTGCCTTGCAGCTCGATACGGTTCCAGCTCAGGCCGCCGTTCCAGTGTTTGAGCATTTCGAACAGCGGGAAGCCGGTGCTCAGGTCTTCATGGACCATGTCGGTACACCAGACCTGATGCGGGCAGCCCTCGCGCAAGCTGAGCAGGCCGGTGGTGTGGTCGATCTGGCTGTCCATCAGCACGATGGCGCTGATCCCGGTATCGCGTAATGCACGGCCCGGCTGCATGGGGGCGAAGCCTTGTAGTTGCGCGCGGATATCCGGAGACGCGTTGCACAGCACCCAGTTCACGCCATCGTCGGACAGTGCAATGGAAGACTGGGTGCGTGCTTGCGCCCGCAGGCTGCCATCGCGAAAACCTGCGCAATTGACGCAGTTGCAGTTCCACTGGGGGAATCCACCGCCAGCAGCGGAACCTAGAATCTGGATGTACATGTCAGCTCCCGGCACACAATCTGGAACAAAAAATAGCTCACAAGAATAAAAAACCATCACAACCATAAAAAAAGCCCCGGCGAACCGAGGCTTCACAGCGCACTGAAATCAACGGCTTGCGAAGTACATGGTGACTTCAAAACCGATACGCAAATCAGTGTAAGCAGGTTTAGTCCACGACATAAAAATCTCCTCGGATAAGTGCAGCGGTGGGTGACTACATCTTAGTGCATCGTTGAAGGCATACGTTCAGATGCTTAGGGAGCTATGTTACTCATTTTAACAATTCAGCAGGGCCAGAATCTGCATGAAAGACCGTTACCGTTCAGGTAAGGATAAGGCGCTGGCCGCAGGGCACGGGCGGTTGGCCACAATCAGCCAGCCGCCAGTGGCGTCGATCAACTGATCGCAGGCGGCCAGCAACGAGTGTGTATCCAGATTTGACAGAGCACTGCGCAGTGTTTGCGCATGATCGCCTTGATGCCCGGCAAGGCAGGCGTGCCACTGCAGGTCGGCGTGCTGCTGATCGGGCATGTTCATCGGGTCGAACTGTGCTGACAGCGCCTGGATCTGCTCGGGCAGATCAGCGCTGCGAACGAGATCCGGCAGTGCGACGAGGAAGGCTTCAATGTGCTGAAACAGTTGCTCGGTGGTACTGGTGGGCGACTGAACGCCAAACAGCAAGCCGGTCCGTCCGGCGATTTGCCTGATGCCGCTGAATACCGCGTAACCCAGCTGCAACTCGACCCGCAGCTTTTGGTAGAACGGTGTCTGTAGCAGGTGCGCCAGCATTCGCCACGCGGCCTGGTCTTCTGCAGATTCGCTGGGAGTGGGACAAAACACCAGCACCGCGTCTTCCGAAGAGGACGACTTCTCAGTCGCCCAGCGTTTACCGGGCTGAATGGCGGGCAGCGTCAACGGAGTTGTTTGTTGCGCTCCGGGTGTTGCGTCCAGTGCCGCGTTGATCAACGCCTGAGTTGCGGCGCAGAAGCCGTGGTTGAAGCTGATCCAGCGCGAGCTTGCCCAGTGGGTGTGCAGATCCTCGACCGTCTGCGTTCTCTCGGTGCTCAAATAGTGATCAGCAAGCCGCTTGAGCAACTGACGTATGGGAATCAACGCTGGCTCGGCCTCGTGCATAAGCGTTGCCGAAGATGGTTGGCGCAGCCGCCGCAAGCTGTAAGTGAGAATATCGGCCATGGGTGCTCGCAGACCGTTCAGTTGCAGTTGCCAGAACGGGCCATACGCGCTGAACGTGACGGTCACACCGGCTTGTCGGGCATCCTCGATCAAGTTTTTCAGGCTGGCATTGAGCGACTGCCAGAGCGCAGGTTGTGGTGATGACAGCTCCCAGCGCACACAAAGCGCTGCTTCAGCGCTGTCATCAGCGGTCGAACTCAAAAACGGATTGGGCGATGGCAGACGCCAGTCCACGTGTGCGTCGTCTGATTTATCTACAGCCGTTGGAGTGATCAGGCCGTCTGACGTGAGTTGTTCAAGCAAAACGCCGAGTGCCGTTGCGCCGTGTACGCTTAATTGTGCCGGCAGCGCATGGCAATGATGATGCGCCAGCGCCAAAGGCCCGCACAGGTGCAGACGCCGCTGTTGCAGACGCTGATATTCTTCGACCAGCGCAGGCCAACGGGGCTTGAAGAACTCAAGCCAGCTGAAGAGCAGGGTGCTTATGAGGCCAGCGTTCGCCAGGGCGCCTTTGCACTCGACATCCAGCAGTAGCTGCCCATCGAACTGATACAGCGACGAGGCCTTCAGCGATTCGGCCAGGCCCCTTTGGATCACTTCGGCGATCAGTCCGCCGGGCTGTGCGTTGTTCATCCAGTGACAGAGGAACGCTACCGCCTCGTCTGCCCGTTCCGGCAAACCTTCGCAGGCGAACAACAGATGTTTCTGGTCACCTGTTTGTCGAGGGCCAGTTGAGGGAGTGCCTGTTGATTGAGTGTGCAGCGGCGGAGGCTGCTGTTGTCTGAGCTTTTCTCCGCTGGTGAACAGCGCGCCGTGTTTCTTTGCCTGCATCTCCAGCTCAGCCAGGGATTGCGGCCCGGTCAGGCACAGGGTCATCTGTCCTGCTTGATAAAAACGGCTATGGAAGTCGTGCAATGCTCGCTGAAATGCCGGGTTGGGCACTGACAGGCTGTAGCGATTGCCTGCATGGAAACCGCGCAGCGGATGCTGTGGATTGATCGGCGCGAGCAAGCGCATGTGGTGCTGTGCTTCAACATCGCCCAGCCACGCGATGAACTCGGCGTGCAGCACTTCGCGTTCGCGCAATTGATCGGCAAGGGTCATGCGCGGCCGGGCGAGCATGTCGCACAGGCGCTCCAGCCCTTGGGCGAAGGCTGCTTGCGGCAGCTCGAAGAAAAAGTCGGTGGTGCGCTCTCGGGTGCTGGCATTCACCTGGCCGCCATGACGCTGCACGAACGTCATCAGGTTTTCTTTGGCCGGAAAACGCTCGGTGCCAAGGAAAAACAGATGCTCCAGAAAATGCGCCAGTCCGGGCCACGCCTGTGGCACGTCATGACTGCCCGCCGCGACCCGCAACGAGGCCGCGCTACGTTTGAGCCGCGAGTCGTGACACACAATCACACTCAGCCCGTTGGCCAGCGTGATGCGTCGGGTGTCAGCGGGTTGCGCGGCAGACATGAGTACGTCCGGAAAGGCTTGGGAATCTGAACGTCATGCTAGCGGATAAGCGGCCAGGTTCGCGAGCATCCCGCTCAAGCGCGCTGAAAAGCGGACGCAGAGCATCCAGAGCGGCAAGCCCACGCGGAGCATGGGCACGATGGGAACCGGTGGATTATCGTGCCGCCGCGCCGGAACGCATCTTGTGGCGCCCTGCGTCACCTCCATGCCGCGCTGTGCGTGCAGCGTCAGTTCTGGCTTTTGCTCAGTGACGCGTACAGCTCTGGCCGACGATCCAAAAAGTAGTCATTGGCGCTTCTGGCTTGCGCCAACAGTGCCTTGTCCAGCGTGCCGATCATCAGTGTCTCATCCTGGCCTGCCAGCGCCGGGCGGCTGCCGTCCGGGGCACAAAGGCTGCTGAGCCCGCAATAGTGAATCTCGCCCTCGCTGCCGCAGTAGTTGGCATACACCACGTAACAGTGATTCTCGAACGCCCGCGCCCGTACGGTGACGTCGCAGACAAAATCGTAGGGCACCATGTTCGCCGTCGGCACCAGAATCAGCTCGGCACCGGCCAAGGCCAGGCGGCGAGTGTTTTCGGGAAACTCGACGTCGTAACAAATCAGCAAGCCGAGTCGCCAGCCGTTCAGCTCGACTACCGGGAAATGATCCTCGCCTGCCGTGAACATTGACTTGTCCAACCCGCTAAACAGATGCGTCTTGCGGTAGTTGCACAGGCGTGTGCCCTGGCTGTCGATCAGTTGCACGGCGTTGTAGATCTGCTGATCGGCCCCGCGCTCCGGATAGCCGTACAGGACGGCAATGCCGTTGGCCTGGGCAATGGCGGCTATGCGAGTCGCCGCCGGGCCATCGTGCGCTTGTGCCAGTTCGCGGACTGCCTGCGCGCCGATGTTGTAGCCGGTCAGCAACATCTCCGGACAGATCAGCACCTGCACGCCTTGTGCGGCGGCTGCTATAGCCTGCTGTTCCAGTCGGGTCAGGTTGCCGCTTATATCCAGCGGCAAGGGTGGGCATTGATACAGCGCAACGCGCATCGGTTCTTCCTTCTGTCAGTCCGCCAGCGCAATCGGGCCGATTTCATGAAACACGTCGCCAGGGCCAGGGTTGTCAGCGTGGGTCTTGCCGCCGAAGTGATTCATGATGCCCCACACCGCGTTCAGTGAGGTCTGCACCGCACCTTCAACCCATGCCGGCGTCCACGATACATCGTCACCGGCAATGAACAGGCCGCGCTGTTCGCTGGGCATGTCCTGCTGCATGAAGTGCGCGTACATGCGCTGGTTATAACGGTAATGACCCGGCAATGCACCCTTGAATGCGCCGAGGAAGTGCGGGTCGGCTTCCCACGATACGGTAATCGGATCGCCGATGATGCGCGCTGCGATGTCCACTTTCGGGTAGATCTTCTTCAACGCATCCAGCGCCAGCTTCACGCGCTTTTCGACAGGCTGCGGCAGCATTTTCAGCGCGTCGCTCATCCACGAGTAGGACAGGCAAATCACCCCCGGCTTGTCGTCGCCGTTATCGAACAGATACGTGCCACGCGTCAGGCGGTCGGTGAGGGTCATGCTCATCAGATCGCGACCGGTTTCCGGGTCTTTGTCTTTCCAGAACGGACGGTCGACCATCACAAAGGTTTTTGATGACTGCATGTAACGTGTGCGGTCCAGCGCCATCCACATCTTCTGCGAGAACAGCGATTCCTCGCATTCGATCTGGGTGGTCAGCAGCCAGCTCTGACAAGTGGTCAGCACCGCCGCGTATTGCCGCGTGTCGCCCCAGTTATCGGTGACGCTGAAGTTGCCGTCCTCGGCCCGCGCAATACGCTTGACGCCGGTACGCGGTGCGCCGCGATGCAACGATGACAGGCTGGTGCCCTTGGGCCAGTGTGCGCAACGTTCCGGCACATGGTTCCACAGCCCAACCGGTACTTGCTGCACGCCGCCGACGATCAGATGTTGGTGTTCGTCGCAGTTGGTCATGACCACGCGGAAAATTTCCAGCATCGAATTGGGGAAGTCCGAATCCCAGCCACCCGTGCCGAAACCGACCTGGCCGAACACTTCGCGGTGGTAGAACGATAGCTTGGCGAAGGCGTCGGAGGTGGCGACGAAGTCATAGAACGTGCGGTCGTCCCACAGCGGCACCAGCCTGTTCCAAAGCTCCTTGAGGCGCGGCACATCGCGATCGCGGATCGCTTGCTGGATGTCGGCGAATTGCGAACCGCTCTCCAGTGCATCGGCCCAGGCGTCAGCGACTTCCTGAAACAGCGCAGGCAGGTCCGAGAGCATCTGGGCGTAATACGTGGTGCCTTCCAGATCGATAACAGTGCTACCGGACGCCGCCGTCAGCGGGTTGGGAAACGGCCTGGATTCCAGGCCCAGCTTGTCGACGTAATGGAAGAATGCGGTCGAGGACACGGGAAAACGCATACCGCCCAGTTCGGCGACGATGCCCTTGGCGCCTTCGAATTCTTGCGAGCGCAGACGGCCGCCCATTTTCGAGGCTTCGTATACGACCGGCTTGAGGCCCATCTTCATCAGTTCGTAAGCGGCCACCAGCCCGGCGATACCGGCGCCGACGATCGCTACTTCCGCGCCATGATGCTCCGCCGGAATACTGCCCAGACCTTTCGGATGCTCGATCCAGTCATCAAAGGCAAAGGGGAAATCCGGGCCGAACAGGGTGATCGGCTTTTTGCCGTTGGCGGGGTGACGGTTGGTTTTCATGACTGACCTTGAGGGGCAACGGCGAAAAACAACAGTCTAGAGAATGGCGCGCGTGTTAATAAGACGCAAAGTGTCGTCACTATGATGATTATTTGTGCGAAGTGACGATGCGGCGCTGCTATTTGTAGGGTTCGGCATTATTGCGTAGGCAGTCAGACCGGCTGCCCGCGATCAATCTTGCTGCTCAGGATAATCGACGTGGTGGTTTTCTCGACGCCATCCACGCTACCAATCAGGTCGAGCAGCTCATCCAGTTGTTCCGGGGATTCAGTACGCAGCCAGGCCACGTAATCGAACTCGCCACTGACCGCACACAATTGCTGAACCTGGGCCAGCGCACTCAGCCGGCGCAGCACTTCCTTGCCCGAACGGGGCTGCACGGTAATGCCGACATACGCTTGTAATCCGCCATCGACCACCCGCTGGCCAAGGCGCACGCCGTAGCCGGTAATCACCTTGCTGCTTTCCAACCGTGCCAGCCGCGAGGTGACGGTGGTGCGCGCGATGCCCAGTTGGCGAGCCAGCATGGCAACGCTTTCGCGTGCATTGATTTGCAAGGCGGCGATCAGTTTGCGATCAATTTCATCCAGTGCGGGTGGACGTGTGTCAGGCACAGGCATTCCCTTAAAACTTCCAGCGTTTGGCTGTCTTGGCAAGACGCGCCTGCAACCCGTCCAGGTTGTGCGCCAACTGTTGGGTCATCAAGTGGTAGCCCATCAACTCGGCAGGGATGACCGGTTGCACCGCCGGCGTTTCGGTAGCTTCCGTGGTGCGTGCCAGACGCTCGGTCGCACCGGTTTGCAGGGCACGGGCCATGCCGATCAGTTGGCGGCGAATCTGTCGGTAATCACCGTCCAGCGATGCCTGCAACGACTCGTCGGCTATCTGATTCAGGTTCGCGGGGCGAATGTTGGCGAGAATTTCCAGGGTGCTGAGGCACATTCGGAAATGCCCCTGAATGGCGTCCAGCTCGACCATGGACATCTTCACTTCCTTGGACACTGATGGCAGCAACGAGCGCAATTGCAGCATGGTCGCGTTGAGCCTTGCGGTGAGCTTCAAATGCTCATCGGCCGTAACCGGCTGGCCTTGCACGATGCGCCCATAAACCTTGGCGCAGTCACGCAGGCCGCTGGCCAGGTTGTAGCGCCAGGAAAACACAGCGTACAGCGGCAACGCGAACGAGAACGCCAGCGCCAACGCGATACCGATCAGGATGTCCACGGTGCGCCACAGCCCGTCGCTGATCGGGTTGTAACCGTGCCCGGCCACGATAAACAGGGTGATTGCCGACAGCAGCGCGGTATACCCGCCCTTGCCAATGGCGTGATAAGCGAAGAAGCCGCATAGGACCGACATCATCGCGTAGGTCAGCAGCGGCATTTCCAGATAGCCCTGCTGCACCACCACAATCAGGCCCAGCCCGGCCCCGATCAGCGTGCCGTAGGCCCGCTCGACCGATTTCTTGCCAATGTTGCCGTGGTGCTGCAAGCCGCCGATCACGATCAGCATGGTGACCGACGCCCACTCGCCATGCGGCAGGTTGAGGCCCGTGGTCAACAGGATGGTCACCAGCAGCCCGATTGCAATCCGCGCCGCATGGATCAGCCGCGCATGCCGGTAACGGCGATACGGGTCCAGCAAAGGACGCAGAACAGGGCGAAGCCAGGAGGGTATTAAAGCAGAGCGCGAATTCGTCATGCGTAAAGAGACCGCGAGGGTAGGGAAGAAATCCCTGATTGGATGATGGTATTTGTCAGTAAGCCACATCTGACAGGAGATGAGTGGAGATTGTTGCCGATCAGCACGAGTACTGTCGCCTGACTTATCGGGCAGCAATGGCACTCCTCCGATGGCTAAGGGGAGTTTAATAGCTGTTTAAGGTGCCTTTATATGATTTCTTATGCGATATAAGGTTTAATATCGTGACCTATTATCTCCACGTTTCTGATTGCGAATGTGCTACTTTGTGGGTCCACGCGTTTGCTCGCCGGTGGCTGCTGATGAAGGCTTTTTTCCCCGTTCAATGCACTGACACGCTTTTGCGGATTGCCCTGCTGGTGAAGCAAGCCAGGTTGCAACAAGGCCTCCGCCAGATTGACCTCGCTGAGCGGCTGGGTATTTCGCTGCGCACGTTTCGCCGTATCGAAGCCGGCAGCGCAGACGGCGTATCGCTACGCGACTTTATGTTGGTGGTCTGGGCCCTGGGTGTGTCGGAGCGTCTGTTTCAAGGGCTCAGGGAAGATGCATCGTTCAGTGTCGAACAGCTTGAGGCCGCTGAGCGTAAGCGGGTTCGTCTGCCCAGGAACAAGCCGGAGGACTTCTGATGGCTCAGGCTTACATCTACATGGAATGCCCTGTCAGTGGACAGACGCTTACGCTGGGCAAACTGACAATTCTGGCCGGGGTCGGAACGTTTCAGTATTCGCCTGACGCCGTACAGGAAAATATCTGGGTGCCGGATCCGTTCAGGTATCCATTGTCCACGCGTTCTTATTCTGTAACCAAAAATGGCGGCGTGCCCGGCTTCATTGATGACGCCATGCCCGATGGCTGGGGAGAGCGGTTGTTGCACCGCGTCGAAAGGGGCCCATTGGATTCCATTCAACTGCTGCTCAAATCCCCCAACGGCGACAGAGCGGGCAATATCATGGCTGGCGTCGCGCGCGAGCCGCAGCCCGGACTGGGTCAGACGCCTCCTAAAGCGTTGCACGCCAAAGGTCTTGATCAGTTCATCGACGCCTGCGAAGCAATCTATGACAGCCAGCTCAGTGTTGATCAACTGGACGCCCTGAAGGTCAGGGATCAACGATCTTCAGCGGGTGGCGCTCGTCCAAAGCGTACCTATCTGGGGGACAAAAAACTGATTCTGGCCAAGCCCAGGGATACATTCGATCACTATGATCTGCCCTCTGTGGAACATGCCTGCATGACGTTCGCAGGGCTTAAAGGGCTCCAGGCAGCCAACACCTCCCTGTACCATGGCGAAAGAATCAATACGCTTCTGGTCGAGCGCTTCGACCGGACGTTTGATGAGCAGACCGGCCGCTTCAGACGGCTGCCGATGCTCAGTGGGCTGACTCTTCTGGATGCCGAGTGGAAAGCGCGTAGCCATCCTGATTGGCAATACGCAGCGCTCGCTGATGAGCTCTATCGTCGTGGTGCCCCGGATCAGGACCGGCGAGAGTTGTATCGGCGCATGGCTTACAACGTGCTGGTCGGCAACGCCGATGACCATCCCCGCAACCACGCGGTTATCTGGAAAGACGGCACCTGGCGGCTTTCGCCCATGTACGACGTATTGCCGATACTGGACGAAGGGCCTGCTCAGGCACTCGCCATGTCCGTTGGCATCGAAGGGCCACGTCTCAATCGAGGCAACCTGTTGAGCCAATACAGTCACTTTGGGCTGAGCAGGTCAGAGGCCGAAGTCGCGCTGGATGAGATAGCGGGTTGGGAAACGGAATTGCATGACTACTACAGCCAATTCCTTGCTGGAGCAGAACTGGATGCTGCGGTCACTGCGACCAGCGGGACATGCTTGAAGCGTTAGTACTCATCCTCGACGCTTGAGGTTCCGCACATGCTCACGTTGGGTGGCTCGGTTGGGTGGTCGTCGACTGGCTTGCAGTTCGTTCACAAGGGCATCTACCTGCGCTTCATTGAAAACCGGCTGCTGGAATGAGCGGATATAGCGAATGAAGCCTGCTCCATGCGTCACGTTCACGGGCATTGGCGTCTTGAACGTGCTGTCTCCCATAAAACTTATCACCGAGTGCAGGCAGGCCATGTCTGCGCCGAGTGTGGCTTCCAGTGCCTTGAGGTGTTTGTAGTTCTGCCGTAACGGGTTCTGGAACCTGAATGTCTGTCGGTAGATTTTTTGCGTCCATTGCGCCTGCTGCTCGCTACCAAAAATCCAGCCACGCATGTTCTTGGTTTCCAGTACAAAGATGCCGAAGGGGGAGATGAACACATGGTCGATCTGCGTTGTGCCGTCTGCCGTGTCCAGGGTGACATTGTGCAGGCGGCGATAGACGGCCTTATCCAGTTTCCAGTGAGCAAGCAGGCGCACCCACAGCTCGCCGATATGACCTTTGGCCCATGATGATTTGAGTAGCGAGAGCACCAGCAAGGTGGGAAACAACCACATCATGATATTGATGGCCGGGGCGAAGATGGCGCTGTAGTTCATGGGATTCCTTTCCATGGCTTTCGAGTAGGTCTGACAGGTTTTCGGCGTCGTGCCGGAATTCGTTACAACGCAGGCCAAATGATTTGATAGCGCGTGCTGCGCCCGCCGCCCGGAAGGCGCGCCAGGCAGTTTTTGGCAAGCAGGTCACTGAGATGGCGGGTAGCTGTTGCTTTTGAAACCTTTGCCACGGCCTGATACTGCGCGGCACTTATTCCTTCTTCAAAACCGCGCTCGCCACCGTCAAGCAGGCGATTGAGCGCTTTGACCTGTTCGGCTGACAGGTCGTCGCCGCTGTGCAGCTGCCAGAAACGTGTCTTGGCCAGTACTCGTTCGATACGAGCCAGGGCATGCTCAATGCTGCGCAGCACTGTGCGCAGGAACCACTCCAGCCACTCGGTGACATCGGGCGTGCTTTTTTGGCTGGCTTCCAGGACCCGATAGTATCCGGCCCGATCTTCAAGGATGCTGGCTGACATCGCATACAGCTGAATGGCCTGCTGATCGCCTTGAGCCAATGCGAGGTCAGTCAGTGCTCGAGTCAGGCGACCATTACCGTCGTCGAACGGATGCAGCGTCACGAACCAGAAATGTGCAATGCCAGCGCGTATGAACGGGTCAAGGCGCTCATCATTCTGGCTGTTGGCGAACCAATCGAGAAAGTCATTCAACTGTCGCACAAGTACAGCGCGCGGTGGCGCTTCGAAATGCACCGTGGGTCGATCAAGTCTGCCCGAGACCACCTGCATAGGCTCCTCGCCACGCAATTGCCCCACCTGAATGCGGGCGGATACGAAACCTTCCTCCACCGGGAACAGCCAGCGATGCCAGTCATACAAGCGCTGCAGGTCGAGCGGCTGAGCATGCCTGCGCGTGGCATCCAGCATCAGTTCGGCCAGTCCTTCACTGCGAGGGCCGGTTTTGCCGTTATCTACAAGGCCCAGACGACGGGCCAACGAAGACCTGACAGAACCTATATTCAATTGCTCGCCTTCAATCGCGGACGACGTGACAATGTTTTGCAACAGGGTGTCCAGCGCTTCCCGCGCCTCGGCGTCTCCGCCCACTGTGCTGCTCATGCCCAGCAGACGTCCTTGCGCCTTGGTACATTCTCGCAACAGCGCTGCGAGACGTTCGCCATCCCAGCTGAAATGGGGCCAGTCTGGTTGTTGCCAGATCCAGAGATGTTCGGGCATTGGAGGTACCTGTGCGGTGAGCCGAATAAGAGGGCTAATCGGCTCATTAGATGAGCCGATTGTGCGAGCTATTCGGCTCATCGTCCAGCTGTGGCTGTGCGCTTCACGTCGCAGGCTGTTCAAAGGCATCGACTTCGGGCTTCGTACATTATTCACGCTAGCCGCAATGATCAGGAGAAAACGGTGATCGCATATGACCTGCGCCTGTCGAAAGACAGCGATCTACAAGAGTTGATGCGTATCTCGGCGCAGGCCCGGGATCGCTACAAGACAATTCCCTCACTGGCTCACGTTGCCGACCTTCCTCCGTTGAGCGCAGACCGATTCCAGGCCTGTCGGGTGGTTGTCGCTGTCGACCGGAACAGTCATGAAATCATCGGCTTCGCAGCTACGCGACTTCTCGATGGTTTGTTGTACCTGGATACCGTCTGCGTTGATCCCCGCGCTTCGGGCAATGGCATCGGGAAGGCTCTGCTGTCATACGTTGTAGCGTATGCGCGTGACATTCCAGTTCAGGCAGTGAGCCTGACGACTTTTCGTGAACCGCTGTGGAACGGGCCGTGGTTCAGGAAGCAGGGCTTCGGTCCCATGTCGGACGCTCGAATTGGCGAAGGGCTGAGGAGGGTCATGGACCGTCAATCGCTGACATTCATCCCTGCAACGCGTGAGACATTGTGGCGCCTGCTTTGACGCGCGCGTAATCGCCTCAGCCCTCTCTCGAATTCGACCGCCGTTGCTCTGCACCCTCGCCTGCCGGGACGGTGAGCGTATGCCTTGCTGGCAATCCGCTATCTTCGATTCGTTGTTCAACCTGTGTACAGCCAGCCTTTGCCATATTCGATTTGCCAGCCTGTTCTTTTGCCTCGGTGAGAGCTGCAGCGCTCCAGCCAAAATGTATCAAAACAGACACATTACGGACACGTAACCACTATAAAAAAGCATGCGACTCGCTGATGGACCGGCTCTGAACGCATAACCGGAAACTCTCAGGCCTCTCCTTTCAGACGAGCTAATACCTGCTGCCATGAATAACCTGAACCTGTCCCAGCCTCGCCAGAACGAATCACTGCCGGATGTTATTTACGGTCCGATTCAACCCGAACTGCTACGCGAAGAAGTGCTGGCCGATCTGCTGGAGGCCAGCGCACGACGTGATCCTCAACAGGTGGCATTGATCTTCGGCGAGCACCAGGTCAGTTATGGGGAGTTGGACCGACAGGCCGACAAGGTGGCGTCTGTGCTGATCAACGCGGGCGTGCGGCCCGGGCAGATAGTCGGCCTGTGGCTGCCGCGTGGCATCGACCTGCTGGTCATGCAGGCTGCTATCGCCAAGACCGGCGCGGCCTGGCTGCCGGTGGATCAGGACACACCGGTAGAGCGTCTGCAAATCTGCCTGGAGGATGCCAGCGCGGTAGGCGTGGTGTGCTGTGACGCGCTAAGGCCGATGCTGGCAGATACCGGCCTGACGGTGTGGACGGCCGAGGTGCTGCAAAGCCAGACCGAGGCAGTTGCGGTTCGCCGCAGCAGCGTGTCGCCGGATCATCCCGCTTACGTGATCTACACCTCGGGTTCGACCGGCAAGCCCAAGGGCATTGTGATTTCCCAGCGCAGCATCTGTCACTTTCTGCGCAGTGAAAACGCCGTACTGGGGATACGAGCCAGTGACCGGGTTTACCAGGGGTTCTCGGTATCGTTCGACATGTCGTTCGAAGAAATCTGGATTGCCTATCTGGTCGGCGCAACGTTGTGGATCGGTCCGAAAGAAACCAGCGGCGACCCGGAAACTCTGCCACGCCTGCTGAATGAGCAGCGCATCAGCGTGTTGCACGCCGTGCCAACCTTGCTGGCGCTGTTCAGCGAAGACGTGCCAAGCCTGCGCCTGATCAATCTGGGCGGTGAAATGTGCCCCGATTCTCTGGTCGAACGCTGGGCCACGCCAAACAGGCAGATGTTCAACACCTACGGGCCTACCGAAGCCACCGTATCGGCAAGCCTGGCGCGTCTGTCGCGTGGTCGCCCGGTGTCGATTGGTACACCGTTACCCAATTACGGGCTGTTGGTCATCGCCAATGACCCTGCGGTCGGAAGCACCCTGGCGCCCAGCCTGCTGCCGCGTGGCGAAGTCGGCGAGCTGTGCATCATCGGCCCCGGCCTGGCTGAGGGGTATCTTGGCCGGCCGGACCTGACCCAGGAAAAATTCCTGCCGAATCCATGGTCCACCGGTTATCACGATGCGCGCCTGTATCGAACCGGCGACCTTGCCCGGATCGACGATGAAGGCCAGGTGCAGTGCCTCGGGCGTGCCGACGATCAGGTAAAAATTCGTGGTTTTCGCGTCGAGCTGGGCGAGATTGAATCGCTGTTGGCGCAACAGCCTGGCGTGGGCACTGTTGCCGTCCTGTTGCGCAACGAGGGGGGCGTTGATCAACTGATTGCTTACCTTGTGAGCGACACATCAACGCCTTCCGCATTCACGAGCCAGTTGCGCAAAACCCTTCAGGCACAGTTGCCGCCGTACATGGTGCCGGGACACTTCGAACTGCTCGAGAGCATGCCGCGCCTCACGTCCGGCAAAATCGACCGTAAAACGCTCAAGGCTCGTCCGTTGACGGTTGATGCCAAGGCCGCCAGCGCAGAGTCCGATGTGGCGCAAACCGAAGGTGAGATCGCACTGTTTGCCGCGCTGAGCACTCTGTTCCCCGGCATGCCGATTCGCCGCGATGCGGACTTTTTCACCGATCTGGGTGGGCATTCCTTTTTTGCTGCGCGTCTGGCCTCGGCGCTGCGTGCCAACCCGCGCTTCGCTCAAGTCACGGTGCGCGACATTTACCAGCATCGGCGTATCGGTGCGATTGCCGAAGTGCTGGATCAGGCGCCGCAAGAGATGGACGCTCCAGTGGACTGGACGCCTCCTTCAGCCTGGCGTCGCTGGCGCTGCGGCGTTGCCCAGGCGCTGGCATTGCCGGTCATGATCAGCCTGCGCATGACCCAATGGCTCGCACCGTTCTTTACCTATCACTTGCTCACCGGCTCGCCCGGCGACTCTGTCGTGTTGGCGACGCTGGCGTCGATCCTGGTATTCCTGATTACAACTGTTCTGCAGTTTTTCATTGCACTGGCGGCCAAGTGGCTGATCGTCGGCCGCCTGAAGCCTGGGATCTATCCGCTGTGGGGCGTTACCTACTTTCGCTGGTGGGCCGCTGACCGCATGGTCGAGTCGGCGCCGACTTACCTGCTGAGCGGTTCTTCACTCTATCCCCTGTGGCTGCGCGCACTGGGCGCTAAGATCGGGCAGGACGTAATTATCGGCGGGGCTGCAGTACGGGCTCATGACCTGCTGGAAATCGGCGACGGGGTCAGCGTAGGCAACGGCGTCAGTTTCGAAAACGCTCGCGTCGAACGCGGCCAGTTGCATTTGGGGCGTATCGCCTTGCAGGACAATGCCTGTGTCGGCTCTTACGTGATCATGGAAGGCAATACTGCCGTAGGCCCGTGGGGACATCTGGAAGCCCAGTCGGCCATGGCCGACGGTCGGGAGGTTCCGGCTGGGCGCATCTGGCAGGGCTCGCCAGCGCGAGATGCCGGCGCGTTCGATACGCTCAGTCAACCTGCACGGCCCGTGACCAGCCCTGCGCGTTTGCGAGCAGAAAAGCTGTTCTTCGTCTTCGGCGTTCTGCTGGTCGCGACGCTGTTCTTCATCCCGGTCTTCCCGACCTTTTTCCTGATCGACTGGTTCGACACGCAGCATGTCTTGCCATGGTTCGAGGGCAGCGGGCCACTGGGACAACTGGCGCGCTATTTCCTGCTCGCGTTTCCGGCCAGTGCGGTGCTGATTGTTGCGACTGTCCTCGCGTCTGCGGCATTGCGCTGGATCGTCTTCCCACGGCTCAAACCGGGACGTTATGAGGTACACAGCAATACCTACTGCGCCAAGTGGCTGATCAGCCAGATCCAGGAAGCGAGCCTCAACGTGCTGTCCGGCATCTACGCCACGGTGTATTCGCCCTTCTGGTATCGGCTGCTGGGCGCAAAAGTAGGGCGCGACGCCGAGATTTCCAGCGCACAGGGCGTCATCCCGGACATGCTGACCCTGGGCGATGAAACCTTTATCGCCGACGCCGTCATGCTGGGCGACGAGCGTATAGATGGCGGCTGGATGACCATGCAGCCGACCGTTATCGCCCATCGCAGTTTTGTCGGTAATGGCAGTTACATCCCGGACGGCACCGTGCTGCCGGAAAACGTCCTGATCGGCGTTCATTCCTGCACACCCCACAACGACAAACTGGCCGATGGCGATACCTGGCTGGGCTCACCACCGATCCACCTGCCTGCCCGCGAGCAGGCGAGTGGCGCTCCCGAATCGCTGACGTTCAAGCCTTCCCGGCTGCGCCGCCTGGCTCGAGGCCTTGTCGAAGGCGTGCGCATCGTCACCCCGCACGCGGTGGTAATCGCCGTTGGCTACACGGTGATGCTTGACCTGATGCCTCTCGCCGACGACGAGCGCTGGGGTGCCGTGATGGCCTACCTCGCCGTCATCGGCATGGCGTACAGCGTGGGTAACTTTCTGCTGATCGCGGCCCTGAAATGGCTGGTGATGGGACGCTATCGCAAACGCGCTGACCCGATGTGGACGCCCTTCGTATGGTTTTCGGAGGGCATCACCAGCCTCTATGAAGGCATGGCCGCGCCGAACTTCATGCGCTACCTGCGCGGCACGCCGTGGTTGCCACTCGCGTTCAATGTGCTCGGTTGCAGGATTGGTCGCGGGGTTTACATGGACACGACCGACATCACTGAATTCGACTGCGTCAGCATCGGCGCAGACAGCGAACTGAATGCCGGCGCCTGCCCGCAGACCCATCTGTTCGAAGACCGAGTCATGAAAATCGACCACGTCAGCATCGGCGAACGCGTGTACATGGGGCCACGCAGCGCCGTGCTCTATAGCGCCGTCGTCGGCAACGATGCGCACCTTGGCGCACTGACCCTGGTGATGAAGGGCGAGCACATCCCTGCCGGCAGCCGCTGGGCCGGCTGCCCCGCGTCACCTGACAGGGCATGAAGCGCGGGGCGAACTGGGCATTCGATGAAGATGGCCGGCTTGCCCCGCCAAAGCCTTTCCCTCGTCAGGGTGTATTGCTGGTCAGCTGCGTCATCAGGCCGGGCTGCGCAAGAGAGGAAGCCAGAAAGCTCATTCGGACTTGCGTGCGTACCGCCGTAGAGCAGTGGCTCGAATTGCCATCGGGCGCGATCACGTTCATCAGCGTCCCAGGTGTCGCACCGCGACTGCTTATAGATGGGCTGCCGGAGCCTGGGTTTTCCATCAGCCACGAGGCTGGATTCTCTTTGGCTGCCGTCAATCTTCAAGGCGCAGTGGGCGTGGACTTGATGCAGGTTCAGGCTGTGCCGGACTGGCATGCTGTCGCGCTGGATTATCTGGGGGCTGATGTTGCAAGTTTGCTGTCATGCATGCCCGAGTTGATTCGCCCGACTGCGTTCGCCAAGGCATGGTGCAGGCGCGAAGCGTTTTTGAAGTTGCATGGATCGGCGCTTGAGGAATGGACGACAGTGGGAGGGTTGCAGGGTGTGGGGGTTGAGGTTGAATTGAGGGAGGGGGTGGTAGGTGTGGTGGCGTTGAGTCAGTTTTGATGGAACACATGAATCAGGCTGAGCGGCGTACGGCACCTTGATTGATTTCGTCGCTCAGGCGGTGCTCTCGGCTAGTAGGGTTTGCGGCCTGTTGAGTCGCATCGACGTTGACCCCGCAGAGCTTTTCACTCTGCGATCATCACCCATTATCACTGCAACGTTTGCATGGCGTTGGACCGAATTATTCCGGTGTTTGCGCGCCGCTGGTCCTGGACAGCTCAGTAGGCCGGGTTGCCGCATTGGAGAATGCCAAATGATAGGCCAGGCCGACGAATACCGCGCCGCCCACTGCGTTGCCCAAAAATACCGGAATGAAATTGTCGCCGAACTGCGCCCAGCTCAAGGCACCAGCAAAGATTGCTGCAGGTATGACGAACATATTGGCGACGATGTGCTGAAAGCCGATTGCGACGAATGCCATCACCGGAAACCACATGCCGACCACTTTACCGATTACGTCCTTGCTCGCGTAGCTGAGCCACACCGCCAGGCAAACCAGCCAATTGCAGCCAATGCCCGAGATGAATGCCTGTTCGAAGCTGGCCCCCACCTTGGCATTGGCGATGGCTACGGTCTTGGCCATGAAGGGGCCTTCAGTCAGGCCCACCAGATGGCCGAAACAATAGGCGACGAACAGCGCGCCGATCAGATTGGCCAGCGTCACCAGCAACCAGTTACGCACCAACTGACCCAGGCCGATACGCCCGGCGAACAGTGCCATTGGCAGGCTCATCATGTTGCCAGTCAGCAACTCTCCGCCAGCGAGCACCACCAGAATCAACCCGACCGGGAACACCACAGCGCCAAGCAGATTGCCCAGCGACGCCCACTCGTGGGGGATCATGGTGCTGACATGAATGTCGAGAAGAAACCCGAGAGCAATGAAAGCCCCTGCCAGAAAGCCCAGAATCATCAACGAGGACAGGCTCAAATGAGCCTTCTTGATGCCGCTTTCGACGGCGATTTCAGCGATTTGCTGCGGGGTGTTCAGAGACATGATGGGCTCGTGCGTGGTCGTGGGCTGAGCATGCGGACTAAAAGCTCAAGCGGTACGCGCATCTGTCGCACCGGGAAACGACGTTACGGAATGTTTCGGAAGATGGCTAATCGGATGTTTTGATCGGTTGATTGATAGGGTCAATGACTCAGGATGCTTCTGTCCGGGCTGTACTCATGATGGGGTTGGTGAGCAGGTTGTTGAGGCTCACGAGTCCGGTGGGCCTGGCGCTGGGGTAGGGGTGTTGAGCTCTGGCAGATTCTGTTTCGTGTGCTGCGACGGATTGCCTTTGGGGGAGGTGTTTACGAGTTTCTTTTGGTAGCTGCCAGATGAGTTGCAATTGAAGCGCCCAAAAAAACAAAAGCCTCGTAATGCGCGGCTTTCAAAGGTGGTGGGCCCACATGGACTCGAACCGTGGACCAAAGGATTATGAGTTGCTGGGCGACGTGCTATGCCTAGAGAAATCGTTCGTAGGTGAACGTAGGTTGGCATAGCTGGAGGCCCTGTCGTAACTGGTATTGAGCGTCAACCTGAGCAATTAATTAAGCCTGAAGTAAATAGTATCTTTGAAAGCAGATCCTATCTGCTATGTATCTCATAGCCTGGCAACGGAATTTCAGCAGTACTTGTGTACAGAGGCATGGAACTATAGTCGATCTGCTCCAATATCGCCGGATCCCAAGTCTTTGTTTTAGCGGCCCAATACAACATACCTAACTTGATCGGTATTTTCCCCTGCCGTTCCTTACCTCGCCGGAAAGAAAATAGGTCGTAACCTTCGGGTACGAAGTATCTGTATGGGTCATAGTTTTCGATGTTAACCGAAAATCGCTCGAAGAATTCAGGCATCAGCTCGTTTGCATCATCCCCTTCAATGCCGAGGTCACGATTGATATCTGTGGCTAGGCTTAAGTCTTCAAAAGCATTTGCACTGAACTCAAATGTTTCTTGAATGCACGCTACTATTTTCCCGAGTAGTTCGTAATCAACGTCGTCATTGTTCATTCAAAATACCTGATCTTCGGGGCGCACAATAGCGTTGTAGGTGACTACAGTCTTGTAGCCAATCAGGCCTAGCTCGGCGGCGGTATAAGCCCATCCGAATACCGGTATCGCACGCCCTACGAATGCGGCGATGTATGGGGTTCTTCTCAACTTTGGGGGCCGCATTCCGACTAGTGTTGGAGCTCGATATCCCCCGGGGAATTTTATTTTTCTAAGCATGCGCCGTGAAAGTATCGAGGCTACAGAGGTGTTTGGGATTGCGCCGCCAGGCTTTCCTCTAGTTGGAATTACATTAGCCCCGCTTACAATAGCCAAGGCAGACACTATATCGTCTATGCCAAATTCTTCCATCGTAGTCTCGGCTGCAATCACCCAGAGCAAATGATCCGCAGTGAGCCCACAGTCTCCGTCATAACAGTAAATGTTCGGCACTTATACCCTTCCTTATGCGTAAGTGTTGTTGCGGATCTGGTCCCAGCCAGCAGAGATTTTGCCCATAATCAGCCCCGTGGTGCGGCTTTGCTGGGAGTAAACAATGTTGACTTTAGCGTAATCAAACCACACGACGTCTTCTGGAAATGACGAGGCTGCAGGGTCGAATATGTTTCCGCTGTGGATGCCACTTATAATCACTTCTTCAAATACAACTTCCAGATACTTTTGTTTTTCTCCGCCAGCCCTATGCACGCTCATTATTATCTTTTTGAAGTGCTGCCCCGAACAACAGGCCTCAAGTATTTTAGGTGTTGCAATATCTACACGCTTCACAATGCTGAAGTGACTTAAGTAGACGCGGCCTACGGTGGCACCACCAGCCGAGCTGGCCGTTCTGGAGACCGCTTGAGTAGCAGCAAGGTTGTAGGCAGTTATCTCTATCCAGTTTTTATGCTCGGAGTCCGAGGAATCGCCATCAAGACCGTCTATCCATAAAAAAGTATCAAATGCCATTCCTGCTCCTTGGAACTGATTGTCCCTATTCTGATTGAGGTCAGGGTCCAAGCTTAACGTCGCCAGGAAATCTCGCCAACCCTCGCCGCAGCGCGGGGCGTTAACCCCCCCTTTCCCTCAACGTCACAGTCAGCTCGTCAGCACCGCATATTTGCCGAGGGCCGACCACTTGTCTGCTAATCCCGGCTCAGCGTTCTGTTGGCGCCCCGTTCGGCTCCAAGAAAAACCAGCTATTGCACTCAATCGGATGAGGCTTCCTGACTTTTCAGGAGAAGGGATAACCGAGGGTTAGGGCACACCGTGACCGAACTGCCAGGTAATCGCTGACTGTCCTAAAAAAGTATCTGGATGGAAGGGGGCTGCGAAATCATGTTCCGAAAAACAAACGGCCTACGGTTTTAAGACGTAAGCCATCGTTTTGTATGGTGGGCCCACACGGACTCGAACCGTGGACCAAAGGATTATGAGTCCTCTGCTCTAACCAACTGAGCTATGGGCCCT
This sequence comes from Pseudomonas syringae CC1557, assembly GCF_000452705.1. Classification (NCBI taxonomy): domain Bacteria; kingdom Pseudomonadati; phylum Pseudomonadota; class Gammaproteobacteria; order Pseudomonadales; family Pseudomonadaceae; genus Pseudomonas; species Pseudomonas syringae. Next base: position 543,314 of record NZ_CP007014.1, read on the forward strand.
CAGTAGGTCGCGGATTATAACGGCGGTTTCGCGGCTGTGCTATCCGAAACGTCCGAAAGATTCATAAGAAGAAACCTCGCGCTGAATTCTTCGGGGAGGACGGGCAGGCTGCTGATGAAGCCTTGCATCTGTTCGCAGCCTTCGGAGGCGAGGAATTGCTGCTGTTCGCGGGTCTCGACGCCTTCGGCAATTACGGTCAATTGCAGGCTTCGGCCCAGTGCGATAATGGCGCGGACGATGGCGGCGTCGTGGGTGTCGTCGGGAAGGCCGCGGACGAAGGACTGGTCGATCTTGAGGATGTCCAGTGGCAGGCGTTTGAGGTAGCTCAGCGATGAGTAGCCGGTGCCGAAGTCGTCGATGGCCAATTGCACGCCGAGTTTCTTCAGTTTGTGCAGCACCTCCAGTGCTTCCTGCGTCTGGCTCATGATGAAGTTTTCGGTGATTTCCAGTTGCAGACAATCGGGCGACAGCCCGTTGTCTGCCAGCAGCTCTTCGATGTGTTCGACCAGGTTTGGCTGACGCAGCTGGGCGCCTGCCAGGTTGACCGATAGCGGGCCGAATGGCTGAAAGGCTTTGCGCCACTTGCCCATTTGACGGCAGGCTTGCTCCAGCACCCAGTCACCGATTTGCAGGATCATGCCGTTCTCTTCGGCCAGCGGGATGAAGCTTTCAGGGGGCACGTCGCCTAAGGTCGGGTGGCTCCAGCGAATCAGCGCTTCAGCACCCACCAGCGTCTCGGTCAGCAGGCTGATCTTGGGCTGGTAGGACAGGCTCAACTGGTTACGGTCGAGTGCGCGCCTCAACTCCTGCTCCAGCGCGATGCGTTCGCTGGCCTGAACCGTCAGATCACGGGTGTAGCTTTCGACGCGGTTGCGGCCTTTGGCCTTGGATTGGTACATGGCGGCGTCGGCATTTTTGACCAGCGTCGCGACGTCGCTGCCGTCTGTGGGGAATATGCAACTGCCGATGCTGGGGCTGATGAAGAGCTCGTGTTCACCCGCCTGGAAAGGCGCGCTAAAGCAGGCCAGCAGTTTATGGGCGATGGTCAGTGCGTCACCGGGTTGCAGCAGGCCGGGTAGCAGGACGATGAACTCGTCACCACCGAGCCGTGCAACGGTGTCGATGTCTCGCAGGCTCTCCTTGAGGCGATGAGCAATGCCCTTGAGGAGCAGATCGCCGACCGGATGGCCCAGGCTGTCGTTGATATGCTTGAAGCGGTCCAGATCCAGGAACAACACAGCACCAAGACCGCCTGACTCCTCGCTGTGCAGCAGCGCTGACTGCAGGCGGCTCTCGAATAGGGTTCGATTGGGCAGGCCGGTAAGGGGATCGTGATGTGCCTGATAGTCCAGTCTTGCCTGGGCGTGTTTAAGGCTGGAGATGTCGGCGAATACTGCGACGAAATGCGTCAAGAGGCCGCCTTTGTTGCACACGGCGCTGATGGTCAGCCAGCTTGGGTAAAGCTCGCCATTCTTGCGACGGTTGCTGATCTCGCCCTGCCAGTGACCTTCGGCGCTCAGTTGGTGCCACATCGCTGCGTAGAATGCGCTGTCATGCTGGCCTGAGGCGAGCAGGCGAGGTGTCTGGCCGAGCGCTTCGCTCTCGCTGTATCCGGTAATCGCACTGAATGCCCGGTTGACAGCTGTGATGCGCTGATCGGTGTCGGTGATCAGTACGCCCTCGGCAGTGCTTTCGAAGACCGTTGCCGCAAGATGCAGTTTTTCCTGCATTTGCTGGTTTTGGGTGATGTCCCGCGAGATCGTCAGCAGGCAGTCTTCACCTGCGATCACGAGCGGCTGCGATGACAACTCACAGATCCGGATGTTGCCACTGGCGTCGCGCAGGCGGACTCTCAGGTCACGCACGGAACCGTGGCTTTTAAGTCGTTCAATCATGGTGTGGCGATCATTCAGGTCAGCCCAGATGCCAAGATCGAACGTCGAGTGCGCAACGCATTGCTGTTCGCTGTACCCGGTAATGCGGCAAAACCCTTCATTGACCTCCAATACCATCCCGTCCTCCTGGCGGGTTAGCGCCAGTCCGTCAGGAGAGTCGTGGAAGGCGTTGGCGAACTTCTCTTCGGAGAATTGCAATTGCTGCTGGGCTTGTTTGAGCTGGGTAATGTCGCGGACGACTACCAGCACGGCTGGCGTTGAGCAGAAATCGAGAGGCTGGGCTGACATGAGGCCCGAAAAGGTCTGGCCGTTCTTGCACCGAAAAGGGACTTCCAGATTGTGGATAACGCCTTTTTGCAATTGCTCCAGAATGTTTGGACCCATGCCTGGAACTGCCCACAGATTCAGCTCGGTGGGGGTTCTGCCAATCGCCTCGTCAATCGCAATCCCCGTCTGCCTCGCGAACGCCGCGTTGGCATCCATGATGTGTCCATTGACAAGGCTGGCGATGATCATCGTATCTGGGCATTGAGCGAAAACAGAGGCGAACTTGCATTCCGACAAGCGCAACGCTTCCAGGACGCTGTTATCGATTATTACTCCACGCATAGGGGGCTCACGTCCGTCTCGGACTATCGCTGATGTGACATGACCCTTGCGGACAACGTTGAGCCAAGGATTACCCGAAGCAGTGTGTCTGTTGTATTACCTAGTTGTAGGTCAATTCGTCAGTGCCTGCAATTAGATTGAAGTCTGACAGTGCCAGGGTTTATCAGATGTGTGCTTGCCCGCACGTTTTGATGTCGAGGGGGCGAAAACGCAAAACCCCCGGCATGCCGGGGGTTTTGTTGACTCGCTGGTGCGATTACTCGTCGAGGAACGAGCGCAGGTGCTCGCTTCTGGTCGGGTGACGCAGTTTGCGCAGTGCTTTGGCCTCTATCTGACGAATCCGCTCGCGGGTTACGTCAAACTGCTTACCGACCTCTTCAAGCGTGTGGTCGGTATTCATGTCGATGCCGAAACGCATGCGCAGAACCTTGGCTTCACGGGCGGTGAGGCCCGACAGCACTTCGCGTGTCGCTTCTTTCAGGCTTTCAACGGTAGCGACATCGATTGGCGACTGCATGGTCGAGTCTTCGATGAAGTCACCCAAGTGCGAATCTTCGTCGTCGCCGATCGGTGTTTCCATGGAGATCGGCTCTTTGGCGATCTTCAATACCTTGCGGATCTTGTCCTCAGGCATTTCCATGCGCTCACCCAGCTCTTCCGGGGTCGGTTCGCGACCCATTTCCTGCAGCATCTGCCGGGAAATGCGGTTGAGCTTGTTGATCGTCTCGATCATGTGCACCGGAATACGGATGGTGCGTGCCTGGTCGGCAATCGAGCGAGTGATCGCCTGACGGATCCACCATGTGGCATAAGTCGAGAACTTGTAGCCGCGACGGTATTCGAACTTGTCCACAGCCTTCATCAAGCCGATGTTGCCTTCCTGGATCAGATCGAGGAATTGCAAGCCACGGTTGGTGTACTTCTTGGCAATGGAGATCACCAGACGCAAGTTCGCTTCAACCATCTCTTTCTTCGCGCGACGGGCCTTGGCCTCGCCGATCGACATTCGACGGTTAATGTCCTTGATCTCGGCGATTTTCAGGCCGGTCTCTTCTTCCAGTGCCGACAGCTTCTGCTGGCAACGCTGGATATCAGGCTGCAGACGCGCAATGGCTTCAGCGTATTTGCTTTTGCCTTTGGCCAGCGCATCGGTCCAGCTTTCGTCAACTTCGTTGCCCGGGAACTGGCGCAGGAAATCGGCGCGCGGCATACGTGCATCACGTACACACAGCTGCATGATGGCGCGTTCCTGAGCACGAAGACGCTCGAGGGCACCGCGCACACGCTCTACCAGACCTTCAAACTGCTTTGGAACCAGTTTGATCGGCATGAACAGCTCGGCGAGAGCAACCAGTTCAGCAATAGCGTGCTTGTCGCTGCGACCGAATTTCTTCAACGCCTTGCGGGTGATTTCCATTTGATCGGAAACGGCACCAAAGCGCTGCTGGGCAATGACCGGATCAGGGCCGCTTTCGACCTCTTCCTCGTCATCGGTGGCATCGGCCGTTTCTTCTTCCTCGTCATCGCCTTCAGCCTTGGCGGCTTTAGGGTCGACAGGCGGAGGAACTTCGGCAGGCGGCGCAATGCCGTCGTCCGGGTCGATGTAACCGCTCAGAACGTCGGAAAGACGACCGCCTTCGCTCGTGACACGTGTGTATTCGGAGAGGATATGGTCAACCGTGCCAGGGAAGTGCGCGATTGCGCCCATCACTTCACGGATGCCTTCTTCGATACGTTTGGCGATTTCGATCTCGCCTTCACGGGTCAGGAGTTCAACGGTGCCCATTTCCCGCATGTACATGCGAACGGGATCGGTGGTACGACCGATGTCGGTCTCGACCGCTGCCAACGCTGCAGCCGCTTCTTCTGCGGCCGCCTCGTCGGTATCGGCGTCGGCCAGCATCAAGGCGTCCGCATCCGGAGCACTCTCGTGTACCGGGATCCCCATGTCGTTGATCATGCGGATGATGTCTTCCACCTGCTCAGGATCTGAAATATCCTCGGGCAGGTGGTCGTTGACCTCTGCGTAAGTCAGATACTTCTGCTCACGACCCAGGGTGATCAACTCTTTGATACGAGACTGCTGTTGCGCTTTTCCGGACATAACACCCTATCCACTGAAGGTCTTGGCGGGCAAAAAACAAGCCGAGGATTATACCCGAGCTATGACCTCACGCGCCAGTTGAGGTCGGGGTTTGTGCGGGAACATTGCGATTTAGCAGTTCCCGAAGCTGAATTTTCTCTTCTGGGCTCAGCTCGGTTTGCCGAGCCTTGCTGATCAGATGTTCCAGACTGCGCTCGCGTTGGCGAGCGGATAGACTAGTTATAGTGTCGAAAAACTGTTGTTCAAGGTTATCGGCCTCAATCAGCCATTCCTTTTCGGCCAGGGCGCGTAATAAACGACCCTGTTCCGTTCCGTGCCACCGTGCTATCAACTGTAACGACCGAAGGTTGGGATTCTTTTGCCTGGCTTCAATCAGCGCGACCAGTAATTGTGCGTTTGACTGGTCTTCTGCCGCGAAGTGGCTGGCATTTTCGACCTTTTCGGCCAGTTCCGGGTGATGCAGCAGGGTTCTCAGCGCGGCCTGCATCGGCGGTTCGACGGCGGTCGGTACGCGCGGCGTGCGCGGTTCGAAGTCCTGCCGCTTGCCGTTTTTGCCCCAGGACTTGTTGTCCCACTTTTTCTGATTCGGACCGCCGGTTTTCTTTGGTGTCCATTCCTGCTGCGCTTCGTAACCGCCTTGTGGCTGGTAGTCGGCGAAGTCAGGCATCGCATCGTAGTCGACATACGGATTATAGCTGGGTGGTGCATCCGCCGGTGCGCTCTGCACCAGTTGATTGACCGCCTCGCCGCTAAGCCCGGTAATTTCACTCAGGCGCTGACGCATTAGCGTGCGCAGGTTTGCGCCGGGTACTTTATCGATCAGTGGCGCCGCGAGGGTGGCCATGTGTGCCTTGCCTTCCAGCGAGCGCGGGTCGGACTCTTTGGTCAATTGCTCGAAAAAGTAATCGGCCAGCGGCTGCGCATGCTGATTGATGCGCGCCTTGAACGCGTCGGTGCCCTCGGAGCGCACCAGCGTATCCGGGTCTTCGCCTTCCGGGAGAAACAGAAAGCGCGCCCTTCGGCCATCCTGCAGGCTTGACAGTGCAGCTTCGAGCGCTCGCCATGCGGCGTTGCGTCCGGCCTGATCGCCGTCAAAGCAGAACAGCACGTTGGGCACGACCCGAAACAGCCGTTTCAAATGTTCTTCACTGGTCGCTGTACCCAGTGTTGCCACGGCATTGCGCAGACCTTGCTGGGCCAGGGCGATGACGTCCATGTAGCCTTCGACGACAATGATCTCGTCGAGGTTGCGATTGAATTTGCGCGCCTCGAACAGCCCGTACAGTTCCTGACCCTTGTGGAACACCGGGGTTTCCGGGGAGTTCAGGTACTTGGGCTTGTCATCGCCGAGTACGCGGCCGCCAAAGGCAATGATGCGCCCGCGCGAATCGCGAATCGGAAACATCACCCGGTCGCGGAAGCGGTCGTAGCGTTTGCCGGTTTCTGCGTTTTCGATCAGCAGGCCTGCGTCGATCATGACTTTCTGCTGTAGCGCGTCGCTGCTCAGGTGTTTGTACAGGTTGTCCCAGCCGGGTGGCGCGAAGCCCAGGCCGAAGTCCCGTGCGATCTCGCCCGACAGCCCGCGCCCTTTGAGGTAATCCACTGCTGCCTTGCGCGCCGGATGGCTTTTCAGGGCCTGACGATAGAACTCGGCAGCGGCGTTCAGCAGCGGGTAGAGCGGGGAGTCTGTTGGCTGGCGTGGTTTCTGGCCTTTAACGCCTTGTTCGCGTGGCACTTCCATGCCGGCAGCTTTGGCCAGGTCCTCGACCGCCTGGGGGAAGTCCAGGTTGTCGTGATCCATGATGAAACCGAGCGCGTTACCGCCCGCGCCGCAGCCAAAGCAGTAATAGAACTGTTTGTCCGGGCTGACACTGAATGAGGGGGTTTTCTCTTTGTGGAACGGGCAGCACGCGCTGTAATTCTTCCCGGATTTCTTGAGCTGCACGCGCGAACTGACAACATCGACGATGTCGGTGCGGTTCAGAAGGTCGTCGATAAAGCTCTGGGGAATCAGCCCGGCCATGGCGTTCTCGTCATTCAAGCGTGTCACAAAAATATCGGATGACTCTACGAGTCTTCCGTCAGCCTGTCAGCCGTCTTTTGTGCGACGACAGCAATACGCGGGCACGTCTTTGTGTCCGAAGGTCGGCGCTGAAATCAGTAGGAGTTGAGTGCGTGATCGTCGAGTTGATCATCGGGCCGTAGCCTTTGATGTTCATCTGATATCAAACGAGACGCTGCCTTGGCTGAGCTTCTTGCGAAGTCATCAAGGCATACTCGTCTTGTTCACTGGCCGTCTTGTTGCCCGTGTGGGCATGACCAGTGTTGCCTGCAAGCAGGCCGGACGTGCTTGACTGAATATCCGGGTCGCGTGTGCGGCCTGTAAAGTCGGTCAATTAGCTAGCGCGAAGCTCTCGCAGCTATACAGCTTTAACAGTGCTGCAACTGCCGACAGCCCAGCTGATTGGCTGGGCAAGGCAGAAGCTTGCGACGCAAGTCTGTAAATTAATACAGACGAACGGCGCGGCGCTGTTCGCGCTGGACTTTCTTGGCGTGGCGTTTGACAGCAGCTGCTGCCTTGCGCTTACGCTCCGAAGTCGGCTTCTCGTAAAATTCGCGGCTACGAACTTCAGCCAGAACACCGGCTTTTTCGCAGGAGCGCTTGAAACGACGCAGAGCTACGTCGAAGGGTTCGTTCTCTTTAACTTTGACGGCTGGCATCCAGAGCTACCTTCATTCATTACCGGGGTCAACGCTTCGTGCAAACACTGCACAAAAGTACGTCGGTTTTTAAGGGTTGCGGATGTTAACTCCTCATTGAGAGGAATGCAAAGCCTCTGATCGAAAACCGCTGGTCGGCACCTCGGGCGGCGACTATTATGCGCGCCTTCAAATCTGCCCCCTACAAGGCGCAAACCCATGCTAGTACTGGGATTAGAAACCTCCTGCGACGAAACCGGCGTCGCGTTATACGACAGTGAACGCGGTTTACTGGCGGATGCTTTATTCAGTCAGATCGACCTGCACCGCGCCTATGGCGGCGTGGTGCCGGAGCTGGCATCGCGCGATCACGTCAAGCGCATGCTGCCCCTGATTCGTCAGACGCTGGCCGAAGCGGACTGCGTGGCCACTGATATCGATGCCATTGCCTACACCGCAGGGCCCGGTCTGGTCGGTGCGCTGCTGGTCGGTGCGTCATGCGCCCAGGCGCTGGCGTTTGCCTGGGATATTCCGGCGCTGGGCGTTCACCACATGGAAGGCCACTTGCTGGCCCCGATGCTGGAAGAAAACCCGCCGCAGTTTCCGTTCGTCGCTTTGTTGGTGTCCGGTGGTCATACGCAGTTGGTGCGCGTCGACGGAATCGGTCAGTACGAGTTGCTGGGCGAGACGCTGGATGATGCTGCGGGCGAGGCGTTCGACAAGACGGCCAAGATGATGGGCATGCAGTACCCGGGTGGTCCGGAGATCTCAAAAGCGGCCATGCAGGGGGTACCGGGGCGGTTTGTCTTTCCCCGACCGATGACGGATCGCCCGGGCCTGGCGTTCAGCTTCAGCGGCTTGAAAACCTCGGCGCTCAATACCTGGCAGCAGTGCCAAAGTGCCGGAGACGACAGTGAGCAAACCCGCTGCGACATCGCGCTGGCGTTCCAGCAGGCGGTGGTGGAGACTTTGACCATCAAGTGCAAACGCGCGCTCAAGCAGACCGGGCTCAAGAGCCTGGTCATCGCTGGCGGCGTCAGCGCCAACAAGGCATTGCGGGTGTCACTGGAAAGCATGCTGAGCGATCTGCGTGGGCATGTTTACTACGCCCGCCCGGAGTTTTGCACCGACAACGGCGCGATGATCGCCTTTGCCGGCTGTCAGCGCTTGCAGGCAGGACAGAAGGAAGACCTGAGTATCAGCGTGCAGGCGCGCTGGCCCATGGAGCAGTTGTCGCGGCTTTAGTTGTTGGGGCTGTAGTTGTAGGGGTTGCGAAGGCAGGCAAGGGTGAGCGGGATTCACGTCACCCCTTAGAAATGCCGTTCGCGCCCGGCGAGCAGGTCGCGTAGATTGCCGCGGTGGCGCCAGACGATGAGCAGGGTCAGCACGCTCATCGGCAGCAACGCATGGGGTTCCTGCCAGGCCAGTAGTGGCAGCGTCAGGGGTGTGGCGATCAGCGCCGCGAGTGAGCTGGTACGGGTCAGGTAGAGCGTCAGCAGCCAGGCCGCTATTGCCAGGGCTGCCGCTGGTGGGTAAAGGCCCAGCAGTACCCCAGCGGCGGTTGCTACGCCTTTGCCGCCGCGGAATCGAAAGTACAGCGGGAAGAGATGTCCCAGCACTGCGCAGACCCCGATCCAGCCCTGGTGTGATGGGTCAAGGCCCCAGGTGCCGGCGAGTAATACCGGGATCAGGCCTTTGCAGAGGTCGCCAAGCAAGGTCAGGATGGCCAGCTTTTTCCCGGCCAGACGCAGCATGTTGGTCGCACCGGCATTGCCGGAGCCACTGGCGCGCGGGTCCGGGCTGCCGCTGAGGCGACTGAGCAGGATGGCGAAGGACAGCGAGCCGAGCAGGTAGGCGAAGGTCGCCAGTAACCAAAACATGCTAACCATTCCGGGCGAGGATGCCCTGATTCTAACGGCGCATCGCGCCCTTGTCGTGCAGTGGAGAACAGGCTTGGACAGAGTTTTCATCGAGGGTCTTGAGGTCGATACGGTCATCGGCGCTTATGACTGGGAACGTGGCATTCGCCAGTGCCTGCGTCTGGACCTCAGTTTTGCCTGGGACAACCGGCCCGCTGCTGCGGGTGACGACCTGAGCAAGGCTCTCGACTACGCCAGTGTTTCAGCGCGCATTCAGGCCTTCGCCGAGCAGGCGCAGTTTCAACTGGTCGAGACCTTCGCCGAGCGTCTGGCTGAAGTCTTGATGAGCGAATTCAATATCCCCTGGTTGCGTTTGAAGCTGACCAAGCCCGGTGCTGTTGCTGCGGCAGCCGGTGTCGGTGTGGAGATCGAGCGCGGATGTCGCTGACGCGGATTTTCCTCGGTCTGGGGAGCAATATCGAGCGCGAGCGGCATCTGCATGCCGGGCTGGAGGCGCTGGATGGCTTTCTGACTGACATGCATTGTTCGCCGGTTTTCGAGAGCCACGCGGTGGGCATCAAGAGCGGGCCATTCTTCAATCTAGTGGTTTCGGCGCTGACCGACCTGCCGCTGGCGGAGCTGGATCGCCGCCTGAAAGTCATCGAGGCCGATAACGGTCGCTATGCCCCGAATCGAGTCGGTCTGCCGCTGGACATCGACGTGCTGCTGTATGGCGAACAGGTCGGTAACTTCGACGGGCTGATTTTGCCGAGGGCAGAGATTCTGAAGAATGCCTTCGTATTGCGCCCATTGGCGCTCATCGCCCCCGAACGTCTCCATCCGGGTGTGGGTGTGGCGTTCAGCAAACTCTGGGTTGACGCGCAGATTGACCAGCAGCTTTGGCCTGTAGCTTTTGAGTGGCGCGGTGTGTCGCTGACGCCGGAGGATTTGCTGCGTAACTGAGGTCGCTATCACGTTCCGGCAAATCCCTCTCGTGCCAATGCTCAGCGGCACAACATTACCACGCGGAGCGTGTCAACGAGATTTGAAATTTACCGCCTGAAATACCGTCTTCGCGAGCCAGCTCGCTCCCACAATATTTGTGTATAACGCCGAGCGTTGGAGCGATAGCTTGTGCGCGAAGCAGTCAGGCAACATGCTCCGCTTTGTAGACTTTCAGCGCTTTCAAGCGCTCGTTCTTCAGCGCATCGCCCAACTCTTTGCCCTTCAAGCCTTGTTCCAGCAGCGGTTGTACCGACACTGTTCTGGCCGCCTGTGCTGCGCCGCGTAGGTAGTCGGCCTGTGGATAACTGCGCTGTTCAAAGCCATGCCGTCCTCGTGCGTCCATCTCGCAGGCGGCAATGAACTCTTCGAACCGCTGTGGGCGGCGGTAGACGTCGAAGCTATGCAATAGCTCCAGCAAGGTCGAGGGTTTCAGTTCCAGCGCCCGGTGCCCATGGGTGTGGTACTGGCCGACCAGCAACGCCAGTTCCTGGCATTCTCTCGGCACGCGAAAGCGCTCGTTGACCGCTTTGATCAGCCGCAAGCCCGTGTGCTCGTGGGCGATGTGTCGGGGCCATTCGGACTCAGGCGTCAGCCCTTTGCCCAGATCGTGCAGCAGGCATGCCCAGCGCACGCTCAGCGGGTGTTGGTGAATGGCTGACTGCTCAAGCACGCCGAGCACATGTACGCCGGTATCGATTTCCGGGTGATGCGCAGCCGGTTGCGGCACGCCGAACAACGCTTCGACCTCGGGCATCAACTCGTTGAGCGCGCCGCAGTCATGCAGCACCTGGATGAACACCTGAGGCTGCTTTTCCATCAGTGCGCGGGAGATTTCTTTCCAGCTCCGCTCGGCGGTCAGCGCCTTGAGTTCGCCTGACTCACTGAGCTGGCGCATCAGCTCCAGAGTCTCGGGAGCGATCGTGAAACCGTAGTCGGCATAGCGTGCGGCAAACCGTGCGACGCGCAAGACCCTGAGCGGATCTTCGGCGAATGCAGGCGAAACATGTCGTAAAATTCGCGCTTCAAGATCCTGCTGGCCGTTGTACGGATCGGTCAGATTGCCGTCCTTGTCTTCGGCCATGGCATTGATGGTCAGGTCACGGCGGATCAGGTCCTGCTCAAGCGTCACCTCGGGGCTGGCGTGAAACACAAACCCGCCGTAGCCGACTCCGCTTTTACGCTCGGTGCGCGCCAGCGCGTATTCCTCGTTGGTCAGTGGATGCAAGAACACCGGAAAGTCCGTACCGACCGGGCGATAGCCCTTGATCAGCATTTCTTCAGTGCTTGCGCCCACCACTACCCAGTCGATATCAGTGACAGGTTGTCCGAGCAGGCGGTCGCGCACAGCGCCGCCAACTTTATAAATCTGCATAAAAAACCTCCGTAAGCGCGACAGGATAAACCTTGCGTTGCGCTCACGGAGGCTAAAACTGCATGAATAATGGCCTGGTCAACCTTGGGTCCAGCAACTACAGGTGTACGATCGCCATATCACGCCGGGAAAACTCACTGTCGGCATGCTCGCCTTTCGGGGGGACGTGGTGGACTTTGACCACCTCATCGCCCTGAAGGGTTTCCAGGTGGATATCAAAACCCCATAGCCGGTGCAGATGCTTGAGCACCTCGTCGGTCGAGTCACCCAAAGGTTTGCGGTTGTGCTGCTGGTGACGCAGGGTCAGCGAGCGGTCGCCGCGCCGGTCGATACTGTAAATCTGGACGTTGGGCTCACGATTGCCGAGGTTGTACTGTGCAGCAAGGATTTCGCGGATAGTCCGGTAACCGTTTTCATCGTGAATGGCCGGTACCAAAAGGTCATCTTTCTGGTCGTCGTCCATGATGCTGAACAGCTTGAGATCGCGGATAACCTTGGGCGACAGATATTGCAGGATGAAACTCTCGTCCTTGAAGCTGCTCATGGCAAACTTGATTGCCGTTAGCCAGTCAGTGCCGGCAATTTCCGGAAACCATTGCCTGTCTTCGTCGGTCGGGTGTTCGCACATTCGCCGGATGTCCTGATACATGGCAAACCCGAGCGTGTAGGGGTTTATGCCGCTGTAATAAGGACTGTCAAATCCCGGCTGATAGATAACACTGGTGTGCGACGTCAGGAACTCCATCATGAAACCGTCGGTGACCAGGCCTTCGTCATACAGGTCGTTCATCAGCGTGTAATGCCAGAACGTCGCCCAGCCTTCGTTCATCACCTGAGTCTGGCGTTGCGGGTAGAAGTATTGTGCAATCTTGCGCACGATACGCACCACTTCGCGCTGCCAGGGCTCCAGCAGCGGCGCGTGTTTCTCGATGAAATAAAGAATGTTTTCCTGCGGTTCGGCGGGGAAGCGCGCGTTGTCTTCCTTGCCGGCCTTGTCGGCGTTTTTCGGAATGGTTCGCCACAGATCGTTGATCTGCCGTTGCAGGTGCTCCTCGCGGTCCTTCTGGCGACGGCGTTCTTCTTCGGCAGAAATCGGGTAGGGACGTTTGTAACGGTCCACGCCGTAGTTCATCAGGGCGTGGCAGGAGTCGAGCAAGTCCTCTACAGCGTCTATGCCATAGCGTTCCTCGCACTGCATGATGTACTGCTTGGCGAACACCAGGTAATCGATGATGGAGCTGGCGTCAGTCCAGGTGCGGAACAGGTAATTGCCTTTGAAGAAGCTATTGTGCCCGTAGCAGGCGTGGGCAACGACCAGTGCCTGCATGCAGATGGTGTTTTCTTCCATCAGATAAGCGATGCACGGATCGGAGTTGATGACGATCTCGTAGGCCAGACCCATCTGGCCTCGCGAGTAGGATTTTTCAGTGCTGAGGAAGTGTTTACCGTAGGACCAGTGATGGTAGCCCAGTGGCATGCCCACCGAGGCATAAGCGTCCATCATTTGCTCGGCAGTGATCACTTCGATCTGGTTGGGGTAGGTGTCCAGGGCATAACGCTCGGCAATCCTGCCGATTTCCCGGTCATAGGCCCGTATCAGTTCAAACGTCCACTCTGACCCGGTGGAAAGGGGTTGGCGTTTCTGCTCTCTGGCGGTCATGACACTAACCTTCGCTGGAAGAGTTCGCGGAATACCGGATAGATATCACCGGCAGAGACCAGCTGCTGCTGGGCAAACGTATCGGCATATTCTTCACCGATGCGTTCGTATTCGTACCACAGGGCCTGATGTTCACGCGGAGTGATTTCCACGTACGTGTAGTACTGCACAAAGGGCATGATCTGTTTGGTCAGGATTTCCCGGCAGATAGGTGAGTCGTCGTTCCAGTTGTCGCCGTCCGACGCCTGGGCTGCATAGATATTCCAGTCGCTGCTCGGGTAGCGCGCAGCCATGATTTCCTGCATCAGTTTCAAGGCACTGGAAACAATGGTGCCGCCGGTTTCCCGTGAATAGAAAAACTCTTCTTCGTCCACTTCGCGGGCGCTGGTGTGGTGGCGAATGAACACAACATCGATCTTGTCGTAGTTACGCTTGAGGAACAGGTACAGCAGGATGAAAAAACGCTTGGCGATGTCTTTGGTGGCCTGGGTCATGGAGCCGGAGACGTCCATCAGGCAGAACATGACCGCTTTGGAGCTGGGGTTGGGCTGTTTGACCAGCAGGTTGTACTTGAGATCGAAGGTGTCGAGATAAGGCACGCGCCGAATGCGTGCCTTCAGGCGTTCGATTTCTCCTTCCAACTCCTGAATATCACCGAAGTTGTCGGGCTCTTCGCGCTTCATGCGCTCAAGTTCGCTGGTCGTTTCCCTGAGTTTGGCGCGGCTGCTGCCAGACAGTGCGATACGCCGTGCGTGAGCCGAGCGCAGGGTGCGGATGATGTTGATGCGAGACGGGTTGCCTTCGTTGCTGATCCCTGCGCGCACAGTCTTGAAAGTGTCGGTTCCGGTCAGGTTGCGTTTGACCAGATTGGGCAGTTCCAGGTCCTCGAACATGAATTCAAGAAACTCTTCCTGGGTGATCTGGAACGAGAACTCGTCCATGCCTTCGCCAGAGTTACCCGCCTTGCCAGGCCCTTTGCCGCCAGCGCCGCCTTGCGGGCGAGCGATATGCTCACCTGTGGTGAATTCCTTGTTGCCGGGGTGAACCACGGTCTGTTTGCCGCCACGCCCGTGATGCAACACCGGCTCGTCAATGTCGCGCCCGGGAATGCTGATCTGTTCGCCATGTTCCATGTCGGTAATGGAGCGTCGACTGACGGCTTCCTCCACTGCCTTCTTGATATGGTCACGGTAACGGCGCAGAAACCGCTGCCGGTTTACTGTGCTCTTGTTCTTGCCGTTGAGACGTCGGTCGATCACATAACTCATAGGCCCCTCCGGGGAGCTTCAAGTTGAAAGCTTCAAGCTGCAAGCGAATGCGGCGTCAGCCCTCGATTCAGGGCTTGACCGCAGTCTGCTTGCAGCCGATAGCTTGAAGCTTGCACCTGCCTTATTGCGACTTGCGCACGCGCAGATACCATTCGGATAGCAGCCGTACCTGCTTGTCCGTGTAGCCCCTCTCGACCATTCGTGTGACGAAGTCGTTGTGTTTCTGCTGATCCTCTTTGCTGGCTTTGGCATTGAAACTGATAACCGGCAGAAGGTCCTCGGTGTTGGAGAACATTTTCTTCTCGATCACCACACGCAGTTTCTCGTAACTGAGCCAGGTCGGGTTCTTGCCGTTGTTATTGGCGCGGGCACGCAGCACGAAGTTGACGATTTCGTTGCGGAAATCTTTCGGGTTACTAATGCCTGCCGGTTTCTCGATTTTCTCCAGTTCCTCGTTCAACGCCACGCGATTGAGAATTTCGCCGGTTTCCGGGTCGCGGTATTCCTGATCCTGAATCCAGAAATCCGCGTACAGCACATAGCGGTCAAAGATGTTCTGGCCGTACTCGCTGTAGGACTCCAGGTATGCGGTCTGGATTTCCTTGCCGATGAATTCAATGTAACGCGGCGCCAGATATTCCTTGATGAAACGCAGGTAGCGTTCGCGGGTCTCTGCGGGGAATTGCTCCTGTTCAATTTGCTGTTCCAGCACATAGAGCAGGTGGACCGGGTTGGCAGCGATTTCGTGAGGATCGAAGTTGAAGACCTTGGACAGGATCTTGAACGCGAAGCGCGTGGACAGGCCGTTCATGCCTTCATCCACGCCTGCGCTGTCGCGATACTCCTGAATCGACTTGGCCTTTGGATCGGTATCCTTCAGGTTCTCGCCGTCATACACGCGCATCTTCGAGTAGATGTTGGAGTTGTCCGGTTCCTTGAGGCGCGACAGGGTGGTGAATTGCGCGAGCATTTTCAGGGTGTCTGGCGCGCAATGCGCCTTGGCCAGCGAGCTGTTGAACAGCAGCTTGTCGTAAATCTTGATCTCGTCGCTGACGCGCAGGCAATACGGCACCTTCACGATGTAGATACGGTCGATGAAGGCTTCGTTGTTCTTGTTGTTGCGAAAGCTGTGCCATTCCGATTCGTTGGAGTGCGCCAGCAGAATACCGGTGAACGGAATCGCCCCCAGCCCCTCGGTACTGTTGTAGTTGCCTTCCTGAGTGGCCGTCAGCAATGGATGGAGGACCTTGATCGGCGCCTTGAACATCTCGACGAATTCCATCAGGCCCTGGTTGGCCCGGCACAGTGCGCCCGAGTAGCTGTACGCGTCGGCGTCGTTTTGCGGGAATTCTTCCAGTTTGCGGATATCGACCTTGCCGACCAGCGCGGAGATATCCTGGTTGTTCTCGTCGCCTGGCTCGGTTTTCGCGACAGCGATCTGATTGAGAACAGAAGGGTACAGCTTGACCACCTTGAACTGACTGATGTCGCCCCCGAACTCAGCCAGACGTTTGGTCGCCCAGGGCGACATGATGGTGCTCAGGTAGCGTCGCGGAATCCCGAAGTCTTCTTCAAGAATCGCACCGTCCTCACTGGCATTGAACAGGCCCAGGGGTGATTCGAAAACCGGCGAGCCCTTGATGGCGTAGAACGGGACTTTTTCGATCAGTTGCTTGAGTTTTTCAGCCAGGGACGATTTACCACCGCCCACCGGGCCGAGCAGATAGAGGATTTGTTTCTTCTCTTCCAGGCCTTGGGCGGCATGGCGGAAATACGAGACGATCTGGTCGATGCATTCTTCCATCCCGTGGAAGTCGGCAAAGGCCGGATAGCGGCGTATGACCTTGTTGGAGAAGATTCGCGACAACCGGGAATTGACGGATGTGTCCACCAGTTCAGGTTCGCCAATGGCCAGCAGCAGACGTTCTGCGGCAGAGGCATAGGCGCTGCGATCCTGTTTGCAGAGCTCAAGATACTCCTGTAACGAGAGCTCTTCCTGTCGTGTGCTTTCAAAGCGGTCTTTGAAGTGGCTGAATATACTCATGACGTCACCTCGCTCGATACGTAGAGCCGGCGGCGGATCATCAGTCGATGCTGGCAGCGTCTGAACATCCAGATGCTGTTTACCCCCCAGAACACCATAAAAGTAACTACCGATGACCCACGCGCCGGTGTACCGGCTCTCCCCTGAATACGGATGGCCTGAGGCTTAGGATAGTTCGGATTCGGAAAGATAAAGAAGGGATGCGCGAGAAGAGGGGCTGACCGTTCGTCAGATGCAGCGCGAGCCCGCGTAGAACGCGGGATCAGCTGTCATAAAAATATTTTGTATCAGCCTTGTGCGGTTTCGGCCGGGTAAGTGGTGCGCCAGAGTTCGAAACCACCGTCGACGCTGTACACGTCAGAGAAACCCTGACCCACCAGATAGGCCGCGGCTTGCTGGCTGGAGTTACCGTGGTAGCAGACCACTACCAGCGGCTTGTCCAGGTCGGCCTTGGCGATGAAGTCAGCGATCGAGTGATTATCCAGATGCCGGGAATCAGGAATGTGATTGCTTTGAAAAGCCTGCGCATCACGAACATCGACCAGTACGGCACCCTGTTCGCGTAGTGCCTGAGCCTGTTCAGGCGGGATACGTTTGAATTCGGTCATTGCTTGGGCTCCTGAGCCTGAGGTTGCTGACTGTCGGCGATACCGGGCTGCATACCGATGATGACTGGCCCGGGCGCGGCATTGCCTACAGCATCGCAATTGCACTGATGACGTTCAAGCGTATCAACGTTGAGCAGGGTCATGGCGCCGCCCCAGACACATCCGCTGTCGAGCGCAAAGACTCCGGGTTCGTCGCAACGACCTTCCAGTGCCGCCCAGTGGCCGAAAATGATCTTTACGTCTCGGGTCTTGCGGGTCGTGTGGCTGAACCAGGGCACGTAACCAGGCATCGCGGAGCCGACGCCTTCCTTGCTCTTCAGATCGAGCTTGCCGTCGCTGGTGCAGAAGCGCATGCGCGTGAAGTAGTTGGTGATGACTCGCAAGCGCGTCACGCCGGTCAGGTTACTGTCCCACTTGGCGGGTTCATTGCCGTACATGCCATCCAGAAACGCGCCATACAGCTGCTCGTCCTGAAGCGCCTGCTCAACTTCGGCGGCGCACTTGAGGGCTTTTTTCAGTGACCATTGCGGAGGGATGCCGGCATGCACCATGGCGATGTTGCGGTTTTCATCGTGGTGCATGAGTTTCTGTCGGCGCAGCCAGCCCAGCAACTCATCGCGATCCGGTGCGTCGATAATTTCGCGCAGCGTATCGCCTTTCTTCAGGCGTTCGACGTTGCGAGCGGCCGCGAGCAGGTGCAGATCATG
Source organism: Pseudomonas syringae CC1557 (assembly GCF_000452705.1). Lineage (NCBI taxonomy): Bacteria > Pseudomonadati > Pseudomonadota > Gammaproteobacteria > Pseudomonadales > Pseudomonadaceae > Pseudomonas > Pseudomonas syringae. The sequence continues at coordinate 561,145 of NZ_CP007014.1, forward strand.
GTTACCCAGCACGCAGACCAGCGATTCCCGGATGGTGTACAGGTAACGCAGGGTTTCCAGCGACTGGGGCCCGCGGTTGACCAGATCGCCCACCAGCCACAGTCGATCCCGGGAAGGATCGAAACTGACGTGGTCGAGCAGGCATTTCAGGGGATCAAGACAACCTTGCAGGTCGCCAACCGCGTAAACCGCCATCAGTGCAGCGAACCCGGAACCGCAAGGCGGAACGGCACGATCACGGCGTCGAAGCGTTTGCCGTCTTCGGCCAGCATCTGATAAGTGCCCTGCATGGTGCCAACCCGCGTGGTCATGACCGTGCCGCTGCTATAGGTATGGCTCTGCCCGACCTTGATCAGCGGCTGCTGACCCACTACACCTTCGCCACGGACTTCCTCGACATGGCCGTCACCATCAGTGATGACCCAGTGCCGCGACAGCAGCTTGGCAGGCAGTGTGCCGTTGTTGAGTACCGTGATGGTGTAGGCGAAAGCAAAGCGGTTCTGCTCGGGCTGCGATTGTTCTGCGAGAAAACGCGTGACGACGCTGACGTCGACCTGATAACGAGAATCGGACATGCAGTAGGCCTTGAAATCCATTGCGAAAAAACGCGCGTGTGCGGCAGATAGGACAGTCTAGGACAAGTAGACGAAAAGGTACGCCTGAATAACCGTTTACCTGTCCCGGAGCTTACTCGGTTACAACCTTTTCACTGAGCGTGTCGGCCAGGCGCACGAATGCTGCCAGGTCCAGTTGTTCAGGACGCAGGCTGCCGTCCACTCCGGAAGCGGTGATCTCATCGCTGCTGAGCAGCAATTTGAGCGTGTTGCGCAAGGTCTTGCGACGCTGGTTGAACGCCTCACGCACCACTCGCTCCAGAACACGGTGGTCCTTGGCCGGATGGGGCAGTGTTTCGTGCGGGACCAGACGAACAATGGCCGAGTCCACTTTAGGCGGCGGGTTGAACGCCCCCGGCCCGACGTTGAACAGGTGTTCGACGCGGCAATGGTACTGAACCATGATCGACAAACGGCCCCAGTCACCCCCACCAGGCCCTGCAGCCATGCGCTCGACCACTTCCTTCTGCAGCATGAAGTGCATGTCGCGAATCAGGCTGGCGTTCTGCAGCAGGTGAAAGATCAGTGGCGTGGAAATGTTGTACGGCAGATTGCCGACCACGCGCAGACTGTGTGGCTCTGCACCCAGGCTGTTGAAATCGAATTTCAGCGCATCGCCTTGATGCAGGCTGAAGTTCGGCTTGCTGGCGAACTGGCTGTTCAGGATCGGGATCAGGTCCTTATCCAACTCGACCACGTCCAGTTGGGCGCCGCTGTTGAGCAGGCCTTCAGTCAGCGCGCCCTGGCCGGGGCCGATTTCCAGCAGCCGCTCTTCGGATTTGGCCCGAATGGCACGCAGGATCTTGTCGATAACGCCTGCGTCGTGCAGGAAGTTCTGCCCGAAGCGCTTGCGCGCCCGGTGTTGGTATTGCTCGGTCATGAATGGGTCTCGGCCATCTGGTAAGCGGTTTGCAGCGCGACGCGCAGGCTGCCGGTGTCGATGTTCGCGCTACCGGCCAGATCCAGCGCTGTGCCGTGATCGACAGAGGTGCGGATAATCGGCAAGCCGAGCGTCACATTGACGGCTGCGCCGAAACCTTTGTATTTCAGCACGGGCAGGCCCTGGTCGTGGTACATCGCCAGCACCGCATCGCAGTGCTCCAGATATTTGGGGGTAAACAGAGTGTCGGCGGGCAGCGGGCCGCGTAAATCCAGGCCTTCGCTGCGCAGACGCTCCAGAGTCGGTTCAATGATGTCGATTTCTTCTCGGCCCAGATGCCCGCTTTCGCCAGCATGAGGGTTAAGGCCGCAGACCAGAATACGCGGCTGGGCGATACCGAACTTGCTGACCAGATCGGCGTGCAGAATGCGTGTCACGCGCTCCAGCCGGTCAGGCGTAATGGCATCGGCCACGTCACGCAAGGGCAGGTGAGTGGTCACCAGTGCCACACGCAGGTCGCCGGTTGCCAGCATCATCACCACCTGTTCGGTGTGGGTCAGTTCGGCAAGAAACTCGGTGTGTCCGGAAAAGGCGATGCCGCCGTCGTTGATCACACCCTTGTGTACCGGAGCGGTAATCATGCCGCTGAACAGCCCGTCGAGGCAGCCTTGCCCGGCGCGAGTCAGGGTCTGTAGCACGAAGGCGGCGTTAGCCTTGTTCAGCACGCCGGTTACGACCGGGGCTGCCAGAGGCGTATCCCAAACGTAAAGACTGCCGGCAGGCGCTGGCAGATCCGGGAAAGCGTCGGGGGTGACATCCAGCAGATCGACGGCAACGCCCAGTTGCGCAGCCCGCTCAAGAAGCAGGCTACGGCTGGTGATGGCAATCAGGGGGTAGGGCTGAGGCTGCGTGGCGAGCAGCAGGCAAAGGTCAGGGCCTATGCCGGCCGGCTCGCCGGGTGTCAGTGCGAAACGCTTGGGTTTCACTGTGCAGCCTGGGTCGCGCCAGGGAGTTTGATTTCAACGTAGGCTTCGTCACGGATCTGACGCAACCAGGTTTGCAGCTCTTCGTCGTACTTGCGGTTACGCAATACGCTCAGTGCTTGCTGCTCACGAGCCTGACCTGTTGCATCTTTGGCACGACGGCCAAGAACTTCCAGGACGTGCCAGCCGTAGGCGGTCTTGAACGGTTTGGACACTACGTCTTGCGGCGTATCGTTCATGACGGCACGGAACTCGGGAACCAGAGAGTTGGGGTCTACCCAGTTCAGGTCGCCGCCGTTAAGCGCCGAGCCCGGATCTTCCGAGAAGCTTTTGGCCAGCGTAGCGAAGTCTTCGCCATTCTGGATGCGCTCGTAGATTTTCTCTGCCAGAAGCTTGGTCGCTTCCTCGCTACGGATTTCGCTTGGCTTGATCAGGATATGACGCACATGCACTTCATCACGCATCTGTGCCTGACCCTGACCGCCGCGCTTTTCGAGCAGTTTGAGGATAATGATTCCGCCTGGCGTCCGCGCTGGAGGCGTCACGCCGCCAACAGGCATCGAGCTGAACATGTCACCGAAAGGCGGTGGCAGTTGAGCTGCCTTGCGCCAGCCCATGTCGCCACCTTCCAGTGCATTTTCGCTGGAGGAGTCGGTGGTTGCCAGTTTGGCGAAGTCCGCGCCCTGCTTCAGCTGTTCATAAATGCTCTTGGCCTTTTTTTCAGCGGCCTTGATGGCGTCCGAGGAGGCGCTGTCCGGTACTGCGATCAGGATGTTGGCCAGGTGAAACTCTTCAGACAGCTGAGCCTTGCCCTGATCGGAGGCGAGGAAGTTCTTCACTTCCTGTTCGGAGACCTGGATGCGCTCAGCCACCCGGCGCTGACGCACCCGGCTGATGATCATTTCCCGGCGAACCTGCTCGCGTGCATCCTCGTAAGACAGACCGTCGTGCGCCAACGCGGCGCGGAACTGGTCCACGCTCATGTTGTTACGCTGGGCAATGGTGCCAATCGCCTGGTTCAGTTCTTCATCGCTGACCCGAATGCCGGCCCGCTCGCCCATCTGCAATTGCAGGTTTTCCAGAATCAGACGATCCAGAACCTGCTTTTGCAGATCTTCGGCTGGCGGTACGGCAGAGCCGCGCTTGGCAATGGTTTGCTGAACTTCACGAACACGCTGGTCCATCTGGCTTTTCATGATCACGTCGTTATCGACGATGGCCACAACACTGTCCAGAGGTTGAACCGCTGCATGCACAGCACCGCTCAGCAGTAACGCGCCCAGCATCAGCGGGCGCAGACAATCAGAAAGCTTGGTCTTCACGTTCACGATAACCTTGGATGCCTTTGTCGAGGAAGCTGTCTACCTTGGCGCCAGTCACACCGCCGAGCCCCTTCAACACGATTTGTAGGAATATGCCGCGGTCGCCTTTCTCGTTCTGAGGAGCTGCCTGGCTGAACTCGTCGTAGTCGACCCAGTAGCGATTGACCAGACGCATTTTCCAGCAGCAATTGTCGTATTCGAACCCGCCGAAAGCTTCGAGGGTGCGTTGACGGTTGTAGTCATACTGCCAGCGGCTGATCACGCTCCACTGCGGCACGATCGGCCAGATAACCGAGAAGTCGTGCTGCTGGATCTTGTAGTAATCCTTCACGTAGTTCGGTGAACCCGGAGTCCCGTAGTCACCACCACCGACGATCCAGCGGCCAGTACTTTCGTCGTAACGAATCTGGTCGTTGCGATAGCGATAGCCAAGGTTGACGACCTTGTTGGGTTCGGCTTCAGGCTGGTAATGGAACATCGCGCTGCCCGAACGGGTGCTCTTGCTGTCCGGATCCCAGTTGAAGTCGGAGTTGAAGCGCCAGTCGCGGTTGAAACGGTACTCGTATTCCAGCGCGTAAGGCGAAACACGTGCCTGTGCGTCGTCGCGATCTGCGAATGAAACCCCAGGCAGTTGCACCTTGCGGTCTTCGAAATACAGCGCCTGACCGATGCTGAAGCGCTGACGTTCAAAGCCGTTGTCTTCGATCCAGCGGTTGGTGATACCCAGCGACAACTTGTTCTCGTCGCCGATGCGATCGGAACCGGTGAAGCGGTTATCACGGAACAGCGAGGCATAGTTGAACGTGCTTTCGCTGGTGTCGAACACCGGAATGTCGGTCTGGTCTTTCTCGGGAACATAGAGATAGAACAGGCGCGGTTCCAGGGTCTGGCGGTAATCCTTGCCGAACCAGTTGGTGTTGCGGTCAAAATACAGGCCGCTGTCGACGCTGAAGATCGGCACGCTGCGGCTCTGGCTGCTGTTGTACTCTTCGCCAGCCAGAAGCGAGTTCTTGCCTTGGCTGTCGAGATCCAGCGCGTACTGCGTGTAGACGTACTTGAGCTTCGGCGTCAGGAAGCCGTAGGACCAGTTCATCGGCAGGCTAACAGCTGGCGCCAGGTTCAGGCGGTCGCCATTGGCTCGGGCCAGACCTGCGATGTTGTTGTCCAGGCGGGTTTCCGAATTACCATTTTCGTCGATGAATGCGCCACTGCGCAGATCACGTTCAAAACGAACAGCCTCGGTCTGATAATCGAACTTCAGGCCGCCCGGGCTATAAGGCAGTGTGCCGTTGACCGTTAGCTGAGGCAGGCGGTTGTACGGCGTGACGTTGGCAACCGTCGCCAGCTTGTAGGCCTGAGCGTTGAGTACGGCCGAGTAGCTGTCTCCACGGTAGGTCAGGGAGCCCTGCTGATTGATGTAGTCGGTTCTCTTGACGCCGATCTGGTCGGTTTCAAGGTCCTGGAAATAGTACGGATCGCTGATGTCGGTGTAATCAACCTGTGTCAGCCAGCGCGAATCAAGCCCGCCCTTGTGCTGCCAGTTGATCATCCAGCGGGTCTTGTCGTAGTCCGACTGGAGCCTGCGATCGTCGTTTTCGTCGTTCAGGTACGCGCCACCGAACTGACCTTCGCTGCTCTTGGTCAGGTAACGGAACTCGCCTTCCATCAACAGACCGCGGTCTGCCATGTAGCGCGGGTACAACGTGGCGTCGTAATTCGGTGCCAGGTTGAAGTAGTAAGGCGTTACCAGCGTGAAGCCGTTATCACCGCCTGCCGAAATGGTCGGCGGCAGAAAGCCGGATTGACGACGGTCGTCGATCGGGAAGTAGATATACGGCGTGTAGAGTACCGGTATGTCCTTGACCCGCAGGGTAACGTTGGTCGCTGTACCAAAGCCGGTGGCCGGGTTCAGCGTGATGTTGTTGCCCTTGAGTGTCCAGGCGTTGCTGTTCGGTTCGCACGTGGTGTACGTGCCGTCCTTGAGACGGATGATCGCGTTCTCTGCACGCTTGGCGTACAGGGCGTTACCGCGAACATTCGACTTGTGCAGGACGTACTCGGCGTTGTCGACACGGGCTTCGCCGGTATCGAGCTGCAACTCTGCCTTGTCACCGACGATCAGCGCACCGTTGTCGCGCAAACGGACATTGCCGTTCAGCTCGCCACGGTTCTCGGCCTGATGCAGAGCGGCCTCCTGGGCCTCTACCTGCATGCTGCCCTGACGCATGACGACGTCACCAGCGAGTGTCGCGACCTGCGCTTCCTGTTCGTATCGTGAAGCCTTGGCTCCCACGAACATCGGCGCTTCGCTCATCTTGGTCTTGTCGTCCATGCCCGGGCGAACAGGCTCGACGTAAGCACCCGAGCAATACGGGCCGGTTTCGGCCAGTTGTGCTGCGGTAAGCTTTTCGCGAGGAACCCAATCGAGGTGGCTGTAGTCAGCACTACGCGACTTCAGACCTTTGCCCTTGGCTTCGGTGACCAGTTGCGTGCCCGCAGCCTGCCCACTCGAAGAGGTACTCTCCGATGAGACCGTACCGTTGGAACTGACCGACGCCGTGTCATGCACGGGGCGCGGAGGCAGGTCTACAGCAGCGGTATTGGATTTCGGCGCACAGTTCCAGGCACCCGAAGCAGAGACTGAGCAGTCATACTGTTCCGCGGCGACCACGAACTGAGTGGCCAGAGGTTGCATCGCCAGCAGACTGCCGGTTACGAGCAACGGAAATTTTTTACGAAACGCGGGGGATTTCAATGCCATCTTATTAGTCCGGGCTTCCTGCGCGCCATCTGCCCGCGGGGGGGCCGCACGCCTCTCGATGGGCTGAAAAAGATTCCGGATAATAAAGCATGACCCGCTTGACGGCTAGCGCCGTCGGAGACCCTTGTAATGTCAGATCAAGATATACGCCTTCAATCCTTGAAAGTTTGGCTCGATAAGCAGCTGCCAGCGTTGTTTGCAGCGCAGAATTGGGGCGCCGTGCCCCCGGCCACGTTGACTGCGGCCAGCAGTGATGCAAGTTTCCGTCGTTATTTTCGCTGGGAGGGCGCCGGTCGAACTTTTATTGTCATGGACGCCCCTCCACCGCAGGAAAACTGCAAACCGTTCGTGGATATCGCTCATTTACTGGAAAAGTCGGGCGTTAATGTTCCGAAAATTTATGCCGAAGATCTGACACAAGGCTTTTTGCTGCTCAATGACCTGGGCTGCCAGACCTATCTGGATGTGATCGACGCCGATAACGCCGATGCACTGTTCACCGACGCGATCCAGGCGCTGCTGGCCTATCAGCAATTGCCGATGGACGCGCCGCTGCCCAGCTACGACACGGCTTTGCTGCGTCGCGAGCTGGAGTTGTTCCCCGAGTGGTACGTGAAGCACCATCTGGGTATCGAAATGGACGAAGCGCAACAGGCCGACTGGCAGCAGGTTAGCGAGCTGCTGATCAACAGCGCTCTTGCTCAGCCCAAAGTACTGGTGCATCGCGACTATATGCCCCGCAACCTGATGATCAGCGAGCCGAATCCGGGTGTGCTGGACTTCCAGGATGCGGTGTACGGCCCGGTCACCTACGACGTAACCTGTCTGTTCAAGGACGCTTTCCTGAGCTGGCCGCAAGAGCGGGTCAGCGGCTGGCTCAAGACATACTGGGTTCAGGCGCGTGCCATCGGCATTCCTGTGCAGGACGATTTTGCAGCGTTTGAACGCGGCAGTGAGCTGATGGGTGTACAGCGACATCTGAAGGTCATCGGGATTTTCGCGCGTATCTGCCACCGCGATGGCAAACCGCGTTATCTGGACGATGTGCCGCGCTTCTTCGCTTATATAGAAGCGGTCTTGTCGCGACGTCCCGAGCTGGCTCAGTTGGGGCAATTGCTCACCAGCCTGCAGCACTCCGCAGAGCTCCCTGCCTGAGCGCGCAGATGGCCACTCAGGAACAATATTGACTGTGTTGAAGAGGATTGCATGAAAGCGATGATTCTCGCCGCCGGAAAAGGCGAACGAATGCGCCCGCTGACCCTGCATACGCCCAAGCCGCTGGTGCGTGTTGGCGATGTGCCGTTGATCGAGTACCACCTGAACGCGTTGCGTGCTGCCGGGTTTCACCAGTTGGTGATCAATCACGCCTGGCTGGGGCAACAGATAGAAGATCATCTGGGGGACGGCCAGCGTTTCGATCTGAGCATCCGCTACTCCCCTGAAGGCCAGCCGCTGGAGACCGGCGGTGGTATTCAACGGGCGTTGCCGCTGCTGGGGCTCGAGCCTTTTCTGGTGATCAACGGCGATATCTGGACGGACTACGATTTCAGTGCCCTGCGCGTGCCGCTCTCCGGGCTGGCGCATCTGGTGTTGGTCGACAACCCGGCACACCATCCGACTGGCGATTTCTCGTTGATCGACGGTCAGGTGCGTGACGACGATTCGGCAGGACCTCGCCTGACCTACAGCGGTATCGCCATCCTGCATCCGCGCCTGTTTGCGGAGTGCGAGCCGGGTGCGTTCAAGCTGGCGCCGTTACTGCGCGAAGCAATGCAGCAGGGACTGGTGACGGGCGAGCATTATCAAGGGCGCTGGGTGGATGTCGGCACTCATGAGCGTCTTGCAGAAGTCGAGCAATTGCTTGCGGAGACACGCTGAATGCTGTGGCCCGGCACACTGATCGGCGCAGGTATTGGTTATGCCATCGCCAGCATTCCGGGCACCATGCTCGGTGCATTGTTGGGGCAGGCAGTGGACCGGCGATTGAAACTGCAAAGCTGGGCGCAGGTGCGCGAGCGCCTTGGAGGACGTGCGGCGATTGCTCAGGACGGGCTGCTGTTTGTGCTGTTGGGGCGACTTGCCAAGAGTGAAGGGCGGGTTGTGGCCAGTCACATTCATCAGGCCCGGACCGAAATGCGCCGCCTGAACCTCAACGAAGCCGAACAGCTGCGCGCAATCAATGCATTCAAACGCGGCCGGGACGGGACTGACGGGCTGCGTAGTTACCTGCGCGGTTTGCAGCGTCAGCCGGACATGGGCGAAGACCTGTTGCGTGCCTGCTGGCGCATGGCCTGGGCCGATGGCAAGGCCTCACGTGTCGAGCGCGAGCTGATCGGTGTCTGGGGCATGTGGCTGGGCTGGTCCCAGCAGCAGGTCGAGGCGCTGGCCGCCGAATACGATCCGATGAAGCGTTCCCCGATCAGCGTTGGCGACGATTACAGGGGCGCGATGAGCCTGCTCGGTGTCAAGCCGGACACTGATCCTCTGAGCGTCAAGCGGGCTTATCGGCGCCTGCTCAGTCGTCATCACCCGGACAAGATTGCCGGTTCGGGCGCCAACGCGCAGCAGGTGCGGATAGCAACCGAGAAAACCAGCGAGTTGCATAACGCCTATCGAGTGATCAAGGCCCGGCGCGGGTTTACCTGACGCTGCACGGGGCTTGGTGCCGGGTGCCTACTTGTCTTCCTTGGGTTCTATCCAGCCGCGAATCCGCCGAAACAGCTGCTCTTGCTCAGTGTCTTCGTTGCCGACGATATTGATCAGGGCGATCTGGGTAAAGCCCGGGCCTTTGGTGCGCTTGCTGGCCTGCAACCGTGCTTTTGCGGCCAGGTCCGCCGGGTTCTTGTAAATGAAATCAGCGGTCTTGATTTTCAGCGTCGGTATCATGTCAAGCAATGACGGGGTGGCGTTGACCGGTTCGCGTGCCGCCACCATCACCAGCTTTTGCACGGTTGGGGACGGGCGTTCGCTGAGGAACCGTGTTGCCCAGTAGGCTCCGCTGCTGTGCCCGAGCAGTATCACGCTGCGTGCCTTGTTCTGCTGGGCGAAGCTGATCGCGGCTTCGATTCTCGCGAAGATGCGTTCGGCACGAGCCTTGTTACGCTCTTCGTCGGCAGCCGCTTTTGCCGTTGCAGCGCTGGCCAGCGCTTCTGCTTCCGCCGCTGGGTCCGACGTCTTTGCCGTGGCGTCTTTCGGCGCATCTTTTGCTGGGCTGGCAGGTTTTTCAGCTGCTTTGTCTTTGCCGACACTGCCTTCTGTAGCGGCATCGGGCTCGCGTGCGGCCAGCGTGTCGTCCTCGGAGTCCGGCAGGGTTATGCTCAGGCTTGACCAGCCCACATCCGGGAATTTTCGGCGCAATGGCCCGACCGTATCCGGCCAGTCCGGCGACTCTGCGTCGCCCGGCAAAATGATGACTGCGCCCTGTGGCGCGTCACTGTTCGCTGGCTTCCAGAGCGCCAGAAAGCTTTCGTCTCCGGCTTGCAGTTGCTGCTGGTCCTGAGGCGGTAACTGGCGCTCCAGAGCGATCGAGTCCTCTTGCGAACGGCTGAGCAACGGCGCGCGTTCCACCGGCGCCTCCGCAGCCGCGTCCTTGCCAGGGGCCGGGTCAGCGGCCATCGCAGGCAGTGCGCAAGGCAGCATCAATGACAAAAACAATGCAGGAAACATTGCACGAACGGTGTAGGACATCGGATATTCCAAGCCAGAAACTATCCCGGCAGCCTAATGGGTTGATCGGCTTTTGTCAGTCCTGAGCGTTAGCGGCACATGACCGTCATACGCACACATGAGAACGACACGTTGATCATTCGTCTTCTGCGCACCGGTTTTATCGGCTGCCTGGCTTTGCTCTTGATGGTCCAGATGGCGAATACACAGGCCGACGAGTCTGGAGCGCTTGCGACTGCGCAACTGAACGCGGCGCAGCTCGACTGGCTCAAGACGCATGGCCCGTTGCGGATCGGCCTGGTACTGCGTGCGCCCTACGCCCAGTTTGATCAGCGCCTGCAGCAATTGTCCGGGGCGAATGTCGACCTGATGAACGCCTTGGCGCGGACGCTGCCCGTTGAATTGTTGTGGCGAAACTTTGCTGATCAGGCCGCGCTGGAACGGGCGTTGCTCAACGGCGAAATAGACGTTGCGCCGGGTTTGATGCAAACCCCGGCAGGCCTGCGCCTGTGGCTGTTTTCCGATCCGTACCTGCGGGTGTCGCAACTGTTGATCGGCGAACGTGACGGCAGCACGGTGGTGGATCTGGAAAAACTCGACAGCCTGTCCAGAGTCGCGGTGCGTATGCCTGGCCCGACCGCCGATTATCTGCGCAGCAATTTTCCGCACCTGAACCTGCAAGGCGTGCCGCTGGAGCGCCAGGCGCTGCAATTGCTGCTCAGTCAGCAAGCGCGCTATGCCGTGGTCGATGAAGCGCAATTGAGTCGCCTGCTGCGTGAGCCTGAGTTCGCCGGGCTTGCAGTGGTTGGCGACATCGGTTTTCCGCAACTGCTGCGGGTAGCGTCACGCCGCGATGTGCCGGAACTGGCCGCAATTGTCAGTGAAGCTTTAAAAGCGGTTCCGGCGAGGGAGCTGGAACAGTTGCACGCCCGCTGGATGCCGTTGAACCCTGCGCATTTCAGCGAATCCACCAGCCTCTGGAAGAACCTGTGCATTCTGTTGCTGGTCATGCTGCTGGCCTGCTTTGCGATTGTGGTCTGGCAGCGTCGTCAGCAACAGGCGCTGGAAAAAGAGTTACTGACCGCGCGCGATAACCTTGCCCGTCGGGTCGAGAGTGAAGAGGCGTTGCGGCTGGCGCAGTTTTCCATCGATCAAAGTACCGTCGGCATTCTGTGGGTCAATTGGGAGAGTCGCGTGCGTTACGCCAATCGCGCGGCGGAGACGATGCTGGGCTATGCGCCGGGACAGGTAGTCGAGCGCCCGCTGATCGATTTCGAACCCGGTCTGCACATGGATCGCTGGCTCAGCCTGTGGAAAAACGCCCGTTCCAGCGAAGACAGCCCGCAAGTGTTCGAGACTCACTGCCTGCGCGCCGACGGCAGTTTTCTGCCCACCGATGTGTCCTTGAGTTTCCTGCGTTTTCACGAAGCGGAGTATCTGGTGGTGTTCCTCAGTGATGTCAGCGAACGGCGACGCGCCCATGATCAGTTGCGTGAATTGTCGGCGCACCTGGAAAGCGTGCGTGAAGAAGAAAAGGCGCGTATTGCTCGGGAAGTGCATGACGAGCTGGGTCAGATGCTGACCGTATTGAAGCTGGAAACGTCGATGTGCGAGCTGGCCTATGCCGATCTTGATCCAGGTTTGAGCGAGCGTCTGCACAGCATGAAGCGTCTCATCGCGCAGTTGTTCCAGCTGGTACGCGATGTCGCGACTGCCTTGCGGCCGCCGATTCTCGATGCAGGCATTGCTTCGGCCATCGAATGGCAGGCCCGCCGGTTCGAGGCGCGCACGCAGATTCCCTGTCTGGTGCAAGTGCCGGACAACCTGCCGACGCTCAGTGATGCCAAGGCAACCGGCATGTTCCGGATTCTGCAGGAGGCACTGACCAACGTCATGCGTCATGCTCAGGCGCATACCGTGGAGATCGGCCTGACGCTGGAAGACGACATCTTATGCATGACCATCGCCGATGACGGGCAAGGCTTTGTCTTCGAGTCGGGCAGGGCAGTATCGTTCGGCCTGGTGGGCATGCGCGAGCGGGTGCTGATGCTTGGCGGCAGACTTGAACTGGACAGCGAGGTCGGTGAGGGCACAACCTTGCGCGCCTACATCCCGATGGACCCCATCGCACAGGAGCGACACCCGTGATTCGTGTTTTGGTAGCCGAAGACCACGCCATCGTGCGTGAGGGGATCAAGCAGCTGATTGGGCTGGCCAGGGATCTGCAGGTCGTCGGCGAAGCCAGCAATGGCGAACAGCTGCTGGAGACCTTGCGCAATGTTGCGTGTGAAGTGGTATTGCTGGATATCTCCATGCCCGGCGTCAACGGCCTTGAAGCCATCCCGCGTATTCGTGCGCTGCCCCATCCCCCTGCGATTCTGGTGTTGTCGATGCACAACGAGGCGCAGATGGCGGCGCGCGCGCTGAAAGTCGGCGCGGCGGGTTATGCCACCAAGGACAGCGACCCGGCGTTGCTGTTGACGGCCATTCGGCGTGTGGCAGCAGGCGGACGTTATATCGACCCTGATCTGGCCGATCGGATGGTGTTCGAGGTCGGCCTCACCGATAACCGTCCTTTGCATTCGTTGTTATCGGAGCGCGAGTTCTCGGTATTCGAACGGCTGGCCCAAGGCGCCAACGTCAACGATATCGCCCAGCAACTGGCCCTGAGCAGCAAGACCATCAGCACCCACAAAGCCCGGCTAATGCAGAAAATGAAACTCAACTCCCTGGCCGACCTGGTCAAATATGCGATGGAACACAAGCTGGTCTGAGTCTGAAAACGACAATCCGGCTGACCCTCGTACCAACCCTTCACGACCCTTGCGACGCAGGGCTTCGCGACCTGCATTCCCACGCTGGAGCGTGCGGAACGAGAGGCGTGCTGAAGAATACGCTAGTGCCCATGCTCCGCGTGGGCATGCCGTTCAGGACGCTCCGCGTCCCTTTGCGATGCAGGGCGGTACAGCATCTGTTCTCAGGTCAGAGAAAGAGAGCTGCTGGCCGACATATCCAATCGCGCCATCGCTGTAGGGCAATCCCTACCCTCTGCCTTCCATCTGGCCTAGGCAATTCTCTCCCGGCCCCCGATTTGCGGGGCATTCGGGCTGCTCTAGTCTTGAGCCCACGCAGACAAAACAAAGGTGTGGGTAATGAGCGACGTCGATACAAGCGCTGGAGCGAGTGATGTTCTGGTCAGCTTTCGTGGTGTGCAGAAGAGCTACGACGGCGAAGCTCTGATCGTCAAAGACCTCAACCTGGACATTCGCAAAGGCGAGTTCCTGACCCTGCTCGGGCCTTCCGGCTCCGGCAAGACCACCAGTCTGATGATGCTGGCCGGTTTCGAAACGCCGACAGCAGGCAAAATCCTCCTCGGTGGCCGCGCCATCAACAACGTGCCGCCGCACAAACGCGATATTGGCATGGTGTTCCAGAACTACGCATTGTTTCCGCACATGACGGTCGCCGAGAACCTCGCATTCCCGCTGACGGTACGCGGCATGAGCAAGACCGACGTCGGCGAAAAGGTCAAAAAGGCGTTGGGTATGGTCCAGCTCGACAGCTTCGCGCATCGCTATCCGGCACAGTTGTCCGGTGGTCAGCAGCAGCGCGTGGCCCTGGCTCGGGCGCTGGTGTTCGAACCGCAACTGGTGCTGATGGACGAGCCGCTTGGCGCACTCGACAAGCAACTGCGCGAGCACATGCAGATGGAGATCAAGCATCTGCACCAGCGCCTCGGTGTGACCGTGGTCTATGTGACCCACGATCAGGGTGAAGCCCTGACCATGTCGGACCGGGTTGCTGTGTTCCATCAGGGCGAAATCCAGCAGATCGCGCCGCCGCGCAGTCTGTACGAAGAGCCGAAGAACACCTTCGTCGCCAACTTCATCGGTGAAAACAACCGTCTCAACGGGCGTCTGGTCAGCCAGGACGGTGATCGTTGTGTCGTCGAGCTGGAACGCGGCGAGAAGGTGCATGCGTTGGCCATCAATGTCGGCCAGTTGGGCGGCCCGGTCACCCTGTCCATTCGCCCTGAGCGTATCAACCTCAATGGCCGCAGCGAGAGTTGTGCCAATCGTTTCTCCGGTCGTGTGGCCGAGTTCATCTACCTGGGCGACCACGTTCGCGTGCGTCTGGAAGTCGCCGGCAAAACCGATTTCTTCGTTAAACAGCCGATTGCCGAACTGGACCCGTCACTGAGCGTGGGTGACGTGGTGCCGATCGGCTGGCAAGTCGAGCACGTTCGCGCGCTCGACCCCTTGCAGGAAGTGCATTGATCTACCGATAAAAGCAATAACAGAGGCGAACCGATCGCCCATCCCAATCGCTTACCAACACTGCTCGTGGAGAAAAGAACACATGTTGAAATCCTTGAAGTTCACCGCTATCACGTTGGGCCTGATGTGCGCGGCGCAAGCCATGGCCGCGACTGATCTGACCGTCATATCGTTCGGCGGCGCCAACAAGGCTGCCCAGGAAAAAGCGTTTTACGCACCGTGGGAAAAGGCTGGCAACGGCAAGATCATCGCCGGTGAGTACAACGGTGAGATGGCCAAGGTCAAAACCATGGTCGATACCAAGAGCGTTTCCTGGGACCTGGTAGAAGTCGAATCGCCGGAGCTGGCGCGTGGCTGCGACGAAGACATGTTCGAAGAGCTTGATCCGAAACTGCTGGGCAATGCCGCCGACTACGTGCCTGGCGCTATCAGCACCTGTGGCGCAGGCTTCTTCGTCTGGTCCACTGTGCTGGCCTATAACGCTGACAAGGTCAGCACCGCGCCGGCTGGCTGGGCCGATTTCTGGGACACCAAAAAATTCCCTGGCAAGCGCGGCCTGCGCAAAGGTGCCAAGTACACCCTGGAATTCGCCTTGATGGCCGACGGCGTAGCGCCGAAAGACGTCTACAAGGTACTGGCCAGCAAAGACGGTCAGGACCGCGCGTTCAAGAAACTCGATGAACTCAAGCCAAACATCCAATGGTGGGAAGCAGGCGCACAGCCGCCGCAGTACCTCGCTTCCGGCGACGTGGTGATGAGCTCCGCCTATAACGGCCGTATCGCTGCCGTGCAGAAAGAAAGCAACCTCAAGGTGGTCTGGACCGGCGGCGTGTATGACTTCGACGCCTGGGCGATTCCAAAGGGTTCGAAAAACGCCGATGCCGCGAAGAAGTTCATCGCCTTCATGCTGAGCCCCGAGCAGCAGAAGACCTACTCGCAGAACATCGCCTACGGCCCGGCCAACACCCAAGCGGTCAAGCTGCTGGACAAGGAAACCTTGCAGAACATGCCGACCACACCTGAAAACATCAAGGATCAGGTGCAGATGGATGTAGCGTTCTGGACCGACAACGGCGAATCGCTGGAGCAGCGTTTCACTGCCTGGGCTGCCAAGTAATCGTTTGCGTTGAGTCAGATCCGGGCGCTCCCTGAGGCAGGGAGCGCCCCCTTGTTGAAAGATTCCGGAGTTCGCTATGGCCATCGCCGTGCCCTTGACTGAAGGCGCCAGCCTCACCTTGAAGCAACGTCTCGCTCGCGCCGAGCGGGTTAACCGCTGGAAGGCTCAGGCACTGATCGCGCCGTTGGTGATTTTCCTGTTGTTGGTGTTTCTGGTGCCCATCGCTGCGCTGCTTTACAAGAGCGTCGGCAACCCCGAAGTCGTGACTGCGCTGCCGACCACCGTGGTCGAAGTACAGAAATGGGACGGTAAAGGGCTGCCGCCCGAGTCGGTCTACAAGGCAATGAGCCTGGACCTTGCTGAAACGCGCAAGAATTCCACACTGGGCGATCTGTCCAAGCGGCTGAACATCGAGCTGGCCGGCTACCGCAGCCTGCTGAGCAAAACCGCTCGCGCGCTGCCGTTCAAGACCGAACCGGCCTCCTATAAGGAAGCACTTGAAGCGCTGGATGAGCGTTGGGGCGACCCTGCCTATTGGCAGGCGGTGCGCCGCAATACCAGCAGCGTCACGCCGTATTACCTGCTGGCAGCCGTTGACCACCGTATTGACGACCTCGGTGAAGTGGCCCCCGCGACCCCGGATCAGGCGATCTATCTGGACATCTTCGCCCGTACCTTCTGGATGGGGCTGGTGATCACCGCCATCTGCCTGGTGCTGGCGTATCCGCTGGCCTACCTGTTGGCCAACCTGCCTGCACGGCAGAGCAACCTGTTGATGATTCTGGTACTGCTGCCGTTCTGGACGTCGATTCTGGTGCGTGTTGCTGCCTGGATCGTGCTGTTGCAGTCGAGCGGTCTGATCAACAGCGCGCTGCTGGCGATGGGCATTATCGACAAACCGTTGGAGCTGGTTTTCAACCGGGTCGGGGTGTACATCTCGATGGTGCACATCATGTTGCCGTTCATGATTCTGCCGATCTACAGCGTCATGAAGAACATCTCCCCGACCTACATGCGCGCTGCGATTTCGCTGGGCTGTCATCCGTTTGCCAGTTTCTGGCGGGTGTACTTTCCGCAGACTTACGCCGGGATCGGTGCTGGCTGCCTGTTGGTATTCATTTTGTCTATCGGCTACTACATCACCCCAGCCTTGCTGGGCAGCCCGAACGATCAGATGGTCAGCTATTTCGTCGCGTTCTACACCAACACCAGCATCAACTGGGGCATGGCAACCGCGCTCGGCGGGCTGCTGCTGTTGGCGACCATCGTGCTGTACCTGATTTATAGCTGGCTGGTCGGCGCCAGCCGTCTGCGTCTGAGCTGAGGAGCGTCATCATGTTGAATCCCTACACGTCGCCGATCGAGCGCATCTGGTATTACGCCCTGCGCATCCTCTGCACCCTGGTGCTGCTGTTTCTGGTGCTGCCGGTGCTGGTCATCGTGCCGCTGTCGTTCAACTCGGGCAGCTTTCTGGTCTATCCGCTGCAAGGTTTCTCGTTGCAGTGGTATCAGGACTTCTTCAACTCCGCCGAGTGGATGCGCGCACTGAAGAACAGCATGATTGTCGCCCCGGCCGCCACCTTGCTGGCGATGGGCTTCGGCACGCTGGCAGCGATTGGCCTGACCCGTGGCAACTTCCCTGGCAAGGCGCTGGTCATGGCTCTGGTGATTTCGCCGATGGTGGTGCCGGTGGTGATCGTCGGTGTTGCCAGCTACCTGTTCTTCGCGCCACTGGGGCTGGGCAACAGCTACACGTCGTTGATTCTGGTCCACGCGGTGCTGGGCGTGCCGTTCGTGATTATTACCGTGTCGGCGACCTTGCAGGGTTTCAACCACAACCTGGTGCGCGCCGCTGCGAGCCTGGGTGCCTCGCCGCTGACCGCGTTCCGGCGCGTGACCCTGCCGTTGATTGCGCCGGGCGTTATTTCCGGCGCATTGTTCGCCTTCGCGACCTCGTTCGACGAAGTCGTCGTGACGCTGTTCCTCGCTGGCCCGGAACAGGCAACCTTGCCTCGGCAGATGTTCAGCGGTATCCGCGAAAACCTCAGCCCGACCATCGCCGCCGCGGCGACCCTGTTGATCGGCTTCTCGGTGGTCTTGCTGCTGGTGTTGGAGTGGTTACGCGGACGCAGTGAAAAACTTCGAACGGCTCAGTAACCGAACACAGCAAGGTTCGAGCTGCCAGCCAGGGCGAATCCATTGGCGTGCAGCTTGAGGCTTACCGCTCCATGCGAAGCTTGGCGTACAATCCGCGCACCGTGATTCTGCTCAAACAGGTGCGTCATGCAGCCCTTCGTTATTGCCCCATCGATCCTTTCCGCTGATTTCGCCCGTCTGGGTGAGGAAGTCGACAATGTGCTGTCCAGCGGCGCTGACTTTGTCCACTTCGATGTCATGGACAACCACTACGTCCCGAACCTGACCATTGGTCCGATGGTGTGCAGCGCGCTGCGCAAGTACGGCGTGACCGCGCCCATCGATGTGCATCTGATGGTCAGCCCGGTGGATCGCATCATTGGCGATTTCATCGAGGCCGGTGCCACGTACATCACCTTTCACCCGGAAGCGACCCAGCACATCGACCGCTCGCTGCAGTTGATCCGCGAAGGCGGTTGCAAGGCCGGTCTGGTGTTCAACCCGGCCACGCCGCTGAACCTGCTGGAGTACGTGATGGACAAGGTCGACATGATCCTGCTCATGAGCGTCAACCCCGGTTTCGGCGGGCAGAAATTCATTCCCGGCACGCTCAACAAGCTGCGTGAGGCGCGGGCACTGATCGAGGCCTCCGGACGCGATATCCGTCTGGAAATCGACGGCGGCGTCAACGTCAACAACATCCGCGAAATTGCGGCGGCAGGGGCTGATACCTTCGTGGCTGGCTCGGCGATCTTCAACGCGCCGGACTATCGCGAAGTGATCGAGAAAATGCGCACAGAGCTGGCGTCAGCCCGCGCATGAGCGGCCTTGAAACGCTGTTCGCAGGCAAGCTGCCAAAGCTGATCATGTTTGATCTGGATGGCACTCTGGTGGATTCGGTTCCTGATCTGGCCGTCGCGGTGGACAAGACGCTGAGCGAGCTTGGGCGTCCCCCCGCCGGTCTTGAGGCGGTCCGCACCTGGATCGGCAATGGTGCGCCGGTGCTGGTACGCCGGGCGCTGGCCAATGATCTCGATCACAGTGGCGTCGATGACGCGCTGGCCGCTCAGGCGCTGGAGATTTTCATGCGCGCCTATGCCGAAAAGCATGAGTTCACGGCGGTCTATCCCGGCGTACGTGACACCCTGAAGTGGTTGCAGAAGATGGGCGTCGAGATGGCGCTCATCACCAACAAGCCGGAGCGTTTCGTGGCGCCTTTGCTTGATGAGATGAAGCTGGGGCGTTTCTTCCGCTGGATCATCGGCGGCGACACCATGCCGCAGAAAAAGCCTGACCCGGCCGCGCTGTTCTTCGTGATGAAAATGGCCGGTATCCCCGCCTCCCAATCGCTGTTTGTCGGCGACTCGCGCAGTGACGTACAAGCCGCCAAAGCGGCCGGTGTGGCCTGCGTGGCGCTGAGTTACGGCTACAACCACGGCAGGCCGATTGCCGAGGAAAACCCGGCGCTGGTGATCGACGATCTGCGCAGGCTGATTCCCGGTTGCCTGGATCGGGACGCTGAGATACTGTTGCCCGACGTCAAACGTCCCTCCTTAAGAGAATCCATCGTGGTGGTCACTCGCAAACTCTGGATGAAAGTCATCAAGGCCCTGGCCCGCTGGCGTTGGCGCGCCTGACTTGATTCTGGCCGGCCTGCCGGCACGTTTGCTCAACTGACCGTTTTATCCTCAAACCACGAGGTTGCTCATGAACCGTGAAGAATTCCTGCGTTTGGCCGCCGACGGCTATAACCGTATCCCGCTTGCCCGCGAAACCCTGGCTGACTTCGATACGCCGCTGTCGATCTATCTCAAACTTGCCGATCAACCGAATTCCTATCTGCTGGAGTCGGTGCAGGGCGGCGAGAAATGGGGTCGTTATTCGATCATCGGTCTGCCATGCCGCACCGTTATGCGTGTGCACGGTCATCACGTCAGCGTGACCCACGATGGCCTCGAAATTGAAAGCCTGGATGTCGACGACCCGCTGGATTTTGTCGAGACCTTCAAGGCGCGTTACAACGTACCGACGATTGCCGGTCTGCCGCGTTTCAATGGCGGGCTGGTGGGCTACTTTGGCTATGACTGTGTGCGTTATGTCGAGAAACGTCTGGCCAACTGCCCGAACCCTGACCCGTTGGGCGTGCCGGATATCCTGCTGATGGTGTCCGATGCGGTGGTGGTATTCGACAACCTGGCGGGCAAGATGCACGCCATTGTGCTGGTTGATCCGGCGCAACAGGATGCCTACGACAGTGGCGTCGCGCTGCTCGATGAACTGATGAACAAACTGCGCCGGCCGATCACGCCGCGTCGCGGTCTGGATCTGGACAGGCCTCCTGCTGCCGACCCGGTGTTTCGCTCCAGCTTCACGCAGGGTGACTATGAAGCCGCGGTCGACACGATCAAGCAGTACATCCTCGCAGGCGACGTGATGCAGGTCGTGCCGTCACAGCGTATGTCCATCGATTTCTCGGCTGCACCTATCGATTTGTACCGGGCATTGCGCTGCTTCAACCCGACGCCTTACATGTACTTCTTCAACTTCGGCGACTTCCATGTCGTCGGCAGTTCGCCGGAAGTGCTGGTGCGGGTCGAGGATAACCTGATCACTGTGCGACCAATCGCCGGTACGCGGCCACGCGGCGCCACTGAAGAGGCAGATCTTGCGCTGGAAGAGGACCTGCTGTCCGATCACAAGGAAATCGCCGAGCACTTGATGCTGATCGATCTGGGGCGTAACGACACGGGTCGGGTGTCCGAGATCGGCACCGTCAAGCTGACCGAGAAGATGGTCATCGAGCGTTATTCCAACGTGATGCACATTGTGTCCAACGTGACTGGCCAGCTGAAAAGCGGGCTGACGGCGATGGACGCGCTGCGCGCGATTCTGCCCGCTGGCACCTTGTCCGGCGCACCGAAAATCCGTGCGATGGAAATCATCGACGAGCTGGAACCGGTCAAACGTGGCGTCTACGGCGGTGCGGTGGGGTACATGGCCTGGAACGGCAACATGGACACCGCGATTGCGATCCGTACTGCGGTGATCAAGAACGGCGAGCTGCACGTACAGGCTGGCGGCGGTATCGTCGCGGACTCGGTGCCAGCACTGGAATGGGAAGAAACCCTGAACAAACGCCGCGCCATGTTCCGCGCCGTAGCCTTGGCCTCGCAGACCGCCGAGGATTAAGTCGGCCTGGTGCTCTGCGTCCGAAAGCGGACGCGGAGCGTCGCACGATGCTGCTCTGGAGCCCCCGTTCTTCCTCACGCTCCAGCGGCCTGTCTAGAAACTCAGGCTCAACGCAACATTCACTCCTTGCTGGGTCATGTCGTCGTTCTTGCGCCAGTTGTAATTGCCGCGCAATGTAAGGTCCTGAGTCAGCTTCTGACTGACGCCCAGCGTGGCCCGGTTCAGGTCGCGTTGCGGCGTGTAGCCTTCCAGTGTGAAACCCACTGACTGGACGCTGTTGAGCGCCATGGTCACGTCCTGCTGATCGGTCTCGAACTCTCTTTCCCGTGCGACTTCTCCCCACACTTGCGTGCTCGGTGTCACCTGGAACTTGCCCTGCACACCAACACCTGCACGCCGGGATTTGCGAGTCTGATCACTGAAGGTCAACGCTGTAGATCGGTCGCCTTTTTCTGAATAGCCATCGACATCGATATGGGCATAGTCGGCGCTGACGAACGGCGACAAGTGCCAGCGACTGGCCGGGCCCGCGATGTCGAAACCGACTCGCCCGCTGACAGCCCACATTTCGCCGTCGGTATCGCCTTTCTCCTGACCTTCGCTGACGCCCAGCGCGAACTTGCGCTCGGCATTTTCGTAGTCCAGCTTGCCGCCCGACACCGCCAGATCACCCCACCAGTGATTGGCCTGATACTGCAGGAACGCAGTGGCGATGTAGCTGTTGAGTGTGTAGTCCGAGTCCCTGGGGCCTGCTTCAAGATTCTGGCGATACGCCCCGGCGACAATCCCTGTGCGCCAGTTTTCGGCAAACCGGTAGCTGCCGCCAATGGTCAGGTTATAGCCTCTTCCGTCAGCATCAGCCGAGCTGTCCTGCGCGTCGAAGTCCATTTTCTGACCGCCAGCCGAAAGCATGCTCTGCCACTGCCCGATGCCTTGCCAGTTACCCCAGTCACTGAGCCATTGCGCACGAATTTCGTCCTGATGCATACGCAACGTGCTGTTGGCCATTTCCGGCAGCAGGGTGATTTCCCACGGTGCCGACAGCAATGAATAAGCATAGTCAGCCAGTAGCCGCTGGCCGGCTTCGGTCGGGTGCACACGGTCATTGAAGAACAGTCGGTTCGGATTCGGCGTGGCGCTGGACTTGCCGTTGGTGGTGCTTTCTCGGCAACTGTCTCCGCTGAAGCAGGTGCTGACCAGATTCTCGTTGGGGTCGAAACCAAAGCGGGCCGGTTCAGCCAGCGTTTCAGAGATCAACAATGGCACATTGAGCGGGATGATCTGCGCATTGATCTGCGCCAGACGGCTGACCAGTTGCTGATTGAAGGCCGCGCTGAGGGCCGAGGTCGCTGACGCCAGCGGTGTGCCGCTCAAGGCTGGCGTTTTACCAATGTCTGGCAGCAGCCAGACCATGATGTAGCGCGCCCCCGCCTGTTGCAGAGCTTGCGCGCTGTCAGCCAATTGGTTGGCCGCTTGGCCTGCGCTGCTGGCACTCAACACGCGACCTTGAAGGAAGTCGTTGCCGCCACCGGTCAGGTAATAGAGTGCGTTGGGGTCGGCACGAAAACTGTTGGCGGGCAGATAGCCGGTGCGGCTGCGCAACAGCGTGCCGCTGTTTGGGTCGACGACCGTGGATTGCGAGTTGATCGAATCAAGAATCTGGTCCGTTCGATAGCCACCGACAGCCCAGTTGTTGCCATCCGCCGCGCCGAGTGCGGCATTCACTGGCGATGTGGACGCCGCCAGATCTCCCGCTGGAGCATGCAGCATGCGGCCGATCAAGGTGGATGAGTTCAGATTGAACACTTCGCCGCTGCCGTCCTGATAGGTCGGGCCTACCCGATTGGTAAAGCGCAACGTGGAGCCCGCCGGCCCCGCAGTGTCCGGAAACTGCCCGGCGTCTGCCAGGCTGTCGCCGAACACCACCATTGTTGAGTAGGGTGCCGCAGCGGCGCTGCCACAGGCCAGCGACAGCAGACAGGCCAGGAATGGCCAGCGCCTTGATGTATTGGTCATGAACGTATCCTGCTTGTTTTTGTTTTGTAGCGGGAACGTAGCAAGATTTCTCATGGCTGCAAAGGTCGCTGAAACCAATAACCGAGCGGCGGTTCTTTTTTGAGCTCACGCTGCCCTGCTGGTCACAATACCGCTCAGGTAATTGGCCAGGTCGTGCAGGTAGACAAACGGGTGGCCCTGCCGAGTTCCGCCTGTGCGGTTGACCTTCAAGTCAATGCGGCCCGCATTGATCTTGCGCAGCAGGTTTCGGTCATTCGACAGGTGCGAAAAATAACGCTCCCTGACGGCGCTCAGCGAAGGGCACGGCGTGGCGAATTCTTTGCGAAGTTGATCCAGTATTTCGTTCATTCCATGACTCCCTATGGTTTGCATGTCGGTACTCCCGAAGTGGGGCCCAGACAAACAATACGATATGTAGTGCAGATTGACAATACAGTTTGTATTTTAACTACGATTTGTATTGTTCTCTTTACAGGGAGTCGATGTACCAGGACACGTGCGCAGTGCCATTTTCAGGGTTACGGCTCACGCTGATGCCCTCGGCTTCGCTAATCTGATCGACGATATGCTCCCAATGGGCCACTGACTCGCCAGGCTCTCTGATCAGCAGCACTTGATGTTCGATCTGGGCCTTGTCACTGGCGATAGCGTCTTGAATACGTTGCGCCAGAGCCAGGTAAGCGTCGTGTTGCGAGTTGCCGGGGGACTGATTAAGCATGCGTTAACTCCTTTTTACTGTATGTGCATACAGTAATTGAGGGGTGTTTCTCACGCAAGCTACAAATTTTTCCTATTTCAACGTAGGACGGCGCCTGAGCAAGGCCTACAAAAAAGCCCCGATTATCGGGGCTTGAGCAGATCATTCGGGCGTCAGAGGCGCATCGTCATTTGCCTGATGACCCCGATCAGCTTGCAGTCTTCGGTGACCGGCAATGTCGGATAGGCGGGGTTCAACGGCTTGAGAAAGTAGCGTCCTGCGTCTTCAACGAGCTTCTTGAACGTAGCTTCGTTGCTCTCGGGAAGCTTGGCGATGACCAGCTTGCCGGGCGTTGGCTCCAGCCCCGTGTCGACCAGGATCAACATGCCTTCGGGAATGCTCTGTCCGGCAGGCGCAGTCATCGAGTCGCCACGCACCAACAGCCAGAAGGCACGGCCCTTGGCTTTATAGTCGCTGATCTCGAAGGTGTCGGAGTAACCGGCAGGGTAAGGCTCGACGGCCTCGTTCCAGCCTCCGGCTTCGACCCAGCTGATGACTGGATAGCGATAGAAACGCGAGGGCTGCACCGCAGGCGCCACGTTATCCAGTGTGGATTCGTGCCATGGAATCGATGTCGCGAGGATCGGCAGGCCCAGCTCGGTCAAAAATCGATTGATCACCTCGATCTTTGGCTCGCGCTTGCCGTTCAGCCAATGCCCCACCGCGCCGGGTGTAACGCCCATACGCTCAGCCATTTCTTCCTGGCTGATTTCCTGGGTTTCCATGACCTGTCTTGCGACTTCATACCATTTTCTGTTCATGCGTCGAATCATACAGGCTGTAGGGTGATCGGCAATATACATATTGTAAAAGCCGGTTGTCTCTAAAAAATACAAATTGTATTGTCTGTCGTTCCAGCTTTGCCGGGTTTATCGCTCGCGAGGCATTTCAGCAGATTGGCACAGGACACAGACAATGATCGAGAAAGTAGAAGTCGTCATGCAGCACTGGGGCGAGCAACGCATGCGTGTGGGGCTGGGCGGTGGGTTGAGCAGCCCGATGGCCGGCATCATGGAGTGGGGCGCCTACATTCCGCGTCGCACACCCGGTTCGCGGGCGCTGATCGGCAATGGCAGCGGCATGGACTATATAAGCAGCGAAGTCGAAGCCGCCATTGCGCAGATGGCACGCAGTCCTGCCAAGAGTCGCGGACCTGAACTGGCTCAGCTGGCGACCCTGCGCTACGTCGAAGCCTTGCCTGTGCGTGAACAGATGCGCCTGGTCGGTATCAACGAAGGCGCAGACCGCACCTATCGCAACTGGATCAACAAGCTTCATCAGCAAGTACTCGCGATCCTGTCTGAGCGCAGCGCTTCCAGAAGCCATAAGGATGACGTTTTCAGGGCTGGATAAGCGCGTATGAAAACGGTCTCCGATACCGTTTATCCGGGGCGATCGCACAGCTGTGGTCGAACTCATGTTGAACTCCGGTCAAACTCGACCCACCCCGAAACTGCCCCTTCCCAGCCTTTCCGGAGGGGGGTAAAAAGGTCCCACGATATGCGATTTGCGCCTCAGGGCTGCAGCCGGATACGGACTTTTCAAGGGCACCAACCGCTCAATCTTGACTCACCTCAAACCCCGCCTCGGCAGGGTTTTTCAGCAAATAATCAAGCACATTTTCTGGCCGCCTCTGTGCGGCTTTTTTTATTCCAGGAGTAATGATGGACCCAACCGACCTAGGCCCAGGCACAGCTACCTGGCTGGGCGGCACGGGCACGATTCTGCTTGGCGGCTTTTTGTGGCTGCGCAAGTTTCTTTCCAGAGATGCAACAGACCGGGCGATGGACAACGCGGACATCGGCACGGTCCGGCGCCTCAATGAACTGCTCGACTCCGAGCGACAGGCTCGCAAGGAGGCTGAAGCGCGGGCTGATCAGTTTGCCAAGGAGCGCAACGAGCTCGCCGCAGCGGTTGGCCGGATGGAAGGCAAGATTGAAGCCCTCACCAGTCACATCGTTCAGCTCACCGACAAGGTCACCACGCAAAGCGCCGAAATCGCCCGGCTGCGATCCCAACTCGGAGGTGCAAACGATGCACAGATGCGCAATTGATTTCATCGCTCGCCATTGGTGGCGGCGCCTGGAGGTATGGCTGATTTCCGTGCTGCTAGTCGCTGGCTGCCTGATGCTCGGCTTTCAGGCAGGGCAGTGGTCGGCGAATGCCGAGCATACGCAGCAACTGGCCGAGGTTCGCGACGCCTACGACGCAGCAATGGGCAAGCGGGATCGCCGCCTGGACAGGCTGGCCGAAACCACGACTCAGGCAGCAGACAAGGTCGAAACCGCTGCATCGATAGCCAGCCAGGCTGCGCATGCGGTCAGTCGCGCGGCGGACAAGGCGGATGAAGTTCTGTGCCAGGCGAACCAGTAGGCATTCCTTACGCCAGATCAACACCTATTAAACGCGGAAACCCTCATGAAGATAACCCCGATAGTTGCCCATTTGCAGGCGACCTGCCCGACTTTTGCCGGTCGGATCAGCGCCGGCATCGACTGGGCTGCGGTTGCCCTTGGCGATCAGCTTGCGCACCCCTCGGCCTATGTCATCGCCAGTGGTGATCTGGCCACGGCCAATGATCTGCAGAACGTCATTCGCCAGAACATCACCGACCAGATCGACATCGTGGTGGTGCTGGAAGGCGACGACAAGCGCGGGCAGCAGGCCAGCGATCAACTGCATGCTGTTCGCGCCGAACTGTGGCGCGCACTGGTGGGCTGGAACGCTGGCCACGATTACGACGCAATGCAATACACAGGCGGTGCGCTGGTGCAGATCAGTGGCGCGCGCGTGACGTATCGCTTCGGCTTTGCCGCGCAGTTTCAGTTGGGTCGCAACACTTCGGATCAGCCCGCCGAAACCTGGCACGAAGCGTATCTGGACGGTTTGCCCGGTTTCACTGGCGCCACCATCGACATGGATTGCGTCGATCCCGCAGACCCGAATCTGAAATTCCCCGGCCCTGATGGCCGTCTCGAAGCGAAGTTCACAGCAGAGGTAACACCATGAACCAACGCATCACCGTAGTACCGGCCGAAGGCCGCACTGTGCCGGACCCGGAGGCGGGCGATTTGCTGCCCGTCGAAGGTCGGCAGGTCACCTTCAATGCCTGGTGGCAGCGTCGTCAGAACGACGGCGATATCACCGTTCAAACCGAGCAATCCCCTACCACCTATCAGGCCTTCACAGCCTAACCAAGAGGAAGCCCAACAATGGCTATCAGCTTTAACAACATTCCATCCGATGTTCGCGTGCCGCTGTTTTATGCGGAGATGGACAACTCGGCTGCCAACAGTGCGTCGGCGAGCATGCGTCGCCTGATCGTTGCGCAGGTCAACGACGATGTGTCCGGACCTGAACTCGGCTCCCTGGTGCTGGTGCCCAGCGTGGCACTGGCGAAAAACATTGGTGGGCAGGGCTCCATGCTGGCCGCTATGTATGAAACCTGGCGCAAGGCCGATCCGACCGGTGAAGTCTGGTGCTTGCCGCTGCTCAACACCGAAGGCGTCAAGGCCGCTGCAACCGTCACCCTGACGGGCGCCTCGACCGAGCCTGGCCTGCTGAATCTGTATGTTGGCGGTACCCGTGTGCAGGCGACTGTCGTCAACGGTGCAACCGCTGCGCAAGCCGCGACTGCGCTGTCGGTGAAGATCAACGCCACGCCTGACCTGCCGATCACTGCGGCTGTCGATGCCGGCGTGCTGACTCTTTCCTGCAAATGGAGCGGGGCAAGCGGCAATGACATCCAGCTGGAATTCAATCGCCAAGGCAAGACCAATGGCGAAGTCATTCCTGCTGGCCTGACGGCGGCAGTCACGGCCATGACTGGTGGCGTGGGTACGCCTGATCAGCTCAAGGCACTGGCTGCACTTGGCGACGAACCGTTCGAGTTCATCTGCATGCCCTGGACCGACACCTCCACACTGGATGCCTGGAAAGCGGCAATGGACGACAGCACCGGTCGCTGGAGCTGGGCCCGTCAGTTGTACGGCCATGTGTACAGCGCCAAGCGCGGCACGGTCGGTACGCTTGTGGCCGCAGGTCAACTGCGTAACGATCAGCACATCACCCTTCAGGGCGTGGAAACCGGTGTTCCGCAGCCGGTCTGGCTGCAAGCCGCCGCACTGGCTGCGCGCACGGCGGTGTTCATTTCTGCCGACGCCAGCCGTCCGACCCAGAGCGGCACTATGCCTGGCCTGGACCCGGCGCCAGCCAGTCAGCGTTTCACGCTGACCGAGCGGGAGTCGCTGCTGCGTTACGGCATTGCCACGGCGTACTACGAAGGCGGTTATGTGCGCATCCAGCGCTCGATCACCACCTATCAGAAGAACGCTTACGGCCAGGCTGACAACTCCTATCTGGACAGCGAAACCATGCACCAGTCGGCGTTCATCATTCGTCGTCTGCAAGGGATCATCACCAGCAAGTACGGTCGTCACAAGCTGGCCAGCGATGGCACGCGTTTCGGTGCCGGTCAGCCGATCATCACGCCGAGCACCATTCGTGGCGAGTTGATTGCGCAGTACGCCCGCCTTGAAGAGGAAGGTCACGTGGAGAACGCTGAAGTGTTCGCCCAGCACCTGATCGTCGAGCGTGACGGCAATGATCCGAGCCGCGTGAACGTGATGTTCCCGCCTGATTACATCAACGGCCTGCGCGTGTTCGCGCTGCTCAACCAGTTCCGCTTGCAGTACGACGAAGCGGCATAAGCCTAACCAACCCTTTCAAGCCCGCCTCGTGCGGGTTTTTTCATTCTGGAGATAAACAACATGGGTCAGAAAGTTGCGGGTACCTGCTACATCAAAGTGGATGGCACCCAATTGACTATCAGCGGCGGCGGCGAAGCGCCTTTGATGAACATCAAGCGCGATACCGTCGTGCCGGGCTACTACAAGGAAGTCGACAAAGCCGCGTGGTTGAAACTCACCGCCGTTCATACCGCAGATCTGCCGCTCAAGCTGCTCACCACCGGTGTGGACATGACCATCACCTGTGAATTCAAGAACGGCAAGACCTACGTCCTGTCCGGCGCCTACCTGGTCGATGAGCCAATCAGCAAAGCTGACGACGGCACCATCGAGCTGAAATTCGACGGCAATCAGGGGAGCTGGCAATGAGTGAAGTCATCGACCTGGCGAGCCCGATCGAGGCGCATGGGGAAACCCTTTCGCAGGTGACGTTTCGACGTCCTACGGCGCAGGAAGCACGGGCCATCAAGGCCCTGCCGTACAAGATCGACAAGAACGAAGACGTGTCGCTGGATCTGGACGTGGCGGCGAAGTACATCGCCGTCTGCGCCGGCATCCCGCCATCGTCGGTCAATCAGATGGATCTGTGCGACATCAACACGTTGAGCTGGAAGGTCGCGAGTTTTTTCATGGCAGCGGCATCAGCGACCTTGAAGGCCTGATCGCCGTCGTTTACGACCTCGCGTACTTCTGGAAGACCGATCCCGAACTGATGATGTCCAGGGAGCTGGACGTCATCACCGAGTCGATCTTGCAGGCGCAACGCATCAACCAGATCCTGCAGGGGGAGTGATGGCAGACACTATCAGAACGCTGATTACCGGCGTCGACCAGCTGTCTCCAACGCTGGCAACTATCCGCAACAATGTTGATGGCTTCCGGACCAGGCTTGAAAGCTCAGGTCTGGGAGATATCGACGTTGCTGGTGTGATCAAGGGCAATGCTTTTACAGAGCCCTTGATTGCCGGGGTAAAGGCGGCGATCGGTTTCGAGAGCAGCATGGCCGGCGTGAAACGGTCAGTGACGTTTGAAACACCGCAGCAGTTCCAGCAGATGAGTTCCGACGTTCTGGACCTCAGTGAACGGCTGCCGGAAAGCGCCAATGGCATTGCGGCGATTGTCGCCGCCGGTGCCAAGGCCAATGTGCCGCGTGAAGAGCTGACTGGCTTTGCCAGTGATGCCGTGAAAATGGGTGTCGCATTCGATCAAACGGCGGCCGAGTCGGGCGACATGATGGCCTCGTGGCGATCTTCGTTCCAGATGACTCAACCGCAAGTCGCGGCGCTGTCCGAGAAGATCAACGTACTCGGCGGCAACAATCTGGAAAAGAAAATCGCCACCATGGTCACTGCCATGGGCCCGCTCGGGCCGGTGGCAGGCCTGGCTTCCGGGCAACTGGCGGCAATGGGCGCTACATTGGCCAGCGTCGACGTACCGGCCGATGTGGCCGCCAGCGGCATGAAGCGATTCATGCAGTCGTTGACCGAGGGCGGCGCAGCCAAAGCCGGGGCATTCGAGGCGTTGCAACTCGACGTCAATCAACTGACCCAAGGCATGCAAAGCGACCCGTCCGGGACCATTGAAAAGGTCCTGACGGCGGTCTCCAGTGTTGACCCCGGCAAACAGTCGGAGGTCATCACGCAACTGTTCGGCGCCGAATCGCTGGGTGCGATCACACCGCTGTTGGCCAACCTCGATGTGCTCAGGTCCAACCTGGCCAAGGTCGGGGAGGGCGTGCAGAACAGCGGTTCTATAGAGAAGGAGTTCGCGGACAACTCCCAGACCACGGCCACGGCCATCAAAGAGATGACCAACCGTGTCGATCGTCTGGGCATCAATATCGGCAGCATGTTTCTGCCGGCGATGAACGAAGCAATGGCCGTGATCGGGCCGATGATTTCTCAGGTCGCCGCACTGGCGGCCGAACACCCTGGCGTGATCAAGGGCGTCGTGGGCGCTGCGATTGCTTTCGGCGTATTGCAAGTCGCGGTGATGGCTGCAACGGGCGCGGCCCGGGTGTTGAGCCTGGTGATGGGCATGTCACCGCTGGGCCTTATTGTGCGTGGCCTGGCGCTGGCGGCAGGTTTTCTGATCGCCAACTGGTCGACCGTCGCACCTTACTTCCAGACGATCTGGGAGGCGATTCGTGGGCCGGTCATGGCGCTGTGGGACGTACTCCAGGCGGTATTCGCCTGGACGCCCATTGGCATGATCGCAGCCAACTGGCAGCCGCTGTCCGAGTTCTTTGCGGCGCTGTGGGACGTGATCAAAGCGCTGGCCACGCCGTTTTTCGATTTCCTGCAGACGCTGTTCGCGTGGTCGCCGCTGGGCATGATCGTGGCGAACTGGCAGCCGTTGTCCGAGTACTTCGCCGGCTTGTGGGAAACCGTCAAGACCGAGGCGCAGCCGTTTACCGATGTACTGGCAACGCTGTTCAGTTTTTCGCCGCTGGGCATGGTGATCGAGAAATGGGCGCCGATCAAAACCTGGTTCGCGGATTTGTGGGCGGACATCAAGCCGTTCGTCGAACCGATCATGAGCTGGTTTGGCGGTGACACTAATAAGTCGCTGCTGCAACGGGCGACCGAAAAGGTCAATCAGTTCGCTGAAGAGCAACGAGAGCGCAACGCCGGGCCTGGCGGCGGGACCGGAGCGTTTCTGGCGGCGGATGCGGTTGAGGCCAGCCGTTCTAAACAGCAACAGCTCAACCTGGCGACCGGTGTGCCGCCGACCAGTCAGTTGCTTGGCGCGCCGAACCTGCCTGCTCCCGGCAGCCTGTTGTTGCAACAGGGTACTGCGGGAGCGGGCTCGCGGCTTGAAGGCGAGCTCAACATTCGCTTTGAAAACGCGCCTGCGGGTATGCGTCCGGGCCCCGTACAAACCAACCAGCCGGGTTTGACGATATCGCCAAACGTCGGTTATCGAACCCTCGGCGCAGGAGCCGAATCATGAGTACATGGCGTGACAGCCTGCTGCCCGCGTCTTTCCGGGGCATCGGTTTTTTCATTGAAAAAGCCGTTGTTCCGGTGGGCCGCAAGGGGCAGTTGCATGAATTTCCACAACGCGACGAGCCGTACTTCGAGTCACTGGGCAAGCAGTCGCAAGTTCACACGCTGACGGCCTTTATTGTCGGTCGCGACTGTTTCGAACAGCGGGACAAGTTGCTGCAGGCGCTGGAAGAAGAAGGCGCTGGCGAACTGGTGCATCCGTGGCTGGGCCGCATGCAGGTTCAGGTTGGGGAATGCAGCATCACGCACAACCTGGCGGAAGGCGGGATTGTACGGCTGGAGCTGAAGTTCTACCCGGCCAACCCGCTCAAGTTTCCGGTGTCCACGCTCAACACCCGACGGCTGTTATTGGGGGCATCCGAGAGTCTGCTCGACTCGGCACTCAGGCGTTACCGCCTGGTGATGGCGACTGTGGATGCTGTGCGTATCAACATTCAGGCGCTGCGCAGTGCGTTGTCTGGCGTATTTGCCACTATCCAGCGGCAGTTTGCACCGTTCATGACGATCTATTCGGATGTCACCGCACTGGTGCATTCGCTGGTCAACGCGCCGCTGACCGTCAGCACGCTGTTTACCACTTTCTTCGCCAGTTTCGACGGCGACAGTCGCCGCTCAAGAAGAGCAAACGGCACCAGCAGTAGCGGCGGGGCCAGCACAGGAAAGGGTTCCGGCAGTTCGAACGGTAGCGGTTCAGGGAGTGGTTCTGCTAGCGGTAATAGTGGCAGCGGCACCTCAACCGGCTCGGGGTCGGGATCCAGCGCGTTTACCAGCACGGCAGCCCGGTCCAGCAGCAACGGTGGGGTGTCCTCTGTTGAAACGGTTGATTACCGGTCGGTCATTTCCGAAGCCACGCAACAGGCGGAGGCGGTGTCCAGTATCAATCTGGTCAATCAGAGCAGCGGGCAGGATACCGGCGTGACAGCTCAGGCCACTGCCAACCTGGTTCAGGATGCGCTGTTGGTCAAGGTGGCGAGAATCGTCGCGAGCATGCCGGTGGCAACGACGGTCACGCCGCTCACGGTGGTGCCTTCGCTGGATCAACAGATCACCCAAGCGCTGCAACGCGTAGACGTGCCGGTTGCCGATGATGTGATCGAACTGCGGGACACGCTGAGTTCAGCCATCTGGGAGGCGTCGCTGAAAGCCGACCCTGAGCATTACCTGGCGCTGAACGCATTGCGTCAGGCCTTGGTCCGCCATCTCAACGCGGTGGCGGCATCGGGTGTACGTCTAGTGGACATGAAGGTGTCCGAACCGCTGCCGGCGCTGGTGCTCGCCTATCGCCGATTCGGGGACGCCAGCCGGGCGCTGGAAATCGTCCAGCGCAACCGGCTTGCCCATCCGGGTTTCGTGCCACCCGGCACGCTGAAGATCGCTCAGGAGTGACCCATGATCGACCCTAACGTTGTCACCCTGACGGTGGACAAACATGACTATGCCGGTTGGAAAACGGTGGAAATCTCTGCCGGAATCGAGCGGCAGGCACGCAGCTTCGACGTGAGTATTACCTGGCAGTGGCCGGGCACTGAAGTGCTGCACCCGATCACGCCTGGGGCAGCCTGCGAAGTGCGTATCGGCGGCGAATTGATCCTGACCGGCTGGGTGTTTGCCGCCCCGATCAGCTATGACGGCACGCAGGTCACACTGAAGATTTCCGGTCGCTCGAAAACCGCCGACCTTATTGACTGCTCGGCCATCAACAAGCCGAGTCAGTGGAAAGGCGTCGGGGTGCTGAAGATCGTTGAGGCGCTGGCGGCGCCCTATAAGTTAGCGGTGATCAGCGAAATACCGGAAACCTCGAAAATGGCCGATCACACCATCGAGCCTGCCGAAACCGTGTTCAAGTCCATCGACCGGCTGTTGACCCTGTTCCGGATTTTTTCCACTGATGACGAGTACGGCAACGTAGTGCTGGCCAGGCCGGGCAGTCGAGGGCAGACCGCAGATGCGCTCGAACTCGGCAAGAACGTGTTGAGCGCTGTCATCGCGCGGGATTTTTCCGGGCTTTTCTCCGAGTACCGGGTCATTGGTCAACAGACCGGTAATGACACGACATTCGGTAAGGAGTCGTCGGAGGTCTCAGCCAAAGTCACTGATACCCGGTATGACGATCCCGCGCATGAAAAGCGCCTTCGCGTACTCATCGTTCATGAGGACGCCCCGATCACGCCCAAACTTGCCCTGAGTCGCGCCAATTGGGAGCGCGGTCAGCGGGCGGGCAAAGCGCTGCTCACCACTTATAAGGTACAGGGCTGGCGGCAGTCCAACGGTGCGCTATGGCGGCACAACACCATGGTGCAGGTGGTGGATCCGGTGATCGGTTTTACCGGCAGGAACATGCTGATTTCAGCCGTGACCTACTCGCTGAGTGATCAAGGTACGACCACCACCCTGGTGGTCGGTCCGCCTGAAGGTTTTCAGGCCGAGCCCGGTGACCCCGGCAGGCGCAGCAAGGTGCAGGTCAATCAGGATGCTTACTCCTGGTTGCTGCCTATCGACGAGGAAACAACCGCATGAGCTTACTCAACCGCATGCTGGTGCGCGGCACGGTGGTGCTCGCCAGGGCCAGCAGCAAAATGCAGGCGCTGCAAATGCGCCTCACCGCCGGGGAGGTCAAGGACGATATGGAACACTTCGAACCCTACGGCTTCACCAGCAACCCATTGGCTGGCGCCGAAGGCATCGCTGCCTTCATCGGCGGCGATCGTTCTCACGGTCTGTTGCTGGTGGTGGCCGACCGTCGCTATCGCCTTAAAGGGCTGGAATCGGGCGAGGTGGCGATCTACACCGACGAGGGTGACAAGGTCCACCTCAAGCGTGGCAAGGTCATCGACATCGAAACCGGCACCCTGAACATCAAGGCAGCAGTGGCCGTGAATTTCGACACGCCGCAGATCACCCAGACCGGAAAGATTGTCTCCCAGGGCGACCAGCTTGCCGGAGGCATCAGCCAGATCAGCCATCTGCACGGCAACGTGCAGGGCGGTAACGGCCAGAGCGGGCCGCCCGTTGGAGGTGCCGGATGATCATTGAAGGCTCTTTGCGGGCTTCCTTGCTGCGCTCGGTGGTGATCAGTCTGTTCACTTGGCGCCGCGCCGAAACTGACGATCCGTTCGACGATGACGAACGCTTTGGCTGGTGGGGCGACACCTATCCGGCACAGGTCAATGACCGCATCGGCTCCAGGCTATGGCTGCTGCGTCGGGTCAGGCTGACCGCACAGACCCAGCGCGACGCCGAGTTCTACGCTCGCGAAGCGCTCGGCTGGCTGATCGACGATGGTCAGGTCAAGCACATCAACATCCTTACCGAACAGGTTCAGAGCAATCGCTTGAACCTGGGCGTCGAGCTGGTCGTTTCGGACGGCCAGATCGTGCGCTTCAACCCCTCAGAACAGTGGCAGGTGATTTATGCCGTTTGAAACGCCTACGTTACCGGCGCTGATCAACCGAACCCAGGTCGACCTCGCCGACGAAGCGCTGCGCCAGTCCGATGCTCGGGTACTGTCGCGCGCGCACAGCGGTGCGGCCTATGGGCTGTACGGCTATCAGGACTGGATCGCCGACCAGATTCTGCCGGACACCGCCGACGAGGACACCCTCGAACGGCAAGCCATCCTGCGCTTGCGCCAGCCACGCAAGGTTGCGCAGGCCTCGAGTGGCACGGTGCGCTTTACCGCTGCGGCCGGTGCGGTGCTGGATGTAGACACCGTGCTGCAATTCAGTGACGGACGCTTCTACCGAGTGACCAAAGGTGTCACCACGGTTGCGGGCAACAACACAACCACGGTCGAAGCGGTGGACGCAGGCATTCTCGGTAACGCCGATGCCGGTCTGGTGATGACCGCCGTGCAGCCCGTCGAAGGCATCGACAGTACGTTCATCGTGACCGGGGACGGCCTGGTCGGTGGCATCGCGCAGGAAAGCATCGAGTCGCTAAGGGCTCGTGTGGTGCGCTCCTATCGGGTCATCCCCCATGGCGGCAATCAGGATGATTACGTGACCTGGGCGCTGGAACTGCCAGGAGTGACACGCGCCTGGTGCGTGCGTCGCTACTTGGGGCCTGGCACGGTCGCGGTGTTCTTCATGCGTGACGATGACGCCGATCCGATTCCCGATGCCGGGCAACTGGCCGACATGGCCGCCTATATCGAGCCGCTGCGGCCGGTTACCGCCGATGTGTATGTGTTGGCGCCGGTGCAAAAGCCGGTGGTTTACACGATAAGGCTTACACCCGATACCTCTGCCGTGCGGGCGGCGGTCGAAGCGCAACTGCTGGACCTGCACAACCGCGAGGGTGGGCTGGGTGAAACCCTGCTGCTGACGCACATCGCCGAGGCCATCAGCCGCGCGGCAGGCGAAACTGATCATGTACTGGTTTCACCAGTCGCCAACGTCGCAGCGGCCGCCAATCAGTTACTCACGTTCGGGGGCATCCAATGGTCGTCATAAGAACCGCCGAGCATTACGCCGGGCAACTGCAAGCGCTGTTACCTCCCGGGCCCGCCTGGGACCCGGAGCGGGTGCCGGAACTGCAACAAGTCATCACCGGCCTGTCCCGCGAGTTCTCACGCATCGATGGTCGCGCGTTCGACCTGCTTAACGAGATGGACCCCGCCACTGTCAGCGAACTGGTGCCGGACTGGGAGCGGGTCATGAACCTGCCCGACCCATGCCTCGGGCTCAAACCCCTGTTTGCCGACCGGCGTCTGTCAGTGCGCCAGCGGCTGGTGGCTGTGGGAGGGCAGAACGCAGCGTTCTACATCGACATTGCCGTCAGTCAGGGCTACCCCGATGCCACTGTGACCGAACACCGAACGCCCCGTATGGGGCGTTCGCGTTTTGGTCAGGCGCACTTTGGCACCTGGAACGCGCAATTCATGTGGACCCTGAACACCGGCGGGCGTCAGCGGCTGGGACGACGCTTCGGGGCCAGCTACTGGGGCGAGCGCTTCGGGGTCAACCCCGGCCTCGCCATCGAGTGTTTGATCCGTCGAGCGGCACCGGCGCACAGCGTCGAATTCGTTAACTTCAACTGAGGAATACAATGTGGATTATCCCAAGAGTGTGCCAAGCGTAGGCTTGGTCAGCGGCAAATTTGTAGATGAAAACCCGACTACCGGCACCCCCGGCTCGCTGATCCCGGCGGCATGGGGAAACTCGGTGACGCAGGAGATTTTGAATGCAATGGCCGCTGGTGGCGAACAGCCGGACGAAAACAGAACAGACCAGCTTTCTGCGGCTATTACGCAGATTGGTTTGCAGGCCAGGCAGGCCTATCGTGGTGCCGGTGTCGGGTATACAGCATCCCAGACGCTTCTACCGGGGGTGGCGGGGAACTGGCACAGGATCAACGTCGCCGGCATCACGCTCACATTGCCTTCCACTGCCAGTGTAGGTATCGGTAAATCCGTGACCTTTCATAACGCATCAACCGGAGCAGCAACCATCAAGGCCAGTGGTGCCGAGGTTATTTCCCTATTAGGTTCTGGTAGTAATACGTTAAAGCTAAACGCGGCGGAATGGGTAGAGCTTGTCTTTAACACTGACGCGATTTACATCACCAAGCGCGGCAAAATAACAGAGGTAGAGGAGGTCGACTCTCAACAAGTCTTCTCGTTCAATGCTGATACAGCTTTTACAAGAGACCAGATGGATTTGCTGCTACTGGATGCTACTGGCGGCAATCGTGTGTTCACACTGCCCTCCTCAAATGCCGCACTAGGCGTAAAGGATGTCATCGTTCGCAGGATAGACGGCAGTGGCAACAGGCTGACCGTTAATGCATCTGCCGGGGAAAAGATCAGGTTTCATACCCATTTGAATGCAGCGGGTTATTCCTTTCTGGTTCTGATGGGGGCTGGGGACTGGTGGCATCTGCGCAGCGATGGTGCCGGGAGTTGGTGGCCGGTAGGACGCTACGACAACACCCCGTTGGGACGACCCGTCTTCGAAACAACGACGTTGTTCAGCCCAGGAGGATACGGAGCGTTGAATGGTGGGCTTCTTAACCGCGCTGACTGGCCGTGGCTTTGGGACCATGCGCAAAAGTCCGGGATGGTTTACACCGAAGCAGCTCGGACCGGCAAGGAAGGTGGATGGACCAGTGGTGACGGTGCGCTGACCTTCCGAGGACCCGAAGGTAGGGGCGAGTTCTTGCGGGTACTGGATGAGTCACGTGGCGTCGATACTTCGCGTGTCGCCGGCTCTTGGCAGGACGGTACCTGGCTGAGGACGGTGGCTCAGGAGTGGAGCGGGTCTGATGTCAGCACCGGCACCTACCCATTGGGGAACGCTCATGCTCAAGCAGATGGACGCATGAGTTCCACTGGTCCCGGAGGAGCGTTGCCGGCTGGAGCTTTAATTCCGGCTGGAAACATAGCTTATCTCCCTGAGACAACAGACAACGGAATAATGGGTGCTGTCGAGGTTAACGCAAATTTAATCAACAACTGGATTCGTTTCCGTAGCCGCAACATTGCCTATCCCGGCCGTATTAAACTGATCTGAGGACATTATGCCTACTTACTTGATAGATGATGCCGGGGCCCTTATCGGTCCTGTTGAATTACCGGTTATCCCTGGGCTGGGCGAGCAAACTCCCAGCAATGCGGTAAGTTTGCCGGAGCTGCTGAACCCGCCGATCACAGGCTTTGCCTGGACGATGTTCAATAATGAGCTGCAACAGGTCACGGATAGTCGTGGCCCTATGTATCGAACAAACGACGGCTCTGTAGAGGAATGGGCCAGTCTGGGTGCGCCTCCTGAAAGGCTCACTACCAAACAATGGCCTGGTAAATACTACGTTTGGAGAGAGGGTGACTGGGCTCTTGATACTGAAGCTCAAAAGGCCGCGTTGGCTTCCGCTGCTCTGCTGGTTCGCGACCAGCGTTTGCAGGAGGCAACCACACGTATTGCCCCATTGCAGTATGCCGTGGATCTGGGAGATGCCACCGAGGTCGAGACGGCAAGTTTGCTTGAATGGAAACGCTACAGCGTCAAACTGAACCGGATTGAGCAAAGTCCTGATTACCCTATCCAGATCGAATGGCCGTCCTCCCCCTCGGATGCAACTGCCCTTTAGACATGACCGCGAGCGCGGTTTTTTTGCCCGTTGCCTACTGAATAGCTAGCCCCTGTAAGGCGCAAGTACAGACGAACTGCCCCGCACTGACGGGGCATTGTTTTATCGCCATCCAGTCCGCTTTTAAACAGGAGAGCTTTATCGACTCATGGGGTGGGCCAGTCCTGCAAGCCCCTGAGGAGGATCAATGCCCCTCGACTAGCAACAACGACTGAACATCATCCCTGACGGGCGCGCAATGCAGCTCAAACGACACAGGAGGTCCACTGACGCCCGCAAGCGTCAATCATTCATAAACCCATACTCTCTCAATAGAAAATTAAAGGTATTCATATGTCCACAGTAATAAGCGCTCGCGATCCACGTTGGTCCGATATGACACACACATACATTAACCTGTGGGTGTTGTTTGCGGAGTTTAAAGACACTTACGGTGAGGTGCCTTTTAGTGCGTCTCCCTATGACTCCGCTGCTCACGGAGTCGATCTGTTTAACCGTGCCCTCGCCGGTGAGTTTGGCCCGGTTCTCGAGCCGACCGAGGAGTCGGTCGTGCAGCTGGTGACGAGTCAGCGAAATAACCTATCAAGTAACGCTACCGCTCAAATCCACTCTTTGCTGGACGAACTGGATATTCTTCAAGACGCCATAGCAATGAATCTGGCGACCGAAGCGCAAGTGAAATCCGTGCCAGCAATAAACGCTGAGCTCTACGCGTTCCGTCTTTATCGCGTGCGGCTTTCCCAAATTGACACATTGCCAAGTTACCCAAGGAAGTTCGACTGGCCAGTGGCGCCTGCGCAGCCTTTTGTGTATGTGCCACCTTCTGAGTAGTGGGCCATTTGGCAGGGCGTGCGCAAAAACGAATTGCACTCGACGCCGGCTCTAAAGCTGGCGTTACTGTTTATGCTTTCGATATCGCCACGACCTGCTGATATGACTGCTGCTAACGACCCAGGTAATGACGCCCCGCAATAGGGGGCGTTTTTACCCGTAATGCGAGTTGCTCTCGAGTCACGAGAGCTTCGTCGATTGGGGACGCTGACGAGCGTCATAAGCAAGGCAGGAGTAACCATGCCTATCAATCACCAACAACTGCTACAAATCCTCCCCAACGCCGGCCTCCAAGCCGGCGTTTTTGT
The DNA here is from genome assembly GCF_000452705.1 of Pseudomonas syringae CC1557. Taxonomy (NCBI): domain Bacteria; kingdom Pseudomonadati; phylum Pseudomonadota; class Gammaproteobacteria; order Pseudomonadales; family Pseudomonadaceae; genus Pseudomonas; species Pseudomonas syringae. Next base: position 600,841 of record NZ_CP007014.1, read on the forward strand.
TCCTGCGCTCAACATCGCCATGACTCGCTACTCCATCAACACCCGGCTGCGCATCGCCGGGTTCATCGCCCAGGTCGGGCATGAATCCGGGCAGCTTCGTTATGTGCGCGAACTGGGTAGCGACAGCTACCTGGCGAAGTACGACACCGGGCAGTTGGCGCTGCGTCTGGGCAATACGCCAGAGGCAGACGGCGACGGTCAGCTTTACCGCGGCCGTGGGCTGATTCAGGTGACGGGGCGAGCGAATTATGAGGCGTGCGGGGAGGCGCTCGGGCTGGACTTGCTTGGCCAGCCGCAACTGCTCGAACAGCCAGACCACGCCGCCATGTCGGCGGCGTGGTTCTGGGATCGGGCCAACCTCAATGTGCTCGCTGACAAGGGAGACTTTTTGATGATCACCCGGCGTATCAACGGCGGCACGAATGGCCTTGCCGATAGACAGGCGCTCTATCAGCGTGCCTTGGAGGTGCTGCCATGAAAGCGCTGGATGTGCGCTTCCTGGTCCTGGCGTTCGTGCTGGGGTCGGGGTTGGGCGTATGGGTTGCCTGGAAGTCGCAGGCGGCCCGCTATGGCCTGCAACTGTCCACACAACAGCTGACCTGGCAGCGCGAACGCGAGCAGGCGGCACTCGCGGTTATCGATTGGCAGAACGCCGAACAGTCGCGAAGGCGGGCGCTGGAAGTTCGCCTGCGCGATAGCGACACAACCATTCACAAGGAGTTGAGCGATGCACAAACCTCTCAAGCCCGTTTGCGTGACCGTCTGGCTACTGCTGATCTGCGGTTGTCAGTCCTCCTCGCCAGCCCTGCCGGTGGCAATGGAATGCCAGTCGCCGCCGATACCAGCGGCGTGGTTCATGGAAGCCCGCGAGGCGAACTTGACCCAGCGGCTGCTGGACGAATTGTCGCCATCACCGATTACGGCGATCAAGGATTGATCGCCTTGAAGGCCTGCCAAGCCTATGTGCGCGAGATTGCGCATTGATGTTCCTTTCGGCGTCCCACCCTCGGCCATCGTGCCCCCGCCTCAATCCCGCCTCCGCAAGGAGGCGCGGTCCTCTTTTCAGCCTTTGCCCGGCTATCAATCGGTCCCGCCCGGTACTTTCATATTGCACCGGCCCATTCGGTACGCTAATGTCCCGAAACGTACCGATGAGACCCCTTCCGTGACAATTGTCAGCAAACTCTTGATGCGCGTAATCAAGGCTCACGCCCGCTGGCGTTGGCGCGCCTGACTATTTCCTTGCCGGCCCTGCCGGACCCGTACCTGTATGCCTTCGATGTGTGATGCTTTTTGCCCTGGTCACCTCAAGCCTTGTGGCTGAAGAGGGGACGCATGAGTGACGCAGAATCCGGAAGGCTTGAATCAAGTCAGTCAATCAAAAGGTTGATAGCAAAATGTTGCTGATGATCGATAACTACGACTCCTTTACCTACAACGTCGTGCAGTACCTCGGTGAGCTGGGGGCAGACGTCAAAGTCATTCGTAACGACGAACTGACCATCGCCCAGATCGAAGCCCTGAACCCCGAGCGCATCGTGGTCTCGCCTGGCCCGTGCACACCCAATGAAGCCGGCGTCTCGCTTGAGGTGATCAATCACTTCGCGGGCAAACTGCCGATTCTGGGTGTCTGCCTGGGGCACCAGTCCATTGGTCAGGCGTTCGGCGGTGATGTGGTGCGTGCGCGTGAGGTGATGCATGGCAAAACCAGCCCTGTCGTCCACGAAGACGGCGGTGTCTTTGAGGGCCTGAATCATCCGTTGGTGGTAACCCGCTACCACTCGCTGGTGGTCAAACGCGATACGCTGCCCGAGTGCCTGGAAGTGACAGCATGGACTGCGCTGGAAGACGGCTCGGTCGACGAGATCATGGGCTTGCGCCACAAGACATTGAACGTCGAGGGCGTGCAGTTTCACCCCGAGTCGATCCTGACTGAGCAGGGTCACGAGTTGTTCGCCAACTTCCTCAAACAGAGCGGCGGCCAGCGTCAGGGCTAAGGACTTTTTATGAATACCCCGATGAATATCAAAAGCGCGCTGAACCGCGTGGTCAACCAGTTGGACCTGACCACTGCCGAGATGAGCGACGTGATGCGCGAAATAATGACCGGCCAATGCACCGAAGCGCAGATCGGCTCTTTTCTGATGGGCATGCGCATGAAGAGCGAAACCATCGACGAAATCGTCGGTGCGGTGTCGGTCATGCGCGAACTGGCGGACAAGGTCGAACTGAAGACGCTCGACGGTGTTGTCGATATCGTCGGCACCGGTGGTGACGGCGCGAACATCTTCAACGTGTCCACGGCGTCGGCTTTTGTCATTGCCGCCGCTGGCTGTACGGTGGCCAAGCACGGCAACCGCGCAGTGTCCGGCAAGAGCGGCAGTGCCGACTTGCTGGAGGCCGCAGGTGTGTACCTGAACCTGACGCCTGTTCAGGTGGCCCGCTGCATCGACAGTGTCGGCATTGGTTTCATGTTTGCCCAGTCTCATCACACTGCAATGAAACATACGGCCGGGCCACGCCGTGAGTTGGGGCTGCGGACGTTGTTCAACATGCTTGGCCCGCTGACCAACCCGGCTGGTGTTCGCCATCAGATCGTCGGTGTGTTCAATCAGGCGTTGTGCCGTCCGCTGGCTGAAGTGCTGCTGCGTCTGGGCAGCAAGCATGTGCTGGTGGTGCATTCCCAGGACGGGCTGGACGAGTTCAGCCTGGCCGCGCCGACCTTCGTTGCCGAGCTGAAGAACGGCGAAGTGACTGAGTACTGGGTAAATCCGGAAGAGTTGGGTATCAAGAGCCAGAGTCTGTACGGCCTCGCTGTGGAAAGCCCTGCGCAGTCGCTGGAATTGATTCGCGACGCGTTGGGACGGCGCAAGACCGAGAGCGGGCAGAAGGCTGCGGATATGATCGTGCTCAATGCTGGAGCCGCGCTTTATGCGGCCGATCTTGCTACCAGCTTGAAAGAAGGCGTAGCGCTGGCACACGATGCACTGCATACCGGCCTTGCGCGGGAAAAACTGGAAGAGTTGGGTGCCTTCACGGCGGTATTCAAGCAGGAGAACGAAACATGAGTGTGCCAACCGTACTGGAAAAGATCCTGGCTCGAAAGACCGAAGAAGTCGCAGCCCGTCGTGCGATCGTGAGCCTGGCCGAGCTGGAACAGCAGGCTGCCAAGGCAGACGCGCCGCGTGGTTTCTCCAACGCAATGATCAGTCAGGTCAAGCTGAAACAGCCTGCCGTTATTGCCGAGATCAAGAAGGCGTCGCCGAGCAAAGGCGTCATCCGGGAAAACTTCCTGCCGGCCGAAATCGCCAGAAGTTATCAGGCGGGCGGCGCGACCTGTCTTTCCGTGCTGACCGATGTCGATTTCTTTCAAGGCTCCGATGCTTACCTGCAAGAAGCGCGTGCAGCGTGCAATCTGCCGGTGATTCGCAAGGATTTCATGATCGACCCGTATCAGGTGGTCGAAGCGCGTGCCTTGGGCGCGGACTGTATTTTGTTGATTGTGTCGGCGCTGGATGACGTGCGCATGGCCGAACTGGCCGCCGTCGCCAAAAGTGTTGGCCTTGATGTGCTGGTCGAGGTACATGACGGCGACGAGCTGGATCGCGCGCTGAAAACGCTCGATACCAGGCTGGTGGGGATTAACAATCGTAATCTCCACACCTTCGACGTGAGCCTCGAAACCACGCTGGACCTGCTGCCGCGTATTCCGCGTGACCGTATCGTGATTACTGAAAGCGGCATCCTCAATCGGGCCGATGTCGAGTTGATGGAAATCAGTGATGTGTATGCATTTCTGGTAGGTGAAGCCTTCATGCGTGCTGAAAAGCCGGGTGCAGAATTGCAGCGTTTGTTCTTCCCGGAGCGCAAGCCCGCGATGAGCGTTTCCTCGACTGACTGATGTTTTGAACCGAGCACACGCTGAGGTCCGGCATGCAAGACCCGATTATCGATATCTGTGTCGAACAAGGCCTGCAGGCCGAGCAGGATCTGTTGGCGTCAGTCTGTGCCGGTGTTGCAGAGCATGGGCTGCTGCTGTGGCGACCCAATGACCGGGCGCTGGTCATGCCGCGGCGCATGAGCCGCTTGCCGGGCTTTGTCGAAGCCAGTGAAACCCTTGCGGACAATGGATGGCCTGTGCTGTTGCGGGAAACCGGTGGTGAACCCGTACCGCAATCTCACGCTACCGTGAATATCGCGTTGGTCTACGCGCAGCCGAAAACAGACGCTGATCGGGACCGGATCGAAACCGCTTACCTGCGTTTGTGTCAGCCGATTCTGGATCTGCTGGTCGAGCTGGGTGGGCAGGCGTCGTTGGGCGAGGTGGCCGGCGCATTCTGCGACGGTCGCTTCAACGTAAATATCGATGGCCGAAAGATGGTCGGAACTGCCCAGCGCTGGCGTCAGAGTCAGGGTGGAACGCGTGCGGTAGTGCTGGCACATGGTGCCTTGTTGCTGGATGACGAGCGTGTGCAGATGGTGGCGGCAGTCAATCGATTCAATGAACTGTGCGAACTTGAACAACGTGTGCGAGCCGACAGCCACATTGCCCTTCATGAAGCTTTTCCCGGTGTAGAGGTTCTGGCGCGTCTGGCGCAGGCCTACCGGCATCTGCTTTGCGAACTCTGAATACCCGGTTTCAGCGTGTGCCGAAGACCACCATGGTCTTGCCTTTGACGTTAACCAGGCTTTGCTCTTCCAGAGCCTTGAGTACGCGACCAACCATTTCTCTTGAACAGCCCACGATACGGCCGATCTCCTGACGGGTGATCTTGATCTGCATGCCGTCCGGGTGAGTCATGGCGTCAGGTTGCTTGCACAGGTCCAACAGCGTGCGAGCCACGCGCCCGGTAACATCCAGAAACGCGAGATCGCCTACCTTGCGCGTGGTGTTGCGCAGGCGTTCGGCCATCTGACTGCCCAGCGCGTACAGAATGTCCGGTTCCTGCCGGGCCACTTCGCGAAACGTGTCGTAGGGGATTTCGGCGACTTCGCATTCGGTTTTGGCCCGTACCCACGCGCTGCGAATGGACTCTTGCCCCGGCAGTTGGAAAAGGCCCAGCTCGCCGAAGAAGTCGCCACTGTTCAGGTAAGCGACGATCATCTCCCGTCGTTCGTCATCTTCGATCAGCACCGTGACCGACCCCTTGAGGATGATGAACAACGAGGCCGAGCGCTCACCCGCATTGATGATGTTGCTTTTTGCGGCGCAACGGCGACGTTCTGCATGCGGAAGCAGCTTCTCTAGGATGCTCGTTTTGGGTGTAAACGGTATTGCGACCATGCGCTACTTCCGAAATAAAGACTATGGCCAAATGGCATACCTATAGGTATCGGCTGCGCGTGCGTTCTCCGCAGCTTTTCGACGTCTACGGGGTGCGATTTGCGAATATTCCTACACGTTTGCCTCAAATCGTATTTCTGCTGGCGCCTCAGGCCATCCCTTGGCCCTGTGCTAAGCTGGCGACCCTTTTTTACAGTGGAGTCTTGGCGATGAAGGCACGCATCCAATGGGCTGGCGAAGCCATGTTCCTCGGCGAATCCGGCAGTGGCCATGTGGTGGTAATGGACGGCCCGCTGGAAAGTGGTGGTCGCAACCTGGGCGTGCGTCCGATGGAAATGGTGCTGATCGGCCTGGGCGGCTGCAGCAACTATGACGTGGTCAGTATTCTCAAGAAGTCGCGTCAGCCGATTGAAAGCTGTGAAGCCTTTCTTGAGGCCGAACGCGCAGACGAAGATCCGAAAGTGTTCACAAAGATTCATCTGCACTTCGTCGTCAAAGGCCGTGGCCTCAAGGAGGCGCAGGTCAAACGCGCTATCGAACTGTCCGCAGAGAAGTATTGCTCGGCGTCGATTATGCTCGGAAACGCCGGCGTGAAAATCACCCACGATTATGAAATTGTCGAACTGGGGTTAGCGTCAGACATCCAACGATCATAAAAACGGCGCACACTCTGGCAGACGGCTTCGGACGTCTGCATAATGCGCCACTTTTTAAGGGCGCAGCGTGCATTGGTTTTCTGCTGGCAGCCCGAACAGACAACCAAAATCGCCAACGCGAAGAGGTGTTAACCGTCCTACGCAGATGAGCCGGGCTCACCTGACGGGCATGCTTGATCACGCGGCTGGCGCCGCACCCATATAGAGAGTTTTTAACGGTGAAAAGCAAACTCAAGCTCCACGGGTTCAATAACCTGACAAAGACCTTGAGCTTCAACATTTATGACATCTGCTATGCGGAAACCCCGCAGGACCAGCAGGCGTACGTCGAGTACATCAATAGTGTGTACGACGCAGAACGCCTGACGCGGATTCTGACTGATGTTGTCGATATCATTGGTGCCAACATCCTGAACATTGCGCGTCAGGATTACGATCCACAAGGTGCCAGTGTGACCATTCTGATCTCCGAGCAGCCGGTAACGCCTACCGAAAGCCAGATCGAAGAGTCGCCAGGTCCACTGCCGGAAACTATCCTGGCCCATCTGGACAAGAGCCACATCACGGTCCATACCTATCCGGAAATTCACCCGGTAGACGGTATTGCCACGTTCCGGGTAGACATCGACGTGTCGACCTGTGGCGTCATTTCACCGCTGAAGGCGCTGAACTACCTAATTCACAAGTTCGAGTCGGACATCGTGACTGTCGATTATCGCGTGCGCGGTTTCACCCGTGACGTGGAAGGCAAAAAGCACTTCATCGATCACGAAATCAACTCGATTCAGAATTACCTGTCCGAAGACACGCGCAACGGTTACCAGATGACCGACGTCAACGTGTATCAGGAAAACCTGTTCCACACCAAGATGCTGCTCAAGCAGTTCGAACTGGATAACTACCTGTTTGGCGACGCGACCAGCAACCTGTCTGCGGAACAGCGTGAGCAAGTGACCGCGAAGGTCAAACACGAAATGCTGGAGATCTTCTACGGTCGTAACGTAGCGGTTTAAACCCGGTTTTCGGATATAAAAAAGGCGCCTCTTGCAGGCGCCTTTTCATTTACCGTGTCACACGCGATAAGTGGACCTGGTCATGACCTTGGCCAACAGGCTCATGCCGAACTTGACCGGTGCCGGGAAGCGAAAGCCGCCCGCTTCAAGTGCAGACTCGGCATGATGTTCTTCATCGCTGAGCATCTGTTGCAGAATCGCCCGCGATTTGCCGTCTTCGGTCGGCAGTTGTTCCAGGTGCTCGCTCAGGTGTTTGCAGACCTGATCTTCTGTTGCGGCAACAAACCCGAGGCTGACCCGGTCACTGATGATCCCGGCCACTGCGCCCATCCCGAAGGAAAGACCGTAGAACAGCGGGTTCAGCACGCTGGTGTGGCTGCCAAGTTGATGAATGCGCTGTTCGCACCAGACCAGGTGATCGATTTCTTCTTCGGCCGCATGCTCCATCGCCTTGCGTACCTTGGGCAGCTTCGCGGTTAGCGCCTGACCCTGATACAGCGCCTGGGCGCAGACTTCGCCGGTATGGTTGATGCGCATCAGGCCTGCGACATGGCGGGCGTCGGCCTCGCTCATCGTGTGATCGGGCTGGACAACTGCCGGGGACGGACGCCGTGCGTGTGCGCTCGACGGCAGCAGGGTGCGCATTGCGCTGTCGGCTTGCAGTAACAGACGGTCGATGGGGGAATATTGACGTTCGGTAGCCATGGGCACCTCCGTAAGAACCATGCGGGCAGTTTACCCGAATTGGCGCAGGGCGGCTGGACCTGTATCAGCCGGCCGACGATCTTCAGGATCAGCCAGCCGGGGGAGTTTCGCGAAGATTTGCGATCAGCCCGGAGGCCAGTTCATCTGACGTTGACCCAGCACATGCATGTGAATGTGATAAACGGTCTGCCCGCCCAGCTCATTGCAGTTCATGACCACACGGAAGCCTTCTTCGCAGCCCAGCTCAAGTGCCAGACGTTGCGCCGTGAACAGGATGTGGCCTGCCAGGCCTTTGTCCTCTTCGGTCAGGTCATTCAAGGTACGAATAGGCTTTTTCGGGATAACCAGAAAATGCACGGGTGCCTGTGGGGCGATATCGTGGAAGGCCAGTACCTGATCATCTTCGTAGATGATCTTTGCCGGGATTTCCCGATTGATGATCTTGGTGAACAAAGTATCCACAGCTGTTTGCTCCTTGTCGGTTGATGGGGGCGCAGGTTACTGCCGTGAGCCTGAGTGTACTGAGCGAAACATGGCCCGCCCAGCCCTGCCTCTGTCAGCGCGGGCAGAACTTCTTGTTGATATAACCGCTTATCTGGCGTGCCAGCCAGCGCGAAACGAAGCGCGGGCTGAGTGTCCAGAACCTGTTGCTGAAGCCGGGAATGATAACCGCGCGATTTTTTGCCAGCGCCCGGACCGTGTACAGCGCCACTTCTTCAGGGCTCATCAGATTATCGACGTTCACCTGTAATTGCGCGGTACGGAAGAAAGCCGTCCGGGTTGGCCCAGGGCACAATACCGAGACGTTGACGCCAGCTTTTTTCACTTCCTCGCGCAGACCTTCGGAAAAATGCAGTACATATGCCTTGCTGGCGTAATAGGTACTCATCCAGGGGCCCGGCTGGAAAGCCGCTACCGAAGCGACATTGAGTATCTGTCCGCCGCCCTGGATCGCCATCAGGTTACCGACGGTGTGACACAAACGTGTGAGCGCCAGGATATTCAAGTCGATCAGGTCCTGCTCGACGCCCCAGTCCTGCGCCAAAAATGGCCCGCACGTGCCGATGCCTGCGGCGTTGACCAGCAGGTCGATCTGGTGGGCACCGTCTTCCAGCTCCAGCAGAAAACCCGAGAGTCGCAGCGGTTCACCCAGGTCGCACGCACGAATCAGTACCTCGACGCCAAAGCGCTGAGTGAATTCCAGTGCGGTCGTTTCCAGCAAGTCACGCTGGCGGGCAACCAGAATAAGGTTGCGACCACGCCGCGCCAGCGCCTCGGCGATGGCCAGGCCTATGCCGCTGGAAGCGCCAGTGATCAGGGCGTAACGGGTCATGCATTTCTCCATTGAGCCTGTGCGCCCGGCTGTTCGCCGGACGTCAGCAGTTTATTACTTGTCGTTCTGTTCGTTTGGCTCTTTATTGACATCATCAGGAGCGCTCAAGGCACTGTCTTCCTGATCATCGTAAGGCAGGGTCTGTTCGTACTCGTCGGTTTTAAGCGCCAGCTCCTCTTTGGCCAGGGTTGCAATGCCGTAATAGATGCTGGCTACGGTGATAACCGGGATCATGGCAATCCACACGACGGCCAGAAACTTTACGCCGCGCGTGTTGGGCGGTGGCGGCGGGCCAAACTGGTTCGGGCCTTTGGTGCCGGGCAGCACCATGATCAGGAACGGGAACAAGGTGCCCACGAACGGCACGAGGTTCAACAGCAAAAGCCAGCCTGACCAGCCCAGGTCATGCAGCCTCTGCACCCCGATCATAATTCCGATAGTGATGAACACCACCACCAGAACCGCGATCAGCAAGCCGCCGCCGACCAGCGATGCGTTCATGACGGCCAGGGCAAGTGATAGCAGAACTATGAGCGTGACACACTGGACCATGCTCCACGCCAGAAAGCGCAGACGTCCGATACGGCCATTGGTGGTGAAGACTTTGAGCGTGGAATGCCCGAACTCCTCGTGACCCACCTGCGCTTTGGGCGGCGCGTAAGGGGATGCGGGCTCAGGCGAGCGTTTATCGGCTGCCCAAGGGGTTGCTGGCGTGGCGACCTCATCCAGATTGAGACTGATGGCCTGGTCGGGTTCGATGTGTGCTTCGACGCCTGCCTCTTTCAGCGCAGTGATATAGCGCTCTGCTTCCGTGTGAACCAGCCCGCGCTTGAGGGTGACGGGTTTGCCGCTAAACAGCTTTTCAACCGCCGCAGCGTCGCTTTTGAAGAGCCCGGCTACGTTGGCTTTTGCCGTTTCAGGCTCGACGCCGTCACGCACCTGCCCTTCAAACATGATTTTGAAGAGGGTATCGGTCATACAGGGCTTCCTTGTCTTGAGTGAGAGCAGCAGGACACCTTATAGAGGCGTCCTTTCGTGAGGGCAGAGCGGCAGTCGGTCAGAACGGTTTTACGATAACCAGAATGACCACCGCAATCAGAATCAATACCGGGATTTCATTGAACCAGCGATAAAACACGTGGCTGCGGCCATTCTCGCCACGGGCGAAGCGTTTCATCTGCGCGCCGCAGACATGGTGGTAGCCGATCAGCAGGAACACCAGGGTCAGCTTCGCGTGCATCCAGCCCTGGCTGAAATAACCGCTGGGGTCGAAGCTGATCAGCCAGCCGCCGAAGACCAGCGTGGCGATCATTGCCGGTGTCATGATGCCGCGGTACAGTTTGCGCTCCATCACCATGAAGCGCTCGCGGCTGACGGTGTCCTCGCTCATCGAGTGGTAGACGAACAGTCTTGGTAGATAGAACAGGGCTGCAAACCAGCAGACCATCGAGATGACATGCAGTGCTTTGATCCATAAATAGAGCATTTTTGATTATTCCCAGGTTCACGGTGGCCGAATAGTAGTGTCTTGTGCGCCCTTACGTCACGTTGTCGGTTGTCGCAGAGGCCATAGGCTCCTATTATCGACCGCTTTCCAGTTGTTTCGTTGAGGGCAGGTTATGGTCAAGGTCGGTATCGTCGGCGGCACGGGTTACACCGGAGTCGAGCTGCTGCGTCTGTTGGCACAGCATCCGCAGGCAGAAGTGGTGGTAATTACCTCTCGCTCGGAGGCCGGTCTTCCAGTCGCCGACATGTATCCGAACCTGCGAGGCCATTACGACGGCCTGGCGTTCAGCGTCCCTGATGTCAAAACCCTGGGGGCCTGTGATGTGGTGTTTTTTGCCACGCCTCACGGTGTTGCCCATGCCCTGGCGGGTGAACTGCTTGCGGCGGGCACCAAGGTAATCGATCTGTCGGCCGATTTCCGTCTGCAGGACCCGGTCGAGTGGGCCAAATGGTACGGCCAGCCTCACGGTGCGCCGCAGTTGCTGCAGGACGCGGTCTACGGGCTGCCGGAAGTCAACCGCGAGCAGATAAAGAGCGCCCGCTTGATTGCCGTGCCGGGCTGCTACCCGACAGCCACGCAACTGGGCTTCTTGCCGTTGCTTGAAGCAGGCATTGCCGATAACACCCGTTTGATTGCCGACTGTAAGTCCGGTGTGAGCGGCGCAGGGCGTGGTCTGAGCATTGGCTCTCTTTACTCGGAAGCCAACGAAAGCTTCAAGGCGTACGCCGTAAAAGGTCACCGTCATCTGCCTGAAATCACTCAGGGGCTGCGTCGCGCAGCAGGTGGTGAGGTTGGTCTGACCTTCGTACCGCATCTGGTGCCGATGATCCGTGGCATTCATTCCACACTTTATGCAACGGTCACTGACCGCTCGGTGGATCTGCAAGCTCTGTTCGAGAAGCGCTACGCCGATGAGCCGTTCGTTGATGTAATGCCAGCCGGTAGCCACCCGGAAACCCGTAGTGTGCGTGGCGCCAACGTCTGCCGCATTGCCGTGCATCGTCCACAGGGCGGCGATCTGGTGGTCGTGCTCTCGGTTATCGACAACCTGGTGAAGGGCGCGTCCGGGCAGGCGGTGCAGAACATGAACATCCTGTTTGGTCTGGATGAGCGCGCAGGGTTGTCTCATGCGGGGATGATGCCCTGAGGGAAGCCGCTTATAGCTTCAGCGGCAGGCTTCAAGTCGCAAGGCAAGGGCGGACCGGCCATGCTCTTGTAGCTTGTAGCTGCCTCCCAGCAAATAGTTGACCGATTTTCTAGGAGAAGCGGATAATGCCGTCATTACGCATTACGACGGCTAATGCCGGGAGATATCTGACATGAGTGTTGAATCCTTTACGCCTACGGCTTTGGAATTCACCCCAAATGCAGCGCACAAGGTGAAAACCCTGGTCGACGAAGAGGGCAATGATCGCCTTAAGCTGCGTGTATTCGTTACAGGTGGTGGTTGCTCGGGTTTTCAGTACGGCTTCACTTTTGATGAGGACGTGGCAGACGACGATACAATCGTCGAGCGCGAGGGCGTTAGTCTGGTGGTCGATCCGATGAGCTTCCAGTATCTGGCGGGCGCTGAAGTGGATTATCAGGAAGGGCTTGAGGGCTCGCGATTCGTGATCAAGAACCCGAATGCTTCCACGACCTGTGGTTGTGGTTCTTCGTTTTCGATCTGATCGAACGCTGCTGTAAATACGCTGCTGTAAACAAAGACGCCGCTCATTCGAGCGGCGTTTTGCGTTCAGGTGTCAGGCTTCAAGCTGGGTAGATCGCGCCCAGAATCCGCAGGCCTTTGGCCCCGGTTACCGTGGGGCGGTTCGCCGGGACGCTTTCAAGGCAGCAATGCGCAAGCCATGCAAAGGCCATCGCTTCTACCCAGTCAGGGTCGACGCCAAATTTATCGGTGCTGCTGACTTGGGTGTCGGGCAACAGTTCGGCAAGACGACTCATCAGCGCAGTGTTGTGCGCGCCGCCGCCGCAGACCAGAAGATCCACGGTGCTCGACTGTGCCGATTGCAGCGACTCGGTGATGGTCAGCGCGGTCAGCTCCAGCAGAGTGGCCTGCACATCTTCCGGTGCCAACGTCTGAAACTGAAAGAGATGATGGCGAAGCCAGCCGAGGTTGAACACTTCCCGGCCAGTACTTTTCGGCCCCTTGGTCTGGAAGAACGGGTCGCTGAGCAGCGTGTTCAGCAGCTCCTTGTTGACCTGACCGCTCGCTGCCCAGTTGCCATTTTCGTCGTAGCTCTGAGTGCGTTTGGATTGTATCCAGGCGTCAAGCAGCACGTTGCCCGGGCCGCAATCAAAGCCTTCAACCGGACGATCCGATTCGATCAGACTCAGGTTGCTGAACCCGCCAATGTTAAGCACTGCGCGATGATTCTTGTTGTCATCGAACAGCGCTTCATGGAAGGCTGGCACCAGCGGTGCACCCTGGCCACCTGCTGCAATGTCACGACGGCGGAAGTCACTCACTACGGTGATTTCAGTCAGTTCGGCAAGCAGGGCAGGGTTGCCGATCTGGATACTGTAGCCACGAGCAGGCTCATGGCGAATTGTCTGGCCATGGCTGCCAATGGCGCGGATCTGTCCGGCTACCATGTTCTGCTCTTTCAGCAAGGTCAGAACACCCTCGGCGACCAGTCGGCACCACTTCTGCTCGGTAACGGCGGCGCGAGCCAGCTCATCTGCCCCACTGGAGCAAAGCGCCAGCAACTCTGCATGCAGGTCTTCCGGCATGGGGATGTAATGAGTTGCCAGGAGTATCGGTCGGTTATCCTGCTTCAACAGGGCGATATCGATCCCATCGAGGCTGCTGCCGGACATCACACCTATATAGAAGTAGGCCATGGATTACCTTTTATTAGAGGCCAGCGTGGTGGCCTTTTCCTGATCCATGCGCGCCATCAACGGTTGGCTTTGCTGCATGAACCGCTGTTTTTCGGATTTGGCGATCGGATCCGCCATCGGAAGCTTCTGACCCAACGGGTCTACGTGCACGCCATTGACCTGAAACTCATAGTGCAAATGCGGGCCCGTCGACAAGCCGGTAGTTCCAATATAGCCGATCACCTGGCCTTGCTTGACCGCACTGCCGGTTTGCACGCCTTTGGCGAAGCCTTGCATGTGACCATACAGCGTGCGGTAAGTGTCGCCGTGCTGGATGATTACCGTGTTGCCGTAGCCGCCACGACGCCCGGCCAACAACACTTTACCGTCGCCGGTGGCCTTGATCGGAGTGCCGCGTGGAGCAGCATAGTCGACACCTTTGTGCGCACGGATCTTGTTCAGGATCGGGTGCTTGCGCCCCATCGAGAACATCGAGCTGATACGGGCGAAGTCGACCGGTGTACGGATGAACGCCTTGCGCATGCTGTTGCCATCGGCGGTGTAGTAATTGGTAGTGCCTTGTTTGCTGGTGTAACGAACTGCCGTGTAGGTCTTGCCACGGTTGGTGAAACGGGCCGCCAGGATATTACCGGTGCCGACGCTCTTGCCGTTGACCACTTTCTGCTCATACACCACATCAAACTCGTCGCCCTTGCGAATGTCCTGAGCGAAGTCGATGTCGTAGCCAAAGATATTGGCCATGTCCATGGTCATGCTGTGGGTCAGGCCGGCGCGCTGGGCGGATTGCGACAGGGAGCTGTTGATAACTCCGTGTACAT